>NZ_VJZC01000033.1 GCF_009377185.1 Streptomyces spongiae
GGCGAACCGTCACGGCCCGCAGGAGTGGCACCGCGCCGTCGACGCTACTCGTCGAGGAACTGAACAGCGTGCTTCAGGAACCGCTCGGGGTACTGGAACTGCGCTCCGTGCCCGGCATCGGGGTAGATGATCAGCTGGGCGTCGGGAATGTTCTGGGCGAGGTGCCAGGAGTTGATCGAGGGGATCATCACGTCGTCCTCGCCGTTGATGACCAGCGTCGGCTGAGTGATCGCGTTCAGGTAGACGTAGGGCGTCTCACCCGGCCGCAGCGGCGAGTAGACCGCGACCGCCTCCGCCTGCGCCATCATGAGTTCGGGCGAGCTCGGCGGGTCCTGGTCGACCCGCTGGTGACGCCGCTCCCAGAATGCCTTGCCCGCTTCCTGCGCGGCCTCCGAACGGCCGAAGAACAGGTAGAGGAAGTCCTCCAGGGCCGGGACCGGATGCGTCGCGACCTCAGGCACCTTGGGGTCGACGGCCACTTCCCCGCCCCGCAGGCCGGTGCCGATCAGCAGTAGCTTGCGCACCAGTTCGGGGTGGCGCAGCACGACCTCCTCGGCCTGGATACCGCCGATCGAGAAGCCGAGCAGGTCGATCTGCTCCAGCCCCAGCGCCCGGATGACCGCGGCGATGTCGTCGGCCATGTCCTCGATCCGGTCGCGTGGCGTGCCGGACGACGAGGCGAGGCCACGACCGTTGAACAGGATGACCTCACGGCCCTCCGCCAGGCCGTCGGTGATCAGCGGGTCCCAGTTGTCCATGCCCCCGCGGAAGTGCTGGACGAAGAAGAGCGGGACGCCGGAGGGCTTCCCCCAGCGCCGGTAGGCGAACCGGTCGCCGTCGACCTCGATGTACTGGGTCGGTGCGGTCACATGCGTGTCACTCACGGCTTGGCCCTTTCTGTAAGCGATGGACCTTACGATTACGGTCATCATCTAAAAAGTCAACCACTTTGATGTCGGTCGACATCTATGTATGGTGGGCAGGTCGGACGTCGGTGGAAAGGGCTGGCTGGACATGCGGGTCACCAAGGCACAGGCGGAGCAGAACCGTGCGCACATCGTCACGACAGCCGCCAGGCTGTTCCGTGAGCGCGGCTACGACGGTGTCGGCGTGGCGGAACTGATGGCAGAGGCCGGATTCACCCATGGCGGGTTCTACAAGCACTTCCGCTCCAAGGCCGACCTGATGGCCGAGGCATCCGCGAACGGGCTTTCACGGACCGCGTCACTGACGGAGACTCTGGACATCGCCGAGTTCGTCGAGTCCTACGTCTCCCGGGAACATCGCGACGGGCGCGGTGAGGGCTGCACCATCGCGGCCCTCAGCGGCGACGCGGCACGTCAACCCGAGGACATCAGGACGGAGTTCGCAGCCGGCATAGAGAGCCTGACGGCGGCCCTTCAGGCCGAAGGTGACGCGTCGCCGGACACGCACCAGCGCACGGCCCGCGCCACGGTCATCGACGCACTGGCCCACTCGGTCGGCGCCATCATGCTGTCGCGGGCATGCCCGGACGGCTCTTCACTGGCGGACGAAATCCTCGACGTCTGCCGTGAGTCGATCCTCGCGTCACTGACCCACGGAGACGGCAGCCAGTCAGCGGCAGGCTCGACATCCCCTCAGCCGGCGTGAAGGACCCGAAAGCGATCGAGGTTCGCATGGTCTCGATCGACGACTTGAATGGGTGGCCCAGCCCATTGCCAGACGCTGATTCCTGGCGTTCGGGAGAACTGGATCTGGCCGCGGGTGCCTTCGACCTCAACGCGCGGCCAGGACTCGGCGGTGCGCGCTCGGTCCGCGCCGTGTGAACGCAGCACATCGGCGAGAACGGCGACCGTGTCGTAGCCCTCGAAGGCGACGAAGGAGGGCGCTCCGTCGAGCCGCTCACGGAGGGCCGTCTCGACTCGCGCACCGAGTGGGGTGAGGCGCTCGGGCAGGTAGCGCAGGAACGGGACCCCGGCTCCGTCGCCGCCCAGCAGCATCGCCCATTCGGCGAACTCCGGTTGTCCGGCCGGAGCACCGATCATGATCTCGGCGAGGCGTCGGTCGCGGCGGACGGACCTGACGATCGGCACGGCCGGCTCCGGGTGGCCGACCAGAAGGAGGAGGGCTGTCGCGCGACGGTCGACGAGTTCGTCGCACACGGCCGCCGGGGTGAGCGCGCTCATATCGAGTTCGACGACGGTGCCGCCGCGTGGCGCGAGGTGGTCCCGCAGAATGCGGGTCCCGGATGCCCAGTAGACACTCGGCTGGGCCGCCACGGCGATTCGACTGTGGCCCGCGCCGAGGAGGAAGTCCGCGTAGACCTGCCAGCCACGGGACTGCGGCGGGGAGAGTCGCGCGACCCACTCCGTCGGCTGTTCGGTGAGCGCGTCGAGAACGGCTGACGAGCAGAGGAACGGCAGGCCGAGGGCGTCGGCCCTGGCGGCAGCGGCGCGAGCGACGACGCTGTGGTACTCCCCCGCCAAGGCGGCCACGCCCAGGCGAGCCAGTTCGTCTACGGCCGCCGCGGCCCTCTGTGGATCGGCCGCGGTGTCCCGGACCACCAGCTCGACTGGTCGTCCGACGACCCCGCCGCCGTCATTGACTTCGCGAACGGCCAACTCGAGGCCGGCGAGGAGGTGTTGGCCTGCCTCGACCCAGCCGGGCCGACTCAGCGGAACGAGAGCGCCGATCTGGACGGATCGCCGCGGCGGGCGCACCTGGGTGACCATGCCGGACATTGCATCCACTACCATCGCCAACAGGCAACCGATTATCCGTTCGCCGAGTCAACCAGGAGGCGCCTACCACCTGCGGATAACGCGGGCGGCGCGCCCCTTTGCCGTTGTGTGAAACCTGTGTGACAGAAGCGTTGACGTGGTCATGCGCAGGATCTATCTTCTGGCCGAGTTTACGAACCGCGTTCGAAATATCGTCAGTTGGCTGACTGTCTTTCCATCTCCGCCCCCAGCTCTGCCTGCTTGCCCCCCCCAGCACCACCCCCAGAGGGAGAAGCCCGTGAGACCTGCGCTCACCCGTCGAACGGTCCTCGGCATGATCGCCGGCTCGGCCGCCACCACCGTCACCGGTGTCTGTGCCGGTACCGCCCACGCCGCCGTCCCCGCCTCACCCGGCGTGACGTACACGAACACCATCGCCGAGCAGCGGGCCGACCCGCACATCTGGAAGCACACCGACGGCTACTACTACTTCACGGCCACGGTGCCCGCGTACGACCGGATAGTGCTGCGCCGCGCCACCACCATCCAGGGGCTCTCCTCGGCCGCCGAGACCACCATCTGGACCAAGCACGCCACCGGTGAGATGGGCGCCCACATCTGGGCCCCGGAGATCCACTTCATCGACGGCAAGTGGTACGTCTACTTCGCCGCCGGTGCCGCGAACGACGTCTGGAAGATCCGGCCGTACGTCCTGGAGTGCACCGCCGCGAACCCGATCACCGGCACCTGGACCGAGAAGGGCCGTATCGCGCTTCCGCTCGACACCTTCTCCCTGGACGCGACAACGTTCGTCGTGAACGGTTCGCGCTACCTGTGCTGGGCGCAGAACGACCCGGCCGTCGGCAGCGGCACCAACCTGTACATAGCGAAGATGTCCAGCCCCTGGACCATCACCGGCAGCACGGTCATGATCAGCCGGCCGACCGCCTCGTGGGAGACCGCCGGGGGCCAGACGGTCAACGAGGGCCCTGCCGTGATCCAGCGCAACGGCAAGGTCTTCATGACCTTCTCCGCCAGCGCCACCGACGCCAACTACTGCATGGGCTTGCTGACCGCCTCCGCCTCCGCCAACCTGCTCAGCGCCTCGTCATGGCCCAAGTCGACCAGCCCGGTCTTCGCGAGCAACGCCGCCACCAGCCAGTACGGCCCCGGCCACAACCAGTTCACGGTCTCCGAGGACGGCAAGTCGGACATCCTCGTGTACCACGACCGCAGCTACAAGGACATCAGCGGCGACCCGCTCAACGACCCCAACCGCCGCACCCGCGTCCAGAAGGTGTACTGGAAGGCCGACGGCACGCCCGACTTCGGCATCCCGGTCGCCGACGGCCTCACCCCGATCCGGCTGTCGTCGTACAACTTCCCCGACCGGTTCATCCGGCACTGGGAGTTCCGCGCCAAGACAGAGGCGAACGTCGCCCCGCTGGCCGACTCCCAGTTCCGCGTGGTCACCGGTCTCGCCGGCAGCGGCACCGTCTCCCTGGAGTCGGCCAACTTCCCCGGCTACTACCTGCGGCACAAGAACTTCGAGGTGTGGGTGGAGAAGAACGACGGCACGGCCCAGTTCCGCAGTGACGCCTCCTTCACCGCGCGGGCCGGTCTCGCGGACTCCGCCGGGGTCTCGTACGAGTCGTACAACTACCCGGGCCGCTACATCCGCCACTACGACTACCTGCTCAACGTCCAGGCTCTCAGCACGGCGACCGACCGGGCCGACGCCACCTTCTACACCCAGTGAGCCGAGCACCAGCCGTCCTGAGGAGAGCCGCAGATGACACCCTCCGACCACGACAGACGCGACCGCCCCTTCACACCGTCCCGCCGCACCCTGCTGCGCGCCATGGCCGCGCTGCCCGCCTCGGCACTCGTCCTGGGTGAGCTGCCGGGTCTGCTGGGCACCGCCGCCGCGGCCGCGCCACCGAACGGGTCCGCCACCCGCTACACGATCGTGCCGTTCCTGAACAGCAACGACGGCACCGTGAACGTCTACCAGTCCGACGACGCCACCGACTTCCGGCTCCTCCAGTCCTCCGCGTACACGCCGCCCAGCAACCGCATCCGCGACGCCAGCGTCTTCAAGCACACGGACGGCTACTACTACATCACCTACACGACGCACACCTGGCAGGACACCAGCACGACGATCGGCTTCGCGCGCAGCGCCAACCGGGTCAACTGGACGTTCCTGTACGACTACACGGTCCCCATCACGAACCTCTCGCGGGCATGGGCACCCGAGTGGTTCGTCGACAGCGACGGCAGTGTGAACGTCATCGTGTCGTGCTCGACCACGAACGACGAGTGGATCTTCACCCCGTACCGCCTGCGTGCCACCAACTCCTCGCTCACGGCCTGGAGTTCGCCGGTCGCCCTGTCCGGGATCGGCGCCAACCACATCGACACGTTCATCGTCAGGGTCGGCTCGACGTACCACGCGTTCCCGAAGAACGAGACGACGAAGTACATCGAGTACGCCACCGCGTCCAGCCTGGGCGGCCCGTACACGATCCGGCGGACGGGCGACTGGGCGGGCTGGGGCGGCACCCGTGAGGGGCCGGCGCTGGTCCAGCTCGACAACGGCGGCTGGCGGATCTTCTTCGACGGCTACGGTGACGGCAGTTACTACTACAGCGACAGCTACGACACGTTCGCCACGTGGACGGCACCGAAGAAACTGCCGGGGATCTCGGGCACGGCCCGTCACTTCACGGTGATCAAGGAAACGGTGTCCGGCGGCCCCAGCCTGTCGACGGGGGTCACCCGTTCCATCCGCTCGGCCAACTTCTCGACCCGCTACTGGCAGGAGCAGTCGTCTCTTCTGAACCTCCCCGTGGTGAGCTCCTCCAGCACCACGGCGGAGAAGCAGGCGTCGACGTTCACGATGGTACCGGGTCTCGCCGACTCGAACGGCTTCTCGTTCCGCGATGCGGCCGGGAACTACCTGCGGCACTGGGACTTCCGGGCACGCTTCGACGCGAATGACGGATCGTCGGTGTTCGCCAAGGACGCCACGTACGTCGCCCGCACGGGCACGGCATCGGGGTCGGTCCGTTTCGAGTCGTACAACTACCCGGGCTACTACCTGCGGCACTACAACTACCAGCTGCGGCTGGACCCGTCGGACGGCACCGATCTGTTCCGGCAGGACAGCTCGTTCGTGCCTGTGACACCACTCTGACCTGCGCGGACTTCTCCCTGCCTTTCTGCTCAGTGACGGCTGGACCTGGTGCGCGTGTCCTTCGTGCACCAGGTCGGCGGTCATGCGTGAGGCAGGCTGGAGTCAGCCGATAGCCGACGGGTGCCGGGCGAGTGGCGTGACCGTGATGTCCATGTACGGGAAGAGCGGCAGTCCCCAGAGGAGTTCGTTGAGGCGGTCGTTGTCGATGACGTCAAAGATGCTGAGGTTGGCGTACTGACCGGCGCACCGCCACAGGTGGAGCCACTCTCCCGTGTGCTGCAGCTTCTGCGCGTACTCCTTCTCCGCAGCGAGCGTCGACACGCGCGCATCGGGGTCCATGTCGGGCGGCAGGCTGACGGTCATACGGACGGCGAAAAGCACGGTGGTTCGCCTCCCTTCCGGCCGCCGGCTCAGGACGCCGGATCGAGGACGAAGTCGTACACGACCTCGTTGCCTCCGCCCGGCGCGGGCCGCGGGTCGAGGACGAGTTCGGGTTTGACCGCGGAGGCCACGTCGTCCTGGATGTGGTCGCCGCCCTTGAAGTACAGCTGCGTGGTCAGCGGCTCGTGGCCGGGCGCGTACACCTTCAGGTGCAGGTGGGCGGGACGCCAGGCGTGCCAGCCCGCTGCGGCGATGAGCCGACCGCAGGAGCCGTCGGTGGGGATCTGGTACGGGGCGGGCTGGACGGTGGTCACGGCGAACCGGCCGTCAGCGTCGGCCACGACGCTGCCGCGCAGGTTCCACTCCGGGATTCCAGGTGCGAACTGTGCGTACAGGCCGTCGTCGTCGGCCTGCCACATCTCCAGCAGAGCGCCGCCGAGCGGCTCGCCCGACACACCGGTCACCTGTCCCTGGAAGAGGAGCTGGGTCCCTGCCTCGTTCTCGCGCATGGGCAGGGTCGAGGTGGCGGGCAGCGCCGGAGCTCCCGGTACGTAGTACGGGCCTTCGATGGTGCCTTTGCTGCCGCCGCGGCCGGTGGCCGCGACCTCCTCGACGACGTGCTCGACCCACACGTCCAGGAACAACGGCCATTCGCCGTCCTGTCCGACCCCGATGAGCCACGACTTGAGGGCGTTGTACTCGTCGTAGGTCACCTGATGGCGGCGGATCACGTCGTGTACGGCGGTGATGACCTCCGTGACGAGGGTGTTGACTCGGGCCGCATCGGTGCCCGCTTCGGTCTGGACGGTCTTGTCGGTGAGGAAGCGTTCGGTCGCGGAGGCGCCTGATGCGGCGGCCGTGGCCTTGAGCGTGGCGTCGGACATCGGTGTACGGCTCCTTCGAAATTGTGATGGGTGGGTGTCAGCGGTCCTGGCGGTAGCGGACGAGTTTGTCGTCGTCGATCACGACGCCCAGACCGGGCCCGTGGGGGACGGCGAGAGTTCCGTCGCTGATCGTGAGTGGCTCGGTGAGCAGGTCGTCGCTCATGTCCAGGAAGTTGGACAGTTCGCCGGCGCGCTGGGAGGAGGCGGCGTGCGCGGCGCCGAACGTCACCGTGCACACCGTGCCCAGCTGGCCGTCGATCTGGTTGCCCATCACCACTGCGGCGCCCAGCCCCTCGCACAGGTGCAGCACGTGCTGAGAGCCGGTGAAACCGGTGCGGGCGGTCTTGATGCTGATGGTGGTGGCGTCACCGTCCAGCAGAGAGCGGGTCACCTCGGCGGATGTGGTGGCGGACTCGTCCGCGACGAACGGAACGCGGCAGTCCCGCACGAGCCGGCGGCGGCCCAGCACGTCGTCGGCGGGGCACAGCTCCTCGGCGAGCGTCAGACCGAGGTCGTCAAGTTCGCGCAGCGCGGCGGCGGACTCCGATGCGGTCCAGCCGCGGTTGCCGTCAACGTACAACTCGACGTCGTCTCCCAGGGTTTCCCGCAGCGCCCGGCACACGTCGAGGTCGGCGCGGACCGGACGGCGGCCGACCTTCACCTTGAAGACGCTGATGCCGTACGTGGCACGGATGCGCTCGGCCTCCTCGACAACCCGCCGGGGCGTGTCGAAGCCGAGCATGTGGCTGACGCGCATCCGGTCGGCCCAGCCGCCGAGCAGTTCGGTGACGGATCGTCCGCAGGACTGGCCCGCGAGGTCCCACAGGGCCATGTCGAGGGCCGACTTCGCGGCCGGGTTGCCGACCGTGCGGTGCAACACGGCGTGGATCCGCTCGCGGGAGAACACGTCGAGGCCCAGCAGGTGCGGGGTGAAGATCCTCTCGATCACGCCGGTCACGGATGCCTGTGTCTCCCCGTAGGTGAAGGGTCGGGGAGGTGCGTCGGCCACACCCACCAGCCCTTCGTCGGTGTGCACCCTGATCAGGACGTGTTCGGCGGTGTGCACCTCGCCGCTCGCGAACCTCAGCGGCTTGGTGTACGGGATGGCGTACGGGATGGCTTCAACCCGGATGATCTTCATCAGTGGCACCCACCGATGGCCTGGACGAGGGTCTCCGTGCACCGGGCGATGCCGAGCAGCCAGCCCACGCGGTCGGGGTGGCCGACGAGTTGGAGACCGAGGGGCATGCCGTGCGGGTCACGGTGGCCGGGGACGGTGACCACCGGCAGCCCGAGCAGTTGCCAGGGGCGGCTGAGGGCCGGGGTTCCCGTGGCGCCCAGTCCGTGGGGGGCTGGGCCGGGAGCGGCCGGGCCGAGGATCACGTCGGCCTCGTCATGGAGGAGTTCGAGGATCCGGGCGCGGGCGCGGCCCCTGACGGCGAGTGCGGCCTCGTAGTCGGCTGTGGGAGTGTTCCGTCCCCGGTCCAGGAGTTCGTTGAGGGGTGCGCTCAGTGACTCGGGGTGGGCCGCCTCGGCGGCGAGTGCGCGTGCAGCTTCGTAGGCCATGACCGTGGCGTGCGTCTCGGTGAGTTCCTGGGGGCGGACGCGTTCCCCGAGGTCAGCTGTCTGCGTGCCGGTGCCGGTCAGGGCGTTGCCGGTGCGCTCCAGCGCGTCGAGCATCGCCGGGTCGATGTCGGCCAGTTCCGTGCCGGTCCACAACAACACCCTCATGGACGGTGGTTCCTCGATCCGGGTGTCGTCGACGGCTTCGACTGCGGCGGCGAGAGTGGTGACATCGGTCGTGAGCAGTCCCGGCGCGTCCAGGGTGGGGCTGAGGCCGGTGAAGCCCGCCGTCGGCCAGGCGCCCACCGGGGCCACGTACCCGGCGGTTCCGCAGAAGGAGGCGGGCCGGGTCAGGGAGCCCGCGGTCTGCGAGCCCAGCGCGAGTGGCACCACTCCGGCCGCGACCGCGGCGGCCGAGCCGCTGGAGGAACCGCCCGGTGTGTGGGCGAAGTTGTGCGGGTTGCGGGTGGGACCGGGCTGGAAGTACGCGAACTCCGTGGTGACGGTCTTGCCGAGGGGCACCGCGCCGGCCGCGCGCAGCCGGCCGACCAGCCAGGCGTCGGCCACGGCGATCCTGCGCCGACGCAGCGGGGAGCCGCACTCGGTGGGCAGCCCGGCGACGTCGATGATGTCCTTCACGCCGAACGGCACACCGATCAGCGGTCCGGCCGGTGCCCGCTGCGCCTGCGTCCGGGCGCCGTCGGCGTCGACCCGGACCCAGGCACGGAGATCGGGTTCGGTTCTCTGCAGTCGGCGCAGTGCTTCCTCGACGGCGGCCGTGCGGTCGGCCGTCACGACGGTGCGCCTTCGGGGACCAGGGGTGTGGCGTCGAGGCGGTGGAACGCCCGGTTGAAGTAGACGAGGCTCTGTCCGCCCGACCGGGTGCGGATGTGCTCGATGTCGACGAAGAGGACGCTGTGGGAGCCCATCGGCACGGTGTGTTTGACGGTACCGACTGCGTTCACCAGGGCGTCCCTGAGGACCGGCACGTCGTGGCCGCTGTCCCAGACGTCCCAGGTGAAGCGCTCCGCCATGGGCACCTTGGTCGCCCCGGCGAAGTGCAGTGCCAGTTCCTGCTGGTCACCACCGAGGACGTTGACGCAGACGCGTCCGTTGGCCTGGAAGACGTCGTGCATGGCGCTGGCGCGGTTGACGCAGACGAGGAGGGTCGGCGGGTTGTCGGTGACCGAGCAGACGGCGCTGAGGGTGATGCCGCAGCGGCCACTCGGGCCGTTCGTGGTCAGGATGTTGACGGCTGCCGGGAGATGCGCCATGGCTTCCCGGAACTCACGCTGGTCGGGGGTCACGGCGGTGCCGCTCCTCTCCTGCTTCGGTCGGTTCTCGCTCACCACAGTTCGACCACCAGCCGCGGCGACTTCGCCCGTGACACACAGGCGGCGATCTGGTCTCCGGCTGCCTTCTCCTTGGCGGACAGGCAGTGGTCGCGGTGGTCGGGTTCGCCGTCGAGGACCCGCAGGACACAGGTCCCGCAGATGCCCTCACGGCACGAGGTGTCGAGGGGGACACCACCCGCTTCCAGTACCTCGGCGATGGTCTTGTCCGGCGGCACCGTGTACACCTCGCCGGTGTCCAGCTCTACCTCGAAGGCGGTGGCGGCCCCGGCGTCCGGCAGGTCGCCGGCCTGGAACAGCTCGCGGTGGACGCGGTCCTCGGGCACGGTGCGGGCCGCGAGCGTGGTCACCTGGTCCATGAAGCCCTGGGGACCGCAGGTGTAGACGTGTGCCCCCTCCCCTGATGTGGCCAGTGTGGCGGCCAGGGCCCTGGCCGTCGCCTCGCGCCCGAGGCCGAAGTGGAAGTCGACGCGGCCGGCGAAGGCGCTGTGTTCGAGCAGGTCGGCGAAGGCGGCTCCGGCACGGTCTCGGGCCACGTAGTGCAGCCGGAACTCGGCGTCTAGCGCGTGCAGTTCGTACGCCATCGCCAGCAGCGGAGTGATACCGATCCCGGCCGCCACCAGATGGTGACGCGCCGCGTCCGGAGCGAGGCCGAACAGGCGGCGGGGTGCGCCGATGGTCAGCTCCGTGCCCACTGCGGCCTTGTCGTGCAGGGCCTGGGAGCCGCCCCGCGAGTTCTCCTCGCGCTTGACCGCGATGGTGTACGCGCCGGTGTCCTCGGGAGGCCCGCACAGGGAGTACGGGCGCGTGACCCCGGTGGGGCCGGTCACGTCGACGTGGGCGCCGGCAGGGTACGTGGGGAGGGCTTCCCCGTCGGAGCGGACGAGCCGCAGAACTCTGATGGTGTCGGTCTCTTGGACGGTCTCGGTGACGGTGACGTTGAACATCCGTCCGCCTTCGCCTTCTTCATGAGGGGTGCGTCATGGGGGGGTGCTGACGGCGCTGTCAGCGCATGTACAGGCCGCCGTTTGCGTCCCAGCAGGCTCCCGTGACGGCGTCCGCGTGCTCGGCTGCGAGCAGGACGGCCATGTCGGCGACGAAGCGGGGTCGGCCGAGCCGGCCGACCGGGATCGTCGCCTCGATCCGGGCGAGCTTTTCGGGGTCGACGGTCTCACGGACCACCGGAAGGTCCTGCGGCCCCGGGGAGATGGCGTTGACCGTCACCCCGTGCGGGCCGAGTTCGCGGGCGAACACCTTGGTCAGTGTCGCGACCCCGCCCTTTGCCGCCGCGTAGTGGGCGCCGGTCGCCGTACCGCCGTTCTGGCCCGCGAGGGAGGCGATGTTGACGATGCGTCCGTAGCCACGTTCGGCGAAGTAGGCGCCGAAGACCTGGCAGCCGAAGAAGGTGCCGTTGAGGTTGGTGGCCACCACGGCCTCGAAGCTCTCGGGCCCGATCTCCATCAGCGATTCGACCTTCGACTGTCCGGCGTTGTTGACCAGGACGTGCACGGCGCCCCAGCGTTCGGTCAGCTGGTCGCGGACCGTGACGAAGGCGTCCTTGTCGCGTACATCCAGGGCGAGCCCGACGGCGTAGCGCCCCTCCGGGTCGAGTTCCGTCGCCGCGTTGGCCGCGGACTCTTCGTCCAGGTCGGTGAGCGCGACGCGGTAGCCCCGGTCGTACAGCCGCCCGGCGATGCAGGCGCCCAGGCCGCGGGCGGCGCCCGTCACCAGGGCGACGCGCCGGGGATCCTCCTCGTTCGGGCTCACAGCAGGAACCCCGATGCCGTGACGGAGTCCTCCGAGTTGACCAGGCGCACGATCTTCCGCGAGATGCGCGGGCCGTCCGCGCCGAACTCGATCCGATGGGTGACGTCGGCGGCGAGGACGAAGGTCTCCTCGCGCTTGTACGCGACGAGGATCTGCGCCGAGCAGATCTCGATCGCGTCGGCCTCGCGGTCGGTGACGACGAAGCGCGAGACCGAGCGGACCGTCCGCGCCGCCGCGGCGGCGGAGATGGACAGTCCACCGGTGAGGCGTTCGATACGCATCCGGCGCATCCGGTCGTCGTCGTAGACGAGGTTGAGGTGGGAGGCGAAGTCGGTCGCGTCGCGGTCGATGGGGACGACGTACTCGCCGCCCTCGGCCCACAGTGCGTCCCACTCCTCGTAGCGTCGGGCGTCCAGCAGATGGGCCTCACGCCAGATCAGGGAGACGGCCGACAGGGCCTGGGGGTCGTCGAACGGAAGTCCGGCCTCCACGGCGGCATCGCTGAGTGCTTCACTCGGCATCGGTCATCATCCTCTTCCACATCGCGTACGCCTCCCGCATGCCGGTCTCGTCGGTCGCGTGCGAAGTGGCCTGTCCGAGGTCGTTGGGCTTCTCGCGGCCGAGGCCGCGGTTGACGAGGATCGGCATCTCGGCGCCGCCGGCCACACCCCGCTGGACGCGGTTCCACGCCTCGGCGTCGTCGGGGCTTCCGAATCCGAACGGGCCCTGGAAGTGCTCGTGGATGCGCAGCCGTTCGCGGTTGACGATCTCCGGGCCGCCGTCGAGGCCGAGCGCCACGTGACGGATCTCCGTCTCCCCGACCGACAGCGGGCGCAGGACGCGGAAGAACGCCATCGACATCGCCACGTTCGGGAACAGGTTGAGGTTGAACCCGGCACCGTGCAGGGAGCGCACGATGCGCCGCACCTTCTCCGGGGGCATGTCCTTGGACAGTTCCTCGGCGATGTGGCCGAAGCGGTCCTGCAGCTTCTCGGTGCCGTCGTCGACGTCGAGGTCGGCGTGTTCGGCGACGGAGATGGAGACGCTGTGGCCGTTGCCGAGGGCATGGGTGACCGCGGTCTCGTCCGTCATGATCGACAGCATGCTCGCGGTCTCGGCGTCGACCGACGACATCCAGGAACGGTGCACGATCGGGAAGTGGTACCAGTCGGTGGTGTTCTCCAGCTGGATCTTCCAGTTGCCGTTGAAGCGGAACCTGTGCTCGCCCTGCACCTTGATCGGATAGCCCGCGCCCTGCTTCATGAAGCGGTCGATCCACAGCCGGGCCCCGCCCAGGAAGTCCTCCAGGGGCTCGATGTCCGGGTCGAAGCTGGCGAAGATCATGCCCGCGTAGGTGCCGGCCCTGAGCTTCAGCAGAGGGAGGTCCTTCTTCTCCACGACGTCCTCGTAGCCCTCGGGGTACGGGATGCCGCGCAGCGTGCCGTCCAGGGCGTACGACCAGGCGTGGTAGGGGCAGGTGAAGCCGTTGCCGTTGCCCTTGGGGGTCTCGCAGACGCTGGCGCCGCGATGACGGCAGCGGTTGAGCAGGACGTTGATCCCGCCGCGCCGGTCGCGGGTGACGATGACGGGACGGCGGCCCACCCAGGCCGTCTTGAAGTCGCCGGCCTTGGCGATCTCGCTCTCGTGTGCCACCCATACCCAGGTGCGGTGGAAGATGCGGTCCATCTCCTGCTCGAAGAGCGCCGGGTCGGTGTAGAGGGAGCCGGCGACGCGGTCGGACTCGACCAGGGATGCCATGTCGGGGGTCATCGGGTCACCTCCGGCTCCGGGAGCGGGCGGCCGATGCGCGCCTCGATCTTCATGTAGCGCCACAGCCCGTGCTCGCCGACCTGGACGGTGCGGAAGAGGTTGCAGGCATCGGCGACGGTCTGCTGGTCGACGACATCGGCGAGGATGTAGCAGGTCCACGGCCAGGAGTCGGACGGGCCGACCATGTGCTGGTCGTCGTCGACGGTGCCGAGGACGGTGACGCCGGGCAGCTCGTACAGCTGGGTGAGCATGCTCGTGAACCCGTCCCAGACGGTCTTGCCCCCTCCGGTGGGCAGGTCGAAGAAGTTCTGGTTGACGCCGATACAGAAGAGCACTCGCAGGGGTGCGCCGGGAGAAGCGGTCATGGGGGTGTTCCTTGGATGTCTGGGTGTCTACAGGTAGCCGGGGAAGGGCGGGACGCCCATCAGGACCGCGCCCGCGCCGTCGTACATGCCCTCCTGGAGGAAGGCGTGCTGCGGGACGACCGAGGCGTCACGGAGGTGGCGTTCCAAGGGGCTGCCGGCGGCGATGGCCGCGATGCCACCGAGCTGGTAGGCGGCCCGTACGACCTCGAAGGAGGTCTTGGCCAGGTGCGCGGAGGACAGGCGCAGCAGGCTGGCCTGCTCGGCCGTGGCGGGGTCTCCCGCCACGACGGTCGCCCAGACCTCTTCGGCGGTCTCGTAGAAGAAGGCGCGGGCGGACCGGAGTTGGGCCTCGGCCTGTCCGACCGCGATGCGGTAGGTGGCGCGCTCGGCGGGCTTCGGGGCGCCGGTGTAGCCGGAGCGGCCGCCCTGGGCGATGACGTGGTCGAGCGCGGCGCGGGCCACGCCGAGGCCGACGACGGCCAGGACCTGGGCGGCGTAGGGGACGGTCGGGTAGCGGTAGAGCGGTTCGTCCACGGTGGGCGTGCCTCCGCGGACGAACGTCCACTCCTCGGGGACGAGGGCGTCGTCGACCACCAGGTCGTGGCTGCCGGTGCCGCGCATCCCGATGACGTCCCAGTTCTCGGCGATCTCCACCTGGTCGGGCCGCAGTACGGCGGTCAGAGGGCGGCCGGCCTGGTCCTGGCCGGCCTTGATGCCGACGCCGAGGACGTCCGCGCCCTTGCAGCCGCTCGCGAACTTCCAGCGGCCCGAAACCCGGTAGCCGCCGTCGACGCGTTCCGCGGGCTGCACCGGGAAGAGGCCGCCGGCGAAGGCCACATCGGGCCCGTTCGCGTACAGCTCGGCCTGCGTCTGCAGGGGAAGCGCGGCCAGGTAGATGGCGGACGAGCCGAAGCTCGCGACCCAGCCGGCCGAACCGTCGACCACTGATATCCGCTCGACGAGGCGCAGGAATTCGGCGGGTGCCAGGGCGTGGCCACCGAAACGCCGTGGAACGCCCGCCCGGTAGATTCCGGCACGCTTGAACTCACCGATCACGTCCGACGGTACGTGCCTTTTCTCCTCGAATTCGGCCCGCCGCTCCGCGACCACTTCCAGCATTCGTTCAAACTGCGTCATGAGGTGATCTCCTCGCGCTGCCGGGCGGTTCTCCTCCGCGCCATGCCCTCACGGTATGCGCGGCAACCAGGGCGCCACCATTGGAAGTTCACCGCATTCCGTAGGGGGATTCCCCTAGGTCACGTCGTCACAGAAGGTTCTTCCGCACGTTTCCCCACTGTGCGACCAGCAGAATGTTCTCCGGTCGGCCGAGTAGTGCGATGTCGTGCAGTGGATCTCCGTCGACGACCACGAAATCGGCCGTTTTCCCTGCTTCCAGAGAGCCGAGCCGGTCGTCGAGACGCAGCAGGCGTGCGGCGTTCAGCGTGCCCGCCTTGATCGCGTCCAGCGGGTCCATGCCCAGTTCCACCAGATACGACAACTCCAGCAGATTACGGGCGTGCGGGACGACACCGGCGTCCGTGCCGAGGGCGATGGGGACGCCTCGGGCGATGGCGTGCGCGATGTTCTCCTTGCTGATCCCGGACCACCGGGTCTTCTTGCGGTAGTGGTACTCGGGCATCTTCGCCGGGTCGAGGGGAGCGAACACCGTGGACAGGGTGGGAACGAGGAACGTGCCCTGGGCCAGGGCGAGATCGCACAGTTCGTCGGTCATGCCGTAGCCGTGCTCCACGCTGGTGACACCGGCCTGAACAGCGTTGCGGATGCCGACGGCGCCCTGGGCGTGAACCGCCACCGGTTTCGCCCGGTGGCGTGCCGCCTCGTCGACCACGGCACGCAGTTCCTCGCACGTCAGCCCTTCGTCGTCGGGGTCGTCGTGCGGGCTGCCCATGCCTCCGGTGGCGCACACCTTGACGACGTCGGCTCCGGCGCGCAGCATGCGCCGGGCCGCGATCCGGGCCTCGTCGGCCGTGTCGGCGATCTCACCGAGGTGCGGGGCGGCGTCGACTCCCCCGGGCAGCGAGCAGTCGGCGTGTCCGCCGGTGTGGCTGATCACCTTCACGGCTACTTGCAGGCGGGGGCCCTCGATCAGGCCGCGTTCGAGGGCGGTCCGGTACCCGGCCGGAACGCCTCCCAGGTCGCGCACGGTCGTCACACCGGCGTGCAGGGTGGCGCGCAGCCTCTCGGCGACCTCGAACGTCTCCACGGTCGGGTCGGCGGTCAGTCCGGCGATCAGCCCCCGTTCCGGGGTCATGCACAGGTGCACGTGGCAGTCGAAGAAGCCGGGCAGCACAGTGCGGCCGCCCAGATCCACCGTCGTCGTGCCGGGCGGCGGGGGCGGTGCGGTGGCCGCAGGGCCCGCATGGATGATGAGTCCGTCGTCGTCGACGACGAGGACCGCGTCGGCCACGGGGGGCGCTCCGGTGCCGTCGACGAGGACCGCGTTCTGGTATCGGGTGGTCATGGCAGTTCCGTTCGCTCCGGGTCCTTGGGGTGTCGAGCCGTCGGCAGCGTGAACCGGAAGACGGCGCCGCGCGGCTCGTTCGCGTGCACGTCCAGATGTCCGCCGTGGCGGGTGACGATGCGGTGGCTTAGGGCGAGGCCGATACCGCTTCCGTTCGCCTTCGAGGTGAAGACGCCGTCGAAGACCCGCTCGTCGGGGGGTGGGCCGGGTCCTCGGTCCCGGACGGCGAGTTCCGCGCCGCCGTCCGCGCCGCGTCGGGTGACGACCTCCACCCGGCGCTCCGGCCGTGGGCACCGGGCCATCTCGTCGACCGCGTTGAAGGCGAGGTTCATGACGACCTGCCCGATGAGCACGTTCTCGCACAGGACGGGCAGTGGTTCGGTGGTGAGGTCGAGGTCGACGTCCACATCGTGCTCCTGGGCACGCAGTTCGATGAAGTACGCGCAGTCACGAACGATCGTGTTGAGGTCCGTGAGCTGGGCGGACTGTTCCAGACGGCCGACGTATCCGCGCAGACTGCGCAGGATGCTCCGGGCCCGCTCGATCTGCCGTACGGCGTTGTCCAGTCCCCAGGCCACGGACTCGTCACCGGCGGCCTGACCGAGCCGGCCGCGGGCGCCTTCGACGAAGTTGTACGCGGCCGCCAGCGGCTGGCTCACCTCGTGCGCGATCGCCATCGCCATGTCACCCATGGCGTTGTAGCGGGCGAGGTGGTCGAGGTGCTGGGTGTCGCGTCGGTGCTGTTCCTCTGCGCGGACCCGGTCGGTGATGTTGTAGAAGAGGACCATCCGGCCGCGCAGGTCGCTCTCGATCTCGATGTGCTGGCAGGTCGCGGCATACCAGCGCGGCTCGCGGCCGGGTGCGGCGAAACGGTAGCGGCCCTCGCGCTCGGGTACGGACCCGTCGCAGCAGTAGGCGGCGAAGTCCGCTCCCTGAAGTCCCTCGCCGAGCAGCCTGCCGGCCGACTCGCTGGCGAAGAGCACTCGGTGCTCCTCGTCGAGGACGACGATGCCCTCGGCCAGGCCGCTGAGGAAGGCGCGCAGTCTGTTCTCGGTGCGGAACAGGTCCCGCCGCACCGCCTTCTCCTCGGCGATGTCCCGGAACTGGACCATGACCACGGTCCGCGCGGCGAGTTCGACGCGGATCGCGATCGCCTCGGTGAGTGTCTCCTCTCCGCCCTTGGCGCGGTAGCACCACTCGGTGGCGCTGATGCCGTGCTCGACGGCGTGGCGCAGCCAGCGGTGACCCAGTTCCCGGCTGTACTGGCGGGCGTTCTTGCTCATGTCCGGGGCCTTGAGCGGTTTCAGTTCGTCGACCGTCCAGCCGAGCAGTCGGCATGCCGCCCGGTTGGCCCAGAGGATCTCGAAGGTCCGGGCGTCGTGGAGCAGTACGCAGTACTTCAGGGCGTCGGTCAGTTCGCGGAAGTCGACCGGATCGATGTCGTTCACGGGCATGCTCCTCGTCCCGTGGCGTCCAGCCTGAGGACGTCCCGGACCAGGGCGGCGATGGACTCGGCTCCGGTCTTCTCGCGGATGTGGGCCCGGTGCACGTCGACGGTCTTGGCGCTGATTCCCAACCGTCCCGCGATCTGCTTGTTGGAAGCGCCCTCGACGGACAGGTCCAGGACTTCCTTCTCCCGTGCGGTCAGGGCGTCCAGCTTCGCCCGCAGACCAGCCTGTTGTGCCTCACGCGCGAAGCGTTCGCGGGCCGTGCGCTGGGCGCTCTGCACGACGTCGAGCATGTGCTGGGGGTCGTACGGCTTCTCCAGGAAGTCGACGGCGCCCCTCTGCATCGCGCGCACGGACATCCGTATGTCGCCGTGCGCGGAGACGAAGACGACCGGCATGGCCGCCCCCGTCTCATTCAGCACCTCCTGGACGCCGAAGCCGCTGAGCTCGGGCATACGGACGTCCAGGACCAGGCAGGCCGGACGGTCGCGGTCGTAGGACCGCAGGAAGGTCCGGGCGTCCCGGTAGCGCTCGGAGAGGATGCCGACCGACTCCAGGAGCCAGGCGAGCGACTCGCTCAGTTCCTCGTCGTCGTCCAGGATGTAGACGAGGCACATCTCAGTCGCCCCAGGACGCCTGCGCGGTCCAGTACTCGCTGCCGTCGGCGCTGATCCCGTGCCGCCATGCGCTGGTGCGGCGCAGGGTGGGTTCGACGCGGGCGGTTGCCTCGTCGGCGCCGTCGGGGCCGTCGTCGTCGACGGTCCAGTGGACCCAGTTGACCTCGCGGCCCGTGCTGTCGTGGGTGAACAGGTCCACGTGGTGCCAGCCGTAGCGGTGGGTGTCGGCGTAACAGGTCAGGAGCATCGTGCGGTCGTTCATCGCTGCCCCATCAACGGTGCACTGAACAGACGCTCGGTACGGAAGGCGGAGATACGGGCGCGGTCCGGGTCCAGCCGGAACGTCACGTCGAGCCGCGCGACCATGACCTCTGTGTCGCCCGACTCGTAGCGTGAGAGCTGCTGCATCGGCCAACTGCCCCGCGCCGTCCGGCCGTCGGTGTCGACGGTTCCGGGGAAGAGCAGGTGCACGTTCGTACGGAAGTGGGGGCTGGGCGGCAGATACGCCGACAGCATCGCGACGATCGCCTCGCGGCCCTCGGTGCGCCCGAACTTCTCGGCGTACGCGCTGCCGCCGCCTTCCCAGACGGCGTGCTCGGTGAAGAGGTCCGCGAGGTCGCCCGTGGTGCGCGCGGGGACGTCGCACAGGGCGAGGTAGCGGGTCAGGGTGTCCGTCACGTCCGTCATGACGCCGTCGCCTTCAGCCGCTCCGCGCGGCGTTGTGCCTGACGCTCCGGATCCGGCACCGGGGCGGCGAGCAACAGCCGTTTGGTGTAGGGGTTTTCCGGGCGCTCGGTGACCTGGGCGGCGTCGCCCGTCTCCACGATGTCACCGCGGTACAGCACGGCCACCCGGTGGCTGATGTGCCGGACCACGGACAGGTCGTGGGTGACGAAGAGGTACGCCACTCCGGTCGCCTCCTGGATCTCGATGAAGAGGTCGAGCACCCGGGCCTGGGTCGTCAGGTCGAGGGCACTGACCGGTTCGTCACACACGATCAGCTTGGGTTCGCGGCACAGGGCGCGCGCGATGGCGATCCGCTGACGCTGGCCTCCGGAGAACTCGCGGGGCAGCCGGTGGGCCGCGTCCTGCGGGAGGTACACGTGGTCCAGCAGCTTCTGCACCCGGCGTTCCGCCTCGGCGCGCGCGACACCGGTCACGAGCAGGGGCTCGGTGAGGATGTCCATGACCGTCATCGCCGGGTTCAGCGAGGTGAAGGGGTCCTGGAAGACGACCTGGATGTCCTTGCTGAGCGCCCGCCGTTCCCGCTTGGCGAGCCGGGAGACGGGCCTGCCCTCGTAGCGGATCTCACCGCCGGTGACAGGGGCGAGTCCGAGGACCGCCCTGCCCAGGGTCGTCTTGCCGGAGCCGGACTCGCCGACCAGGCCGACCGTCTCGCCGGGAGCGACGGACAGGGAGACGCCGTGCAGGACCCGGAAGGGCTTCCTGCCGCGGCCCTTGGCGGGGTACTCCACGACGACGTCGTCGAGTTCGAGGAGTGGTGAGGTGAGGAGTGGTGAGGTCATGACGTCACCTCCTTGAGGGGCGTGCCGGGACGGAGCAGTTCACCGCGGGCGGGTCCGCCTTCGAGGGTCGAGTCGAGCAGCATGCGTGTGTAGTCGTGCCCGGGCGCCGCGAAGATCTGCCCGGCGGGCGCGCTCTCCACGATGCGGCCCTTCTGCATCACCGCGACCCGGTCGCAGATATCGGCCACGACACCGAAGTCGTGGGTGACGAGGATCATGCCCATGTGCCGCTCCTGCTGGAGCGAGCGCATCAGGTCGAGCACCTCGGCCTGGACGGTGACGTCGAGCGCCGTGGTCGGTTCGTCGGCGATCAGCAGCCGGGGGTCGCAGGAGACGGCTCCGGCGATGAGGACACGCTGGGCCATACCGCCGGAGATCTGGTGCGGGTACGACCGGAACACCCGCTCCGGGTCCGGGATTCCGACCCGGGCGAGAAGCTCCAGCGCCTTGGTGCGGGCATCGGCCCGGGACAGTCCCAGGTGCTTGCGCATGGGCTCCACCAGCTGGAAGCCGATCCGGAAACAGGGGTCCAGGTTGGACATGGGCTCCTGGGGGATGTAGCCGATGCCGCGTCCGCGCAGCGCGTTGAGCTGGTCAAGGCTCAGGCTCAGCAACGCCTTGCCCTCAAAGGCGAGTTGATCGGCCTTCACCTCCGCCTCGTACGGCAGCAGCCCGAGGACGGAGAATGCCGTCTGGCTCTTGCCGGAGCCGGACTCGCCCACCAGGCCCAGTACTTCGCCGCGTTCGACGGTGATGCTCACGCCGTCGACGACCGTCTTCTCGCCGTAGGCGACCCGCAGGCCCTCCACCGTCAGCAGACGGTCCTCGGCCGGCGCGACCGCCGAGCCGGCCGCGGTCCGCACGACGGGCCGGGGGCGCTTGGTCACCCGTGGCTGTGTCGTGCCCAGTGCGTCCCTGACCGCGTTGCCCAGCATGCTGGAGGCGAGGATGGTCAGCCCCATCGCCGCGCCCGGCCAGACCAGCAGCACGGGCGCGGTGTAGACGTTGGTGAAGGCGTCGCCCAGCATCGCACCCCAGCTGGCCTGGGACGCCTTGCCGAGGCCGAGGAAGGCGAGGCCGGCCTGGATACCGATCGCCACGGCGAACACCTGGGTGGCCTGGATGACGGAGGGCGCGATCACCACCGGCAGGACGTGCCGGCGCATGATGCGCGCGTCACCGAGTCCCGAGACGCGCGCGGCGTCGACGTAGAGCTCCTCGCGGACCGCGAGCACCGATGCGCGGATGAGACGGAAGACCATCGGGGCCATGATCACGCCGAGGACGATCATGGCGATGTTGAGGTCCTGCGAGACGGCCGCCATGACCACGAGCATCACGATGATCGCGGGCACGGCCATGATGACGTTGACGGCCCAGCCGGCCAGCGCGTCGAACCAGCCGCGGTAGAAGCCGCTGATCAGACCGAGCGGTCCGCCCACCGCGAAGGCGACGAGGACGGCGAGGGTGCCGCCCACCAGACTGGTACGGCCGCCGTACAGCAGCCGGGACATGACGTCCCGGCCGACGCCGTCGCCACCGAGAGGGTGCGCGCCGGACATGGGAGCCAGCGTGTCCGCCAGGACGCTGTGGTCGGGGGCGTAGTCGGTGAGGAGCGGTGCCGCGAGGCTCGCGGCGATCACCAGGGCGAGAACGGCGAGGCAGACGACGGCGAGCGGGTCGCGCAGCGTCCGGCGCAGGAGGCGGTCGCGGCCGGGGGCGGCCGGTGCCTGGGCCACATCGGTCATGAGACACGCACCTTGGGGTTGAGCCAGCCGTACGCGATGTCCAGCAGCAGGTTCACGGCCACGACGATCACGACGGTGACGACGACCGTGCCGAGCAGCACGGGTGCGTCACCGCGTACGGCGGCGGACTGGGCGAGGGTGCCGATTCCGGGCAGGCCGAACACCTTCTCCACGACGACGGCGCCGCCGATCAGGCCGATGAACTGCAGGGCGAGCACGGTCAGAGCGGGCGGGGCCGCGTTGCGCAGCGCGTGCCGGAACACGACGCTGCGGGTGGTCAGGCCACGGCTGCGCAGAGTGCGGACGAAGTCGGCACGCAGGACGTCGATCAGGGCGCCACGCACCTGCATCGCTGTGGCCGCGGTCGCGGCGACGGCCAGGGACAGGGCGGGCAGGGTGATGGAGCGCAGCCAGCCGCCGGGTGAGGTGGCGAGGGGGACGTAGCCGGTCGCCGGCAGCCACCCCAGCTGGACGGCCAGGGTGACGGCGAGGACCAGGGCGATCAGGAAGCTGGGGACCGCGGTGCCGAGCACGGCGGCGAACTGTACGAGGCGGTCCACCCAGCCGCCGCGCAGGGCCGCCGCGGTGCCCAGCGCCACGCTGAGCACCGCCGCGATGAGCATGCCGGCGAGCACCACGGAGAGGGTGACCGGCAGGGTGTCCGTCAGGGACTGGTTCACCGAGTCGCCGGTGAACCACGAACTGCCCAGGTTTCCCCGCAAGGCCTGCTCGGCCCAGTGCCAGTAGCGCTCCACCAATGGCTGGTCCAGTCCGAGTTCGTGGCTCTTCGCGGCCACGGCGGACCGCGAGGCCGTCTCGCCCAGGACGTTGCGGGCGACATCGGAGCCCGTGAGGCTGAGCAGCAGGAATGTCGCGGTGGCCACGACGACCACCAGAATGGCGCCGGCGGCGATGCGCCGGAACAGGAAGACGAGCACGGTCGGTTCCTCCTTCCGTGTGCCGGAGGGGACGGGCGGCTAGTTCGCCGGCGCGTAGTTGTAGATCGGCGGGTACTGGGAGCCGGGCTGCGGCGTCACCTTGACGTCCTTCGCGGTCGCGTAGGCGTTGGCGATGACGCTCCAGGGCACGTTCCATGCCTGGTCGACGACGTAGGTGTTGAGTTCCTCGAAGAGCTCCTCACGCCGGTCGCCGGTCGCCTTGCCGATGCGGGTGATGAGGTCGTCGGCCTTGCGGTCGTCGTACTTGAAGGGGTTCCAGGTCGACTTCTTCGTCAGCTCCAGCTGGACCTTGTCCCAGGCGGTGGGCGCACCCAGCTTGAAGTACGACATGGCGTACTTGCCGGACAGCATGGCGCTGAAGACCTGGTCTCCCGGCAAGGTGTCCAGCTTGACCTTGATGCCGATGTCCTTGAGGGACTGGGTGAGCGCGGCCTGTTCCTGCGGGAACATCGCGGACAGGTCTGGGATGGTGACGGCGAAGCCGTTCGGATAGCCGGCCTCCGCCAGGAGCTTCCTGGCCTTCGCCGGGTCGTAGGAGTACGTGTCGTCCAGCGAGGCCTTGTAGCCGTCCTCGCCCTTGGCGAACAGCTGGGTGGTCGGCGTGCCGAGACCGGTCTTGGCCGACTTGATGATGGCCTGCCGGTCGAAGGCGTAGTTGAGCGCCTGACGGACCTTCAGCTTGCCCAGGGCGGGCACCTTCTTGCCGCCACGGTCCCAGATGTAGAGGCCTTCCACGTCGCCGGGCTGGTAGGTGACGACGTTCAGACCGCGGCCCTTGACGGTCTTGACCCGGTTGAGGTTGAGCGTGGCGCCGTCGAGCTGGCCGGACAGCAGGGCGTTGGTGCGCGCGGAGGGATCGGCCAGGTACTTGATGACGACCTTGTCGTAGGGGAAGGCCTTGGCATTCCAGTAGCCGGGGTTGCGCGTGTAGGTGTACGTCTGACCGGCGGTGGTCGCGGCCGTGTCCAGCTTGTACGGTCCCGAGCCCACCGGGGTCTTGGGGTTCTCCAGCGCCTTGGGGCTGGCGATCATCCCGGAGACCTGGCCGAGCGCGGGCAGCAGGGCCGCCGTGGGGTGGCTCAGCTTGATGGCGACGGTGTGGCTGTCGACGACGTCGACTCCGGTGATGTCCTGGATCTCGCCGGCGGCGCTGGCCGTGCCGCTCTTGGTGTGCAGCAGGCTCTGCTTGACCGCGTCGGCGTCGAGCGCGGTGCCGTCGGTGAACTTGACCCCTTGGCGCAGCTTCAGCGTCAGCGTGGTCTGCGGCTTGTCGTACGACCAGGAGGTGGCCAGGTTGGGGGTGGGCTCCCCCTCGGTGTTCAGCCGGATCAGAGTGTCGTACACCGGCTGGTAGTACTGGGACTCGGGTCCCATGCTCGCCTTGGCCAGATCCCACGGTGTGGCTGTGACCGATTCGGCGAGGGTCAGGGTCTTGTCGCCGCCGGCTGCCTGGGTGCCGCCGCCACAGGCCGTGACGGTCGCTGTCAGTATTGCGGCGCCGATGAACGCCACTGTCTTGCGCATGTTCTCTCCACTTGTCTCAATCCTTCGGCTCCTGTGTGTCCCCCGGGTCGCCCCGCTTCCGGCCGTGTCCTGCCGGTACTGCTCGCGTGCCGCGTAAGCCGGTCATGGCTACGCCTGCCGCGTGGCCCACGCCCCGCACAGCCGCACGCTCTCCTCAGGCGTCGGCCGGGCGCCCCGGTCGACCTCGACGATCAGCCAGCCGTCGAAGTCGTCGGGCAGCGCGCCGACGAAGCCGTCGATATCGGCGTTTCCGTGGCCGGGTTCCGACCACAGGCCCGCCAGGACCGTCTTGCGGTAGTCCCAGCCGGCCTCCCGGGCCTGCGCGGCGAGGCCGAGGTCCAGGTCCTTGATGTGGACGCTCGCCACCCGGTCCGCGTAGTCGCGGACGAGTTGTGCCGGGTCGGCGCCGGCCCAGGCCAGGTGGCCCATGTCGGGTCCGAATCCGAGGAGGGAGGCGTCGACGGTGTCGAGGATGAAGCGGGTCTCCGACTCGGTCTCGGCCCAGGTGCCCACGTGCGGGTGGAAGGCCGGGGTGACCCCTTCCGCGTGTATGACACCGGCGATCTCGGCCAGCAGGTCCCGCACCCGCTCCAGCCGGCCCTGCTCGGCCAGGTGACCGACGGCCGGGCGGGCCACGCGCTCGGCGTCCTTGGCCATCCCCATGGCGAGGAAGACGGTGGGCACACCGAGCGCGGCATGCTGTGCGGCGACGCGGGCGGCGGTGTCGCGGAAGGTCCGCCGCTCGGTCTCGTCGTCGGTGAGGCGGACGGGAATGTAGCCGGGAGCGGGGCTGATGCCGTACTCGGTGAGCCGGGCGGCGTACTCCTGCGGGGTCATGTCGCCGGGGACGGCGCTGTGGAGGGCTGTGATGCCCACGTCGCGGATGACCGCGAGCTGCTCGTCGAGCGGCGGGGCGAGCGTGGGGTCGATCCAGCCGTCGGCGCTCGCGACCCACTGCAGCGGGTTGATGGCGAGGCGGTCCTGCCTGATCTTCATGGTGTGCGGTCCTCTCAGTGTGCGGCGGAGGCGGCGGGGCGGGGCTCGGGGCGCTCGCAGGTGCTCTCCAGAGCGACGAAACGTTTTGCCTGCTGGGAGGTCTCGACGCTCGCCAGCACCTCGAGCGTGTGGAAGGCGAACTCAGGGTTCGCACGGTGCGGCCCGCCATCGATCGCGCCGGCGAGGTCACGTACGCCCAGTCCCCGGCGGTGCTGCTCGGCGGTACCCACGGCGCCGAAGAGCTCGGTGACCGGGGTAAGCACCTGCCACTCCGCGTCGCCGTGCCGCTTGAGGCGTACGTCGCCGTCGAAGAAGTTGGGGTTCGGCAGGGCGAGGGTGCCCTCGGTGCCGTAGATCTCGATGCGGGGCAGCTCGGTGTCCCAGACGTCGAAGCTCATCAGCGTGGTGACGATGGCACCGGAAGCGAACGTCAACGTGGCCGAGGCGTGGGTGGGAACCTCGACGGTGACCTCGTCGACCACGCGCTCGGGACTGGTGACCGTGCGGGTCCTCGCGCCGATACGGGTTGCGGCGGACACCTGGGCGACCGGGCCGAGGCAGTTGACGAGCGCGGCCACATAGTAGGGGCCCATGTCCAGGACCGGGCCGCCACCGGGACCGTAGAAGGCGCGCGGGTCGGGGTGCCAGGTCTCGGCACGGCTGGAGCGCACGAAGGCGGTGGCTCCGACGACTTCGCCGATGCGGTTGCTGTCGATCGCGTGCCGGGCGGTCTGCACGGCGCTGCCGAGGAAGGTGTCAGGGGCCGACCCCAGCAGCGCCGTGCTGCTCGCGGCGGCGTCGAGGACCTCGCGGGCCTCCTCGACCGTGGCCGCGAGCGGCTTCTCGACGTAGACGTGCTTGCCGGCTTCCAGCGCCGCGATCACGGTCTTGGCGTGGAACTGCGGCGGGGTGATGTTGACGACGATATCGACGGAGTCGTCGTCGAGGAGCTGGTCGCCGTCGCCCCATGCCAATACGCCGTACTCGGTCGCGGCCTGTCGCGCGCGGGCCGTGTCGACGTCGGCCACACGGACCACCTCGAGATCCGGGAAGGTCCGCAGGCCCTCGACATAGCGGCCGAAGATGTTGCCTGCGCCCAGGATCCCGATGCGATGCCGTGCTCGTTGCCGGTCCATGAATCTCCTTTCCTTGATGATGAATTGACGACGTGTCAGGCGATGATGAGAGGTCGCAGCGTCCGGTGGGCGATCTCCAGGCCCGTCTTGACCCGCCCCTCGGTGCCGCTCCAGACGGGGTCCTCGTGTTCGACGGAGAGGGTGCCGGTGAAGCCGTTCTCGTAGAGGGCGTCCACGACGGCGTTCCAGTCGACCTGGCCGCGCCCCGGTACGCGGTAGCGCCACCAGCCGGTGTCCCAGGGGTCCTCGCGGTGGACCGCCTTGCCGAAGAAGCCGTAGTGGTCCACTGCGCCGGGCAGGATCTGCAGGTCCTTGGCCTGGGCGTGCACGATCCGGTCTGCGTACGGGGCGATCGTCGTGACCGGGTCGATGCCGATCCAGGTCAGGTGGGAGGGGTCCCAGTTGAGGTACAGGCCGAGGGAGAACATCCACTCCCACAGCTCCGGCGAGTAGGCGAGGTTTCCCGGGTAGCCGTCCGGGTGCCAGCCCTCCATCACGCAGTTCTCGATGATGATCCGGACGCCCCTCTCCCCCGCGTAGTCGACGAGTTCGGGGAAGACCTTCTCCGCCTCGTCGAGGTTCGCCGCCACCGGACGGGTCCAGTCACGGCCGACGAAGGTGCCCACGTACGGGACCTCCAGGGCGGCCGCCGCGTCCACGACCGCCTTGAGGTGGGTGTGGATCCCGGACCGCCGTTCCGGGTCGGGGTGGAGGTTGTTCTCGTAGTAGGCGAGCGCGGAGATGCCGAGGTTGTGGCGCTGCAGCAGAGCTCGTGTCTCGTCGGCCTCTCGGGAGCCGAAACCGGTCACCGGGAGATGGGCCGCCTCGAAGTCGCGGCCGCCGGTGCCCGGCCAGGCGGCGACCTCCAGGTCCTCGTATCCCGCCTCGCTCGCCCAGGCGGCGATCTCAGCGAGGGAGAGTTCGGGCAGGCAGGCGGTGAGCATGCCGAGTTTCATGGGCTGGCCTCCAGGGCAGCGGATGTCATGCGCCGGCCACCAGGACTGCGCGTGCGGGGTCGATGTCGGTCCAGGCGAGCGAGGCGTCGGACCTCAGGACGGCTTCGACGACATGGGCGGAGCGGACGCCATCCGCGCCGGTCGGCAGCCCTTCGGGCTTCTCGCCCCTGATCGCGGCGTAGGCGTCGGCGACGAAGGAGGTGAAGCAGTCCGCGTAGCCCTGGGCATGCCCGGCCGGCAGCCGGGACAGCCGTCGCTGTTCGGCGGAACCGTGGCCGGGGTCGCGGACGATCAGCCGTGCGCCGTCCTGGGCACCGAGCCAGGCCGTCTCGGGGTTCTCCTGGTCGAAGACCGCGCTGCCGTCCGCGCCATCGAGCTCGAACCACAGCCGGTTCTTGCGGCCCGCCGACACCTGGGAGACCGTAAGCGTGCCCAGGACCCCGTCGCCGGTGCGCAGGAGCGCGGTCGCGACGTCCTCGGTGCGGACCTCGACTCGTGGCCCGTCAGCGCCGGTCGTGAAACTTGTGCCGGTGCCGGCGGGCCGGGTCGGAACCGTCGTGCCGAGCCGCGCGGTCAGTTCGGTGAAGCGGACACCCGCGACCCACTCGACGAGGTCGCACCAGTGCGAGCCAATGTCCGCGAAAGCCCGGGAAGGGCCGCCGTCGGCCGGGTCGACCCGCCAGGACATGGCGTTCTCGGACAGCATCCAGTCCTGCAGATAGCTGCCGTGGATCAGCTGCCAGGCTCCGAACTCTCCGCGCAGTCGGCGGTCGCGTAGCTCCCGCACGAGCGGGTGATAGCGGTAGACGAAGGGGACGGCGAGCAGCAGGCCCGCCTTCTCCGCCAGCCGTGTCAGGCGTTCCGCCTCGACGGCCGACGTGGCGAGCGGCTTCTCACAGATCACGTGCTTGCCGGCGGTGAGGGCCACCTCTGCCTGCTCCACGTGCAGGGCGTTCGGCGTGCAGACGTGTACGACGCGGACGCTGTCGTCGGCGAGGACGGAGTCGAAGTTCTGATGGCGGACGGGCACGTGCCAGGCCTCTGCTACGCGGGCACTGCGCGCGGGGGTCGAAGCGACCACGCCGGCCAGTTCGCCGCCGGCGGCGCGGATCGCGGCAGCGTGCACGGCGCCGATCATCCCGGTCCCCACCACCGCGGCTTGAATCGAACTGTTCATCGGCGCACCTCCGTCGTCCAGCGACCGACCACGACCTGAAAGCCGCGTTGCGCATCACCTTCGTTTAGTTCGAACGAAGAACACAAGAGGTGCTATTTAATTTTGTTTCAGGCCTAAAAGGCGTAGATAGAGGCACGGACATGTCAGCTTGGGTCCCATATGATCCGCGGAAGCAGGCGCATCGTTGACTGCCATAACGAGATGCCATTACGTTCACTTGAATGCATAAAGATGACGGCTACACCGAAGAAGCGGTGGGGCCCGGGTCGGTACCCCTGGCCCTGCGTCGCGTGCTGGGACTCGTGGTGTCCGGAGCAGCGACCAACCGGGCGGAGATCGCCCGGCGAAGCGGCCTGGCCCGCTCGACGGTGGGCCAGCAGGTCGACCATCTCGTCGGAACAGGCATCCTGGAGGAGGTCGAGTCCAGACGGTCCGTCCGGGGCCGGCCGCCCCGAGTGCTGACGATCAGTCCGCAGGCTGGGACCATCGCCGCCATTGACGTCGACACCGCCGACTCACAGGTCGCCATCGCCGACCTGACCCGGCGGATCATCGCACGGGAGACCGTGGTGGTCCGTATCGACGCCGGCCCCCAAGCGGTACTGGACGCGGTGTCCGAACGGCTTCAGCGACTACTGAAGGACAACAACCGCGATCCCGGCCGCGTGCGTGAGGTCGTCGTCGGTCTGCCCGGGCCGGTGGACTTCCAGCAGGGGTGCGCGGTCCAACCGACCGGCATGCCGGGCTGGGACGGCTACCCGGTGGCCGAACATCTCCAGGAACGCTTGCACGCTCCTGTCGTGGTGGACAACGACGTCAACCTGATGGCTTTGGGTGAGGTCACCCAGGCCCGGATGGAGACCCCGCTGCTGTGCATCAAGATCGCGACCGGCATCGGCTCGGGCCTCATCACCGCGACCGGCGACGTGTACCGCGGCGCGGACGGAGCGGCCGGCGACATCGGGCACATCAGAGCCGTCAGTGGCAGCAACGTCCTGTGCGCCTGCGGCAATGTCGGCTGCGTCGGCGCGCTTGCCTCGCACCGTGCGGTCCTGCGTAGTCTCGGCATTCCCGAGTCGACCGAGGACGATCCGCTGTACGGCACTCATGAACTCGCCCGGCGGGTCGCCTCGGGCGATCCGACCGCGCTCCACGCCGTACGACAGGCGGCCACCGAGATCGGCGAGGTGGTGGCCATGCTGGTCCACATGTTCAACCCGCGTACGTTGGTACTGGCCGGCCCGCTCAGCCAACTCCGCGATGACCTCGTATCCGCCGTACGCGCCGCCGTGTACCAGCGCGCCCTGCCCCTGGCCACCCGCAAGCTCACCATCACCGCGACCCAGCTCAAGGGCGGTTCCGGACTGCACGGCGGTATCGCCCTCGGTACGCGGGACGTGTTCAGCCCGGCAGGGCTGGCACGACTACTGGCCGCCGAGCCGACACCGGACCGCCAGGACCGGGTACCAATTCCTGATCCGGAGTAGGCGTCCAGGTACCCCAAAATCATTCCCGGCTGCGGACTGGCCGGCCTGGCGCCCTGGGCATCCTCGACCGGCCGCTGGGCAGCCCCCGCGGCCGAAGCTCTGGCAGGCCAAGGGAGTTGGCGACTGGGCCGTGGAGTTCGGTCAGGCGGGCGGAGACCGATCCAGGCGGCCGGGCCGGGGTTCTCCAGGAGCGCCAAGGCGCCGAGTTCGCCGACCGCGGTCCGCCAGTTCCTGTCAGCCGCGCTCAAGACGGCCCTGCCCCAGACACGCGCACGAGCGAAAGCCGTGGCCGTCACGATCCGCACCGACGGGGCGACGGCAGCCGCGAAGCTGCAGGCCCGCCGCGCAGAACCTGTCCTCGGATTCCGACTGGTTCGTTCTCAGCTCTTGACGCCGGGTTCATGCCTGGGCAACATCCTACGCCCCTCCAGTGAGAAAACTTCTCACTGTATGAGAAACGGCAGGATGCCCATGCGTGTAGGAGTCCTTGGACTGGGTGAGGCCGGAGCGCTTTATGCCGCTGGTTTCGCCGAGAACGGCTGGTCGGTGACGGGGTACGACCCCGGTGACGTGCCGACCCCGCCCGGTGTGCGGCGCGCGGCCGGCCTGGCGGAGGCGGTCCGCGAGGCCGATCTCGTGCTGGGGCTGACCGGCGCCAAAGCGGCCGGGGCGGTGGCAGCGGAGGCGGCCCCGCAGTTGCGGGCCGGGGCGCTGTACGCGGACATGAACGCCGGTGCGCCGGAGCTGAAGCGGGCGATCGACGCGGTCGTCTCCGAGGGTGAGCGGGCCGTGTTCGCGGACGTGTCCGTGGTCGGGCCGGTGCCCAAGTACCGCCACCGCACCGCCCTGGTGGCCAGCGGCCGGGGTGCCGCACTGGTCGCGGAGTACTTCGGCGCGCTGGGCGCGCCCGTGGAGGACCTGGGTGGCGAGCCGGGTGCCGCGTCGGCCCGGAAGCTGCTGCGCAGTCTGTTCATGAAGGGACTGGGCGCGATCATCGTGCAGGCGGTCGACGCGGCGCGCGCGGCCGGTGACGAGCCGTGGGTGCGGCAGCAGATCGCGCTGGAGCTCGCCGACGGCGACGCCACCCTGGAGCGGCTGTACACGGGGACGGCCAAGCACGGCCTGCGGCGGGCGGGCGAGGTGGCCGCGGCCGCCGACCTGCTGGCCGAACTCGATCTGGACCCGGCCCTGGCCCGAGGAATCAGCAGGCTGCACACTCTCGCAGCCCGGCCGGACGGGCTGCGTGCCACAGCGCTGGTGACGGACGAACTGCTCACCGCCTACGAGGGGTTGGCGTCGGCCACCATCGGCGACGCCCGTGACCGGCTCGGACTGCCCGACGCCGGCATCGGTCCACTGTGGGCCGGGGCGCGTGCGGTGGGCCGGGCGGTGACGGTGCAGACGCGCGGCGGTGACAACCGGGCCGTCCACGAGGCACTGCGCCTGGTCGGCCCCGGTGACGTGATCGTGGTCGACGGGCAGGGTGACATCTCCCGTGCCCTGATCGGCGAGCTGATCGCCGAACGGGCGCGAGCTCGCGGTGCGGTCGGCATGGTGCTGGACGGTGCCGCCCGGGACGTGGAAGTGCTGACGGAGATCGGGTTCCCGGTCTGGGCCCGCGCGGTGACGCCCGCGGGGCCCTACAAGGACGGTCCCGGTCGGGTGAACGTCACCGTGGCGGTGGGCGGCGCGGTGTGCCGGCCCGGCGACCTGGTCGTCGCGGACGGCGACGGGGTGGCCTTCGTCCCCGCCGAGGAGGCAGAGTCGACCCTGACCGCGGCGCGCGACATCGAGGCGGACGAGGCTCACCGCCGCAGCACCATCCGGGCCGTGCCGGCCCCGGGTTCACCGGCAGGAGAAGCGGCATGATCGCCATTTGGGCCCTGGGCTGCTACATGGTGGCCATCATCGTCTGGAACGCCGTGCTGAAGCGGAACATCGGCGAGTCACTGCTGGTGGGGTTCGTGGTGACCGGCCTGTTCGCGGGTGGCGACATCGTCCACGTCATGTGGAGCGCCTTCGCCGAGGCGATGCAGGAGGAGGTCACCTTCGCCGCGCTGGCGTTCGTGTTCATGAGCTATCTGCTGAGCCGTACGCCGGTCCTGGACCAGTTGCTGAACATCCTCAACTCCCTCCTCGGACGGCTGCGCGGCGGACCGGTGTACACCTCGACCGTGGCGGCCGGCGTCTTCGGCGCCATCGCCCACGTCGGGGCGGCCGTCACCGCGGCCGTCGGCTCGGTGACCATCCCGTGGATGAGACGCTCCAAGGTCAGCGGCGAGCTGGCCGCCACGGTCGCGGCCGGGGGCGCGGGCATGGGCGTCACCTTCCCCTTCAGCTCCACCATGTTCATCCTGATGGGCTCCACCGGCGTGGCCGCCCTGGCCACCACGGACGACATCGTGCTGCCGCTGTTCCTGGGCGGTCTGTACTGCCTGGGCTACCGTCTCGTGGCGGCGTTCTGGATGGTGCGCCGGCACCGCATCGAGCCGATGGACCGAGCCGACCTGCTGCCTCTGCGGACCAGCCTCGGAGCGGGCTGGACCAGCCTGTTCCTGTTCGCCGGGATCATCGCGCCGCTGCTGCTGACCCGCGGCCCGACCGGCGGCGAACTCGGCGCGTACGTCGGCGCCAAGATGTCGGACACGATCAGCCTGATCACCTGGATCCCGGTCCTGCTCATCGGCATCGTGCTGTTCCTCGGGCGCCGCCGCCTGCCCCGCTCGGGACGCGCCTGGTGGCAGCTGCTGGAAGGGTCCGCCGCCCAGTTCGGAGTCATCGGCGTCACCATCGTGGCCGCCTTCTCCGCCTCCAACGCCTTGGGTGAACTGGGCCTGCCCGAGCAACTGACCCACGTACTGGAACAGGTCGAGGCACCGAAGTGGGCCATGGCCCTGATCGTCGGCCTGATCGTCGTCGCGGTCGCCATTCCGCTCACCGCCAGCGCCACCATGGCCGCCATCGGCCCCGTCGCCGTGACATCGCTGGCCGACGCCGGCGTACCGGCCGCCACTGCCTGCGTCGCCGTACTGATCTTCGCCTCCACCGAGGGCGCCTCACCGCCGTCCGGAGCACCGATCTACGTCGCCAGCGGCATCGCCGGTATCAACCCGGCCCGCACCTTCGCCCCCCCTCGTCGGCTACTACTGCGTACCGATCCTGCTGATCGGCGCCGCGGTGGCCACCGGCGTACTGCCCGTCTGATCCACCTCTCTCCCGCGAGGTCGCACCATGTCCACCACCCGCCTGATCAAGGTTCTCTTCCGTCTCGGCGTCGTCGTCTTCCTGCTCGGCGGTCTCTGCATCGTCGTAGGGCAGGCGCTCGGCCTGGCGGCCGGCGACGTCGGCTGGGTCGCGAGTGTCGAGACCGCCGTCGGCCCTCCGACCTTCATCACCGCCGGCGTCACCGGCCTGCTCGCCTACGCCCTGACCTACGTCAAGGCCGCCGAACCGGGACCGGAAGCGGACCCGTCCCCGGCACCCGAGGCCCAGCCGGCGCACGTCGCGCCCCGTTCCGAATAGGCCGAACCCCGCCCCGGGTGGATCTTGTGCGAACCACAGCGCTGCTCGCATGCTGATAAGCCTTATCAGGCTAGCCCCATCAGGTCGTTCCGCAGCCGAGCAGCCCAACCCGGGAGCACCCCATGCCCGACAGCCCCTCCTCCTCGTCTTCCTCCGCCTCCTCGTCTTCCTCCCCCTCACCGATGCGTTCGGTGGAACGGGCCTTCGACGCCCTGTCCGTACTGGAGAACACCCGCCATCCCCTGCGTCTGAGCGAGATCGCCCGCCGCTCGGGGCTCCATGTGGCCACCGCCCAGCGCATCCTGAACGTCCTCGTCGACCGCGGCTGGGCCGTCAAGGAGGAGCCCGGCTATGTCGCCGGCCCGGCGGCCGTGGCCACCGCCCATGCCTTCCTGGTCACCAACCGGCTCAGCCAGGTCGCCCTCCCCGTACTGCAGGAACTGGCCGCGACCACCGGCCTGACCTCCACCCTCTACGTCCGCGTCGGCCTCGCCCGCGTACTGATCTCCCGCGTCGAGGGCCGCAACCCCCTGCGTTACCAACTGCCCATCGGCGAAAAGCTGCCCCTGCACCTGGGCGCGGGGAAGACCCTCGCCGCCTGGCTGTCCAAGGACGAACTCGATGCCTACGTCGACAGCGTCACCCCCTTCACCCGGATCTCCGGCGAACGTGTCACCGCCGACGACCTGCGCGCCGAGCTGCGTCGTGTCAAGGACGACGGCCACGCCCTCTCCCTGAGCGAACGCGTCCTGGGTGTCACCGCCGTCAGCGCCGCCGTGCACAGCGGTGATCAGATCCTGGGCGCGCTCAGCGTCGCCGGCCCGAGCGACGACCTCTCCCCCACCGACCACTCCCGTGTCATCACCGAAGTCCGCCGGGCAGCCGCCGCCATCGCCGCCCGCTGCCCCTGAACCAGAGAGCACCGCACCGTTGCCGTACCCCACCTACCAGCAGCTGCTGGAACGCACCGACGCCCCGCCCGGCTCCAGCTGGCACCTCTTCCCCGACCAGCCCGAACGCGGCATGGCCAACTTCGCCGGCCCCGAGGAGGTGCGCCGGGCGGCCCGGGAGGTCCGCGAAGGGCGTGCCTTCAACCTCGACCACGCCCTCGACGCCTTCGACCCGCCGATGTCCCGGGCGCGCGGTATCCCCCGCCACCGCATCACGGCCAAGCACGACCAGGCACGCGACGACGTCCTGGAGGAGTTCTTCCTCCAGGCGAACACTCAGGTCGACGGTCTGCGCCACCGCCGTGCCTCGGGGCACGGCTTCTACAACGGCGTGCCCGACCACGAGATCACACCGCGCAGCCCGCGACTGGGCGTCCAGTTGTGGGCGGAAACCCCGCTGGCCGGCCGCGGACTGCTCATCGACGTCGAGGGCTTCCTGCGCGACCGGGCCACACCACTGGACCACGTGAACGGCCCCGCCCTCGACCCCGGCCTGCTCGATCAGGCCCTAGCCGCCCAGGGCTGTCGCGTCGATCCGGGCGATCTGATCCTCGTCCACACCGGATGGGCCCGCTGGTACCTCACCACCGGGCCCGGCCCACGGGCCGAGGTCCGCGCCGCCCGGCGTGCCACCGGTTTCGTCCAGTCCCGCGACCTCGCCGCCTGGTGCTGGGACCACCGCATCGCGCTGCTGGCCACCGACACCTTCGCCGTCGAAGTCCTCCCGGTCGCCCCCGGCAGCGACTTCCACGACAGCGCGCCCGAGGACGACGGCATGATGCACCAGGAACTGATCGCCAAACTCGGCCTGCCTCTGGGCGAGTTGTGGAACCTCACCGCCCTGGCCACCGACTGCCGGTCCACCGGCCACTGGAGCAGCCTCCTGACCGTAAAGCCTCTCAACCTCACCGGCGGCGTGGGTTCACCGGCGAACGCGACCGCGCTGCGCTGACGCGCACGGGGCCCAGGTTTTGGTATGCGAATCTCACCGACACCTGGGCTCTCCCGAACGTTCAAGTGCCACAGGTCTACAGGCCACCAGGCGAACGAACCTGCCTAGTCGTCGACGCACTTGGGGTACTTCGAGCCCCGGTTGCAGTCGTGGTAGTCGTACTTGCTGACCCTGAACTTCTTCTCCTTGCCCGCCTTCGTCGGATCGACTACCAGGTAGAACTTCTTCCCGTCCTTGATCTTTTCGGTGACCTCCCCCTTGGGTCCCGGGTCGAAGTCCTGCGCACACCCGGCAAGCGCGAGGGCGCCGACCGCGACGAGAATGGGGGCAAGGCGATGCATGTCGTGCTCCGATCAGATTGAAAACGATCACAGCCTAGGGGGAGCGCATGAGTCGCCGCCAGGCGGGGTGGTTGCACCTGTGAACCACCCTCTCCCACATGGGGGGGCACACCCCGCCCGCCCTTCCTGTCACGGATGCGCTCCGGACTCTTGACGAGACCCGCATGCCCGCATAGATCATGACAGCGCAGTCATGACAGCGCAGTCAGATTAGCGACACCTCGGAGGGGCCATGCGGAGAAGAAGACTTGGACGAGCGGCGGGAAGCTTCGTCGCGGCGTCCGTGATGCTGGCGATCCCCGCGTCCAGTGCGCACGCGTACAACCCGACGGGCGGGATTCTCTACCAGCTCGGCAGCGAACCGTGCCTGAAGGGGCGCGGCAACTGCGCGATCTACCCGAAGTCGGCACAGCTTCCGAGCGGACGTCTCGTGGCGTCGTTCGAGAAGTCCACTGTCCTACCGGAGACAGGGAGCGCCGACAGACAGACCCTCCCGGTCTACAAGAGCGACGACCGTGGAACGACGTGGCAGCCGCTGTCAGAGGTCAAAGCCCCGGCTTACCTCTCCAGGGACCCCCGGTACGCGAAGTACAAGAGCAACTGGACCAACCCGTACCTCTACACGCTTCCGCAGGACCTCGGGAGCCTGAAGCGGGGCACCCTGCTCCTGGCGAGTGTGGTGTCCGGCGACGACCACTACTACAGGGAGCGCAAGGCGGCGGACCCGAACTGGACGCCGTCCAACGACGGGGACCGCAGTGACATGGCGATCGCCCTGTACTCCAGCACCGACGAAGGCATGACGTGGAAGGTCGTCAACGTCATCGCGACGGGCGGCTGGCAGGGCGGCAGCGCGGGCGCGGTCGGCCAGAACATCGCGAGCGTCAACACGTACAAGCAGGTGGATCCCCTCTGGGAGCCCTACCTGATGGTCTACAAGGGCAAGCTCGTCTGCTACTACTCCGACGAGAACGACTACACCGGCTTCGATCCGGCCACCGGCGTCCCGACACTCGACCCCGCGAACGACACCGCCAAGGACTCGCACGGCCAGATCCTCGTCCACAAGACCTGGGACGGCAGGAGCGAGAAGTGGAGCGCGCCCGTCGTCGATGTCGCCGGCCTGACCCAGGACATGGGCGGCGGCAAGACGGAGATCGGAGGCGGCCGGCCCGGCATGACGAACGTCGTCCGCACGACGGACGGCAAGTGGCTGCTCACCTTCGAGTACTGGGGCGGTGGGGCCAACACCAGGTACCGGATCGCGGACGACCCGCTGCGGTTCTTCCGCGGTTCCCCCACCGGCATGGCCGTCACGTCCCTGCCGGTCGTCGCCGGCTCCCGTCCGCTCGCGACGGGCGGCAGTCCGGTCGTCATCAAGCTCCCCGACGGGCGCCTGGTGTACAACGCCGCCGGAAGCGGCAACGTCTGGGTCAACGAGACCGGACACGGTGACGGCGTGTGGACGGAGTACCAGACACCCCTGGGCCCCGGCTACAGCCGCAACCTGCAGTACGTCGAAGGCTCGGGCCGTATCGCGATCCTCCGGAACCAGGGCACGTCGACGCTCGCGTACGCCGAGGTGGACCTCGGTCACTCGGACGGCGCCTACCGCCAGTTGGTGAACCGCAGGACGGACCAGGTGATCGGTACCGGAAACAAGACCAACGACGCGAACATCGGCAACGGTGACGTCCCCGACGTCACTCTGGAGGACCCGGGATCGGCGGCGAACCCGGACACCCAGTACTGGCATGTCGTGACCAGGCCCGAGGGCGGCGTGACGCTGCTCAACAAGTCGGGCGGCCGTGCGGCAGCCATCTGGACCGGCAACGCGACGGTCGGCCAGAGGATCGGCCAATGGGTCGACGACAGCGCCACCGGCAGCTGGAACCTCATCAAGACCGACGACGGCTTCTACAAGTTGCAGTCGGTCAGGAACAAGGACCTGTATCTGACCGGCGCGTCCGACGATGCGCCGCTCACCTTGCAGAACGCGGTCGCGGACGGCACGCAGGACTGGAAGCTCGTCCCGTAGACCCCGGCTTCCCGATCCAACAGAGCGCATATCCAACTAACCCTTGACTGTCAAAGCCCTAACAAATACGGTGCCGATGCGGCGGCGGGACGAACCACATCCCCGTGGTGAACTGGAAGGGCTCGCATGGCAGACACATTCGACACCGATGTGGCAATCGTGGGGCTCGGACCTGTCGGCACCACGGCCGCGAACCTGGCCGACAGCTTCGGGCTGACCGCGGTGGCCTTCGACCGCGCCACTGATGTCGAGCCACGGCCCCGTGCCGTCGGATTCGACCAGGAAGCCATGCGCGTCTTCGGCAACCTGGGCCTGGCCGACGCGATCGCGCCCCACACCATGCCGTATCGCCCGTCGGAGTACCGCAACCACAACGGTCAGGTCATCAAACGAATCGACACCGCACCACCGCCGCACCCACTGGGCTGGGCACCCAACTACGTCTTCCTCCAGCCGGAGTTGGAGAAGGCGCTCCGTCAGCGCCTGACTCACTCGGACCGCGTCGACGTCCATCTCGGCACCACGGTGACGAACGTGGAGGTCGACGACTCAGGCGCGACCGTCGAGGCGGTCGACGAAGCGGGCCGCAGGCGACGTGTTCGTACGCGTTATCTGCTGGCGTGCGATGGCGGCAGCAGTCCGATCCGGGCACGTGCGGGCCTGCCCATGCGCGACCTGGAGTTCGACGAACCGTGGCTCGTGGTGGACGTCCTGCTGCACCCCGGCGCGGGCGGGGCGCTGCCGCGGACCAACGTCCAGTACTGCGAAACGGCCCGCCCCAGCACGTTCGTGGTGGGTCCCGGCAGCCTCCGCCGCTGGGAACTGATGATCAACAAGGGCGAGGACCCGGAGGAGATGGCTGAGCCCCACGTCGTCCGTGAGCTTCTGTCCCGGTGGCTGGAGCCCGGTGACTACGACCTGTGGCGCGCGTCGGCCTACCGGTTCCACGCGCTCGTCCTGAAGCAGTGGCGTGCCGGACGGCTGTTCTTCCTGGGCGATGCCGCGCACATGACCCCGCCGTTCCTCGCACAGGGAATGTGCCAGGGGATCCGCGACGCGTCCAACCTCATGTGGAAGCTGGCCGCACACCGGTACAGCGGCGCCGGTGGACCACTGCTCGACACCTACCAGGAGGAGCGCGAACCACATGTGCTGCGGGTGACGGCCACCGCGAAGGAATACGGCCGGATCATCTGTGAACGCGACGACGTCGCCGCGGCATCGCGTGACGCGAGACTGCTCGCCGAACTGGCGGCCCGTCCCGGGGGCACCATCCGCCAGTCCCTCATCCCAGGGCTTCAAGCAGGCTTCCTCACGTCGCACGGCTCCCCGGCCCGCGGCGAGATCCTTCCCCAGCCACGGGTGACCGACAGCGACGGAAAGAGCGGATTGCTGGACGCCTTCGCGGGCAACGCCTTCCGGCTGGTGCTGAGTGAGGACGCCGACATCGCCGCCACGGAGTCGGCGCTGCGCGAACACGAGGCCGAAGGAGGCTTTCCGATCCAGCTCCTTCCTCTGCACCAGTCCGTCGGCCCAGTACCGAGAGGTGCGTACAGGGAAGAAGTGCCCGTCCTCACCCCCTGGTTGCAGGGGCACTCATGCGAGGCGGCGCTCGCGCGGCCCGATCACTACGTGTTCGGCGGCGTTCAACACGTAGGTACGTCCCTCAGCCGGCTGCTCGCCGACGCCAGACGGCAGTACAGGACTCGGTCGATCAGGTCGGGCGGGTAGCGGCGGACGGGGCGGGGGCGCCGCGCAGGCCGGACGTACTCGGCGTGGCAGGTGCTCATGCGGGCCGGTGCGGTGGCGGTGAGCACCCCGTGTGGCACACCGACCGGGAGTGGATGCGCCGGGTCAACGCGCGGATCACCGCCTGCTGAACAAGTCCGTGCCGCTACCGCGACCGAGTCCTCTCCGGTGCCGGTGCGGTGGCGCCCGCCGGGCCGGCGCGGAGCATGGCCTTGTAGAGGGC
>NZ_VJZC01000331.1 GCF_009377185.1 Streptomyces spongiae
GGGCACAACGGCCCACGGGGGTCAGCCGAAGAACCACCCTCAGCCGGAGACTCGCTGCCCGCCGCAGGCGGCTCGCTCTCCGCCGGAGGCGCAACCGGGGACGGGGCCCCAGCCCCAGGCCCTCGGCCCAGCGCACGCCGACGACCGGCCGAACCGCCGGAGGCTGACGAAGGGGACGAGGTCATAGCCGTCGCAGGCTACCGCGTACCGCCCACAAAGCCGACAACCGGTCGACAACCGACCGACAGCCCGCCGACTACCGCCCGCGCAACCGCCGCACAAGAATGCTCGCGTCCCCACGGGACTCGAGGTCGGCCAGCACCACGGCCACCGCCTCACGCACGATCCGCCCCCGGTCGACCGCCAGCCCGTGCTCCCCGCGGAGCACCAGCCGGGCGTGCTCGAGGTCCATGAGCTCCTCGGCGGACACATACACGGTGATCTTCTCGTCGTGCCGCTCTCGCCCGCTGGGCCGCCGCCCGGCGGCCCGGCCCCGTCGGCGGGGCGCACCCGCGGCAGAACCTTCCTGCGCGGACTGGGCCGGCTGGGCCGACGGCGCCGGCTGCCCGGACGCGGAGGGCGCGGCCTGCCGCCGCGCCGAGCGCGCCGCCCCCGGGGCGGCCCCGGCCTTGTCCGCCTCCGCGGTGGCCGCCCGACTGCGGGACTCCCCCGCGTCGGCCGACTCCGCGTCCGCGGCCACATGCTCGGCGCCCTCGCCGTCACCGCCCTGCGCGGGCACCGACGGCGGCGCGTCCTCCGCGGCGGCGGGATCGCTCTCCCTCGCCGGCGGGGGCACCCTGGCCTCGCCGTTGGCCTGGCGCCGGGGAGTGGACGATTGGAGCGCCATCCCCCCTGTCGTACGGAACAGTTCGTCGGCCCCCGGCAGACTCACTCGGCGTGACACCGGGCGAGCACCTCCCTGGCGAGCTGGCGGTAGGCGGCGGCACCGACGGAGTTGGAGGCGTACGTGGTGATCGGCTCACCGGCGACCGTGGTCTCCGGGAAGCGGACCGTGCGCCCGATGACCGTGTGGTAGACGTGATCGTCGAACGCCTCGACGACACGCGCGAGCACCTCACGGCTGTGCACGGTGCGCGAGTCGTACATCGTGGCGAGGATCCCGTCGAGCTCCAGCTCCGGGTTGAGCCGCTCCTGGACCTTCTCGATGGTCTCCGTCAGCAGCGCGACACCACGCAGCGCGAAGAACTCGCACTCCAGCGGCACGATCACCTTGTGCGCGGCCGTCAGCGCGTTGACGGTGAGCAGACCGAGCGAGGGCTGACAGTCGATCACGATGTAGTCGTAGTCGGCCATGAGCGGCTTCAGGGCGCGCTGCAGCGTCGACTCGCGCGCGACCTCGCTCACCAGCTGGACCTCGGCCGCCGACAGGTCGATGTTGCTCGGCAGCAGGTCCATGTTGGGGACCGCGGTCTTCAGGAGGACCTCGTCGGCCGCCATGCCCCGCTCCATGAGCAGGTTGTAGACGGTCAGGTCGAGTTCCATCGGATTCACGCCGAGGCCGACCGAGAGCGCCCCCTGCGGGTCGAAGTCGACCAGCAGGACACGCCGTCCGTACTCCGCGAGCGCGGCGCCCAGGTTGATGGTCGACGTGGTCTTGCCGACGCCGCCCTTCTGGTTGCACATCGCGATGATCTTCGCGGGGCCGTGGTCGGTCAGCGGGCCCGGGATCGGGAAGTACGGCAGCGGGCGTCCCGTCGGGCCGATGCGCTCACGGCGCTGCCGTGCCGCGTCGGGCGCGAGCGTGGCCGCGTACTCCGGATCGGGTTCGTATTCGGCGTCGGGGTCGTAGAAGTGCCCCTCGGGCAGTTCGTCGTAGTCGGCGAAGTGGTTGCGGGTCTCGCCACTTCCGTCGCCGGCCATGGCGTTCACGTGATGGCCATCCATGCTCATGTGTGCTGTCTGAGTCGCCTGCGGACTCTGCTGGGCTGCGAAGGTGCGCACAGCGACGGAGCCGACAGGCTGAAGCCCCGTGGACCCTTGGCCCTGTGCAGGCATTCCTGGATGACCACCCCCGGGAGTAAATGTCGACTCATTCACAAGTCGTCTTACCTCCTTGGTGACCAGGAAACTTCTAGATAGGTCAGCGTGGCACCATGCCGACGGTTGGCGACTCTATGGCGTGTCGGCGGTTCGCAGCAACACAATCCGCCGGACCCGGCCCGATGTGTCGGCAATGAAACATCCCGCTGTCAAGGGCGTACGGCCGTCGCACGGCAGGTTTCACCGTTGCGCGAAACGGTTGAAGGGTTACGTTCGAGGCGAGTTGACCTGGTGTCCCGAGGTGAACATACACACCTCCGGCCGAACCTCAGGAGGCAAGGTCCGGCCGGATGCACGCTGTTGACGACCCGTGTTGACGTATCGCTTTTTCGCGTCGCCAAGTCGACTCCTAGCCGAGAAGCGACTCCAGCTCGACGTGCTCCACGCCGTGCGCCTGGGCGACCTCGCGGTAAACCACCTTGCCGTCATGGGTGTTGAGTCCCAGGGCCAGCGCGGGATCCCGGCGCAGCGCCTCGACCCAGCCGCGGTCGGCGAGCTCCACGATGTACGGCAGCGTGGCGTTGGTGAGCGCGTACGTGGAGGTGTTGGGCACCGCGCCGGGCATGTTGGCGACGCAGTAGAAGACCGACTCGTGGACCTTGAAGGTCGGCGCGGCGTGGGTCGTGGGACGCGAGTCCTCGAAGCAGCCGCCCTGGTCGATCGCGATGTCGACAAGGACACTTCCCGGCTTCATCCGCGACACGAGCTCGTTGGTGACCAGCTTGGGGGCCTTGGCGCCCGGGATGAGGACGGCGCCGATGACGAGGTCGGCCTCCAGGCAGGCCTTCTCCAGCTCGAAGGCGTTGGAGACGACGGTCTGGATCTTCGTACCGAAGATCTTGTCGGCCTCCCTGAGCTTGTTGATGTCCTTGTCGAGCAGGGTCACGTGGAAGCCCAAGCCGACGGCGATCTGCGCCGCGTTCCAGCCCGACACGCCGCCGCCGATGACGACGGCCCGGCCCGCCGGCACCCCGGGGACACCTCCGGGCAGCACCCCGCGGCCGCCGCCCGCGCGCATCAGGTGGTAGGCGCCGACCTGAGGGGCCAGGCGGCCCGCGACCTCGGACATGGGGGCGAGCAGCGGCAGCGCGCGGCCGGGCAGCTCGACGGTCTCGTACGCGATCGCGGTCGTCCCCGACTCCAGGAGGGCGTCCGTGCACTCCTTCGAGGCGGCCAGGTGCAGGTAGGTGAAGAGCGTCTGGTCCTTGCGGAGGCGGTGGTACTCCTCCGCGACGGGCTCCTTGACCTTGAGCAGCAGGTCGGCGGTGGCCCACACCTCGTCGGCGGTCTCAAGGATCTCGGCACCGGCGACGACGTACTCGCCGTCCGTGATCGACGAGCCGACACCGGCGTTCCGCTCGACGACGACCTGATGGCCGTGGCGCACCAGCTCGTGCACGCCGGCGGGGGTGATGGCCACCCGGAACTCGTTGTTCTTGACCTCGCGGGGGATGCCGACCTTCACGTCGATCACGGTCCTTGGCTCAGAGGGGTGGGGCGTACGCGCACATGGGCGGCGCATGCTCACGCAATGCATGACATACCCGTACGCATAGGAGCGCACCGGGAGACACCGCAGGGAAGCGGCGGCGGACCCAGTCTAATGAAGGCTTCCCCGCTGTCTAGCCTTTCAATGCATCAATCTTCAGCCGATCCGCTACGGATTTCGTAGGCGTTAGCTCCTTGTTCCGCCTCGGTCTCGCCGACAGCGCCGGAATCGCCCTCGTGGATGGCGTGGAGCTTCTGAAGTTCGTCGAGTTCGCCGAGTTCGTCTCCCAGCATGCGCTCGGCCGCCGCCCGGTGCAGTCGTGCCGCCGCCGGGTCCCCGAGCCGCTCCAGCGTGTCGGCGAGCCGGACGTGCAGAGCGGCCTGCAACCGTGTGTCCTCGGCGCGGCGCGCCCACTCCAGCGCCTCCTGGCAGATGGCCAGCGACTCCTCGAACCGCCCCGCGTACTCCTCGACGCGTCCCATCTCGCTCAGCGCCCTCGCCTGGCCGCCCTCGTCGCCGAGCCTGCGGTAGCCGGTGAGGGCCGAACTCCAGTTGCGCAGAGCCTCGTCGTAGCGGCCCGCGCAGGTGTGGGTGCCGGCGATGCGGCCGTAGAGCCGGGCCGCGTCGGCACGCTCGTCGCGGGCGAGCCGCTGGGCGAGTGCCCTGCCGTACCAGTCCGCGGCCCGCTCGTAGTCCCCGAGCTCCTGGTGGGCGCCCCCTACGGATTCCATCGCGCGGCCGGTCGCGTACGGGTCGTTCGCCTCCCGTCCGGCGTCGAGCGCGGCCCGGTAGCGGGCGAGCGCCTCGTTCGTACGGCCGGTCCGGGCGTCCAGGTCGGCGAGGTTCAGCAGGGCGGCGGCCTTCTCCCGGGGCAGCTTCCGGCGCTCGGCGACGTCGAGGACCAGCCGGTGGATGCCGTACAGCTCGGGGGCGGCGGCCTGGGTGCCGAAGTGGGCGACCATCGTGCGCACCAGCTGGGACATCAGGCGCCGGGCGAGCGTGTCCAACTCGCCGTCGGCGACCGCGAGCCGGGCCGCGGCCAGCAGCGCGGGCCGGCGGATGCGCAGCCAGTCCTCGGCGGCCCGGGGCGTGGGGAAACGCAGCGCGCGGGGTGTCTCCTGGAGCTTCTCGCGGGCCTGGACACTGTCGGTCTCGGTGATGGTCCGGCAGGACTGCAGGAGGCGTACGGTCCGCTCCAGCATCCGGGCACGGGCCAGTTGGAGCTCGGCCGGGCGGTCCTGGGTCTCGGCGAGGGCGCTCAGCAGGGGCTGCAGACAGCCGGGCACCTCGTACTGGGGCATCGGCGAGTCGACCGTGTGGAGGAAGCCGAGCGCCACGAAGTCGTCCAGCGTGGTGCGGGCGGCGCCGACCGAGCAGCCGGCCAGCGCGGACGCGGTGTGCGGGTCGACGAGGCCCGCCGGGGCGAGGGAGAGCAGTCGCAGTATCCGGGCGGCGGGGCTGAGCAGGGAGCCGTACGCGAGCCGGAAGACGCGGGTCAGCGGCGGGCCCTCGTCACCTGCGGCGTTGAGGTGCCGGGCCAGGTCGGCGACGGCGGCCTTGGAGCGGGCGGCGAGCCAGCCCCCGGCGAGCATCAGCGCGGCGGGCTGGCCGGCGCACTCCAGGACCAGTTCCTCGGCGGCGCGCGGGTCCACGGTGATGCGCACGGAGCCGGTGAAGCGGCGGAGCAGCTCCACCGCGGACTTGGTGTCCAGTCCCCCCAGGGTGCACGGGCGGACGTCGGAGATGCCGGTCAGCGGCCCGCAGGAGACCGCGACGACCAGGCACTCGGGGGTGTCCGGGAGCAACGCGTCGACCTGCTCGGCGTCGGCCGCGTCGTCCAGCAGGAGCAGCGTCCGCCGGTCGGCGAGGGCGTCCCGCAGCGCCGCGCTGAGGTCGTCCTCGGCGGCTCCGGGCGGGGTGGGCAGGTCGAGCGCGGAGAGCAGTTCGCGGGCCGTGCGCTCGGTCGGTACGCGGGTTCCGTCGGGCTCCGTCAGGCGCGCGCGGAGCACGCCGTCGGGGTAACTCTCGGCGACCTGCCGCGCGAACTCCTCGGCGAGCGCGGTGCGGCCGTAGCCGGGGCGGCCCGCGATGAGGAGCACGCGCGCGCGGGGCGCCTTCCGGCCGGAGAGCGTGTCGAGACCCGCACGCTCGATGTCGGCGCGCAGTCCCTTCAACTCGCGCTCCCGGCCGAGGAACTGACTGTCCGTGAGGCTTTCCGTGGTGGTGTCCTCGGCGGCCTGAGCGGCCTCCGCGGCCGAGGGCTGCTCGGTTCCGGACACCTCGGTGCTCTCCGTGTCGACCGCCTGTTCCGTCACGGGTCACGCTCCCGTCCCACTGCACGCGCAAGGCCCGCCGGGACTCCGGTGCGGGCGTGTGGCAGAGCCTAGTTCACGCTCTGCGACGATCCCGGCGGAGCACGACGGAGGGGTCCCCCGATCGGATCAGGCGATCGTAGGACCGGCGGGGTCAAGCGGGCATCAGGGGGCGCGCCCCTTTAGGGGCGCGGGGCTGTATCGATATGCGGCTCCGCCGCGTGGGCGCGACCAGCCACGACGGGCCGAAAGGTCAAAGACGGCCGCACCCGCCCGGAGCGCTACGCCTCGAACGGCCGGGCAGGCCAAGCCGCCTCGGCGGGACGCAACGCATCGAGCCCGTCGCCGTTCTGGGCCGCGACCAGTGAAAGAACGCCCACGACCAGGCAGTTGTTGTGCAGCTCGCCGGCCAGGACGCCCCGTACGAGATCGGCGACGGGCACCCGGGCCAGCTCCATGTCGGCCTCCTCGTCCTCGACCTCGAAGCGCCGGCCCTCGGCCTCGGCGAGGTCGCGGGCGAGGAAGATCCGTACGGCCTCGTCGCAGCCGCCGGGCGTGGTGTAGACGTCGGTGAGGACGCGCCAGTCCTCGGCCTTGACGTGCGCCTCCTCGTACAGCTCCCGCTGGGCCGCGTGCAGCGGGTTCTCGCCGGGGACGTCCAGGAGCCCGGCGGGGATCTCCCAGAGCTTCTGGCGCACGGGGTGGCGGTACTGGCGGATGACCAGCACGCGGCCCTGGTCGTCGAGGGCGAGCACGGCGACGGAGCCGGGGTGGACCTGGTAGTCGCGGTGGACGACCGATCCGCCGGGCATGACCACGTCGTCGGTGCGCACGGAGGTCTTGTTGCCGACGAAGGGCGTGTCGCTCGCCCGGACCTCCCACTCCTCGGCGGTGTCCTTGATGGTCATGTCGACTTGTCCTCCCACACATGCAACGAGGCCGGGACACACGCCCGCAGGACGCGCATCCCGGCCACCGTACAGCTCTCGTGCCGCTCGCTCTTACCGACCCGTGTGCGGTCCTACTGACCCGTCTTGCGCTCCACGGCCGCCTTGACGAGCCCGGCGAACAGCGGGTGCGGCCGCGTCGGGCGCGAGCGCAGCTCCGGGTGCGCCTGCGTGGCGACCAGGTAGGGATGGGCGTCGCGCGGGTACTCCACGTACTCGACGAGCTTGCCGTCGGGCGAGGTGCCCGAGAACAGCAGGCCGGCCTTCTTCTCCAGCTCGGCGCGGTAGGAGTTGTTCACCTCGTAGCGGTGACGGTGCCGCTCCTCGACGTACTCCTTGCCGCCGTAGACCTCGCGCACGATCGAGCCCTCGGAGAGCTTCGCCGGGTACATGCCCAGGCGCATCGTGCCGCCCATGTCGCCCTCACCGGCGACGATGTCGAGCTGCTCGGCCATGGTGGAGATGACCGGGTGGCCGGTGGCGGAGTCGAACTCGGTGGAGTTGGCGTCGGGGATGTCGGCGAGGTTCCTGGCGGCCTCGATCACGATGCACTGCAGGCCGAGACAGAGCCCCAGGAGGGGGATCTTGTTCTCGCGGGCGTACTGGATGGCGCCGACCTTGCCGGAGACACCGCGGTCGCCGAAGCCGCCGGGGATGCAGATCGCGTCCACGTCGCCGAGCTGCTCGGCCGCCCCGGCAGGGGTCTTGCAGTCGTCCGAGGTGACCCACTTGATCTTCACACGGGCCTTGTTGGCGAAACCGCCCGCGCGCAGGGCCTCGGTGACGGACAGGTAGGCGTCGGGCAGGTCGATGTACTTGCCGACGAGCGCCAGGTTGATCTCGTGCCGCGGGTTGTGGACGCGGTCGAGCAGGTCGTCCCAGGTCGTCCAGTCCACGTCACGGAAGGGCAGGTCCAGCTTGCGGACCACGTAGGCGTCGAGGCCCTCGCCGTGCACGGTCTTCGGGATGTCGTAGATCGAGCGGGCGTCGGGGCAGGCGACCACGGCGGCCTCGTCGACGTCGCACATCAGCGAGATCTTGCGCTTGATCGCGGTGGGCACCTCGCGGTCGCAGCGCAGCACGATCGCGTCCGGCTGGATACCGATGTTCCTCAGGGCGGCAACCGAGTGCTGGGTCGGCTTCGTCTTCAGCTCTCCCGAGGGGCCGATGTACGGCAGGAGCGAGATATGCACCACAAAGACGTTGTCGCGGCCGACCTCGTGACGGACCTGACGGACGGTCTCCAGGAACGGCAGCGACTCGATGTCGCCGACCGTGCCGCCGACCTCGGTGATCACCACGTCCACCTCTCCGGTGGCCATGCGCCGGATGCGGTGCTTGATCTCGTTGGTGATGTGCGGGATGACCTGCACGGTGTCGCCCAGGTACTCGCCACGCCGTTCCTTGGCGATGACCGTCGAATACACCTGACCGGTGGTGACGTTGGCGGAGCCGTCCAGGTCACGGTCGAGGAAACGCTCGTAGTGGCCGATGTCCAGGTCGGTCTCGGCACCGTCGTTCGTGACGAACACCTCACCGTGCTGGAACGGGTTCATGGTGCCCGGGTCGACGTTCAGGTACGGGTCGAGCTTCTGCATGACCACGCGCAGTCCGCGCGCCTTGAGCAGCATGCCGAGACTGGAGGCCGTCAGACCCTTGCCGAGCGAGGAGGCGACACCCCCGGTGACGAAGATGTGCTTGGTCGTCGTTGTTTTGGGCGGCATGGCCAAGAGGGGGCTCCCGTGGTCGCGGTATGGAATGCGGGGCGGCTGTCGGCCCGGAGATGTCCGGGGTGCCGTCGCTGCGGTTCGGGGGACCCTTTGCTTACAGTACGAAAGCGGGGGCGCCCACCGGTCCACGGGCTACCAGCGTATCAGCGACCGTGCGAGATGGCTTCCGGCCACGCTCCGCGCACGGATCGCCACGCAGGCGGCTCGACGCCACTCGGCGCCACCCCTGGCTCACTCGTTCGGATCACCCGCGTTGTCGGGAGGGGCACGCGGAGACCGGGGCAGCGTCGTATCCTCTTCGGACATCGCTGCCGAGCCCGGCCGGCGAACGGCACCACCCCCGCCCGTCTCCGGAACCACAAGAGCTCGTCAGTTCGTTGAGCAACGACCGCCTACATTCCGTTGAGCATCGTTGTACGACGACGTTTTAACAGAACCCTGGGATCTCGTTCGACACTGGTCCTATGGGTCCCATGACCGCACAGCGACCGCCCCTCGGGGGGCGACGTGGCCGTTCGACTGGAGTTGCATTGGCCGGGCGCATCGAGGACTACGCACTCATCGGAGACATGCAGACAGCAGCGCTGGTCTGCCGGGACGGCACGGTGGACTGGCTGTGCCTGCCCCGCTTCGACTCCCATGCCGTCTTCGCGGGACTCCTCGGCAACGAGGAGCACGGTTTCTGGCGCCTCGGCCCGGCCCACGCCGTCGACGCCGAGCCGCCGAGAGCCTCCCGGCGGGTCTACCGCGGCGACTCGCTGATCCTGGAATCGGAGTGGGACACCCCGCGCGGCACGGTCCGAGTGACGGATTTCATGCCGCCGCGTGACGGCGCCCCCCAGCTGATCCGGATCGTCGAGGGCGTCAGCGGCCGCGTGCCGATGCGCTCCGCCCTGCGGATGCGGTTCTCGTACGGCCGTGTCGTGCCGTGGGTGCACAAACACGAGGGCCGGACGGTCGCCGTCGCCGGACCCGACAGCGTGTGGTTCGACACATCGGCCGAGACGTACGGCAAGTCGCTCACGACGTACGCCGACTTCACGGTGGCGCCGGGCGAGAAGATCGCCTTCACGATTTCCTGGCAGCCTTCTCACAAGGAGCCGCCGGCGCTGCCGGAGCCGGAGCAGTCGCTGGAGGCGACGGAGGAGTTCTGGCGCGAGTGGGTGGAGCACTGCACGTACCACGGGCCCTACCGCGAGGCCGTGGTCCGCTCGCTGATCACGCTGAAGGCCCTGACGTACGCCCCCACGGGCGGCATCGTGGCGGCCCCCACCACCTCGCTCCCGGAGCACATCGGCGGCGTCCGCAACTGGGACTACCGCTACACGTGGCTGCGTGACGCGGCGATCACCCTGTCCTCGCTGCTGCGTACGGGCTACCGCGAGGAGGCCCGCGCCTGGCGCGAGTGGCTGCTGCGGGCCGTGGCCGGCGACCCGGAGAACCTGCAGATCATGTACGGCATCGCGGGCGAGCGGGAGCTGGGCGAGGCCGAGCTGGACTGGCTGCCCGGGTACGAGGACTCCGCGCCCGTCCGGGTGGGCAACGGCGCGGCGCACCAGCTCCAACTGGACGTGTACGGCGAGGTCACCGAGGCCCTGCATCTGGCCCACATGACGGGTCTGGCCCGCAACGACTACGCGGCCCTGCTCCAGCTGAAGCTGATCCGTTATCTGGAGGACCACTGGGACGAGCCGGACGAGGGCATCTGGGAGGTGCGCGGCCCGCGCCGCCACTTCGTGCACTCCAAGGTGATGGCCTGGGTCGCGGTGGACCGCACCATCAAGCTGATCGAGTCGGGCGACGCGGACGGCCCGCTGGAGAAGTGGCGCGAGCTGCGCGACGACATCCACCGGGACGTGTGCGAGCGCGGCTACGACAAGGAGCGCAACACCTTCACGCAGTCGTACGGCTCGAAGGAGCTGGACGCCTCGCTGCTGCTGATCCCGCAGGTGGGCTTCCTGCCGCCGGACGACAAGCGTGTGATCGGCACGATCGAGGCCATCCAGCGCGAGCTGTCGACCGCGGACGGGTTCATCCTGCGCTACCCGACCTCGGGCGAGGACGAGGGCGTGGACGGGCTCCCGGGCGACGAGGGCGCGTTCCTGGCCTGCTCGTTCTGGATGGCGGACGACCTGGCGATGATCGGCCGCGTCGACGAGGCGCGCAAGCTCTTCGAGAAGCTGCTGGCCCTGCGCAACGACCTGGGCCTGCTCGCCGAGGAGTGGGACCCGCGCCTGAAGCGCCAGGTGGGCAACTTCCCCCAGGCGTTCAGCCACGTCCCCCTGATCGACACGGCACTGCGGCTGACGGCGTCGGGCGCGTACGGAGGCTGACGCCGGGGGGCGCATTTCAGCCCGTCCGGCGTTTGAGGACGAGGCCGTTCAGGCCGAAGGGGGGTCTGGGGG
>NZ_VJZC01000332.1 GCF_009377185.1 Streptomyces spongiae
GGTGGGGGCGGGCCGGAACGAGCGGTGGGTCATGGCTCTCACGGCGTCGTCGTACGGTCCGGGAACTGCGGGCGCAGGGACGTTACGGACCCGAGCTGCGCGAGGTGCTGCCGGCTCTCGTCGCTCTCGTGGCCCTCGTGTGCGCCGCGGTCGCCGCATTGGCCGCGGTCTACCGGGCCCTGGGGATCGGCGGACTCGTCGTGGCCATGGGGCTGCTCACGGTGATGGGCGCGACCGGATGGCGACGGCACCGCCCGGTCGCCCGTCGCCGTCTCGGCTACTACAAACCCGAGGAGATCGCGGAACTGGACACTCGCGGGCTCGTGCTGGCCGTCTCCCGGATGCTGCGCCGGGACGGCTGGCGGGTGCTGCCCATGCCGGAGGCGGACCGGCCCCGCCTGTGCGCCCGGGACGCCCGCGGTCGCCGTCTCGAAGTGGCGTTCCGCCCGGTGGCCGAGCCTCTGCCGGACGAGGACACGTCCGCTTCGGCCGGCGCGGGGGCGGAGGGACGGCCGAGGTCGGGCCCTCATTGGCGCCTGGTGGTGCATCGCGGCAGCTTCAGCGGTCGTGACGCTCACTGGGCCCGACGCCGGGACGACATCCGGCTCATCGACGGCCCGCTCCTCGAACGTTGGGGCAGCGGGACGCCCCTGCGGGAACTGTGATCCCCGTAGGCCGGCACCGGCCACTGTGCCTTTGGAGAGGTAGCTGTATGCGTGACGCAGTCGACTTGATGGCGGAGACCTACGCGCTCGACGCCGGCCCGTGGAGGGTGACACCGGTGACCCGCGGCGCGTTGGGCCAGATCTGGAAGTTGTCCGGCAACGGATCCTCATGGGCGATCAAGGAACTCCTCTTCGGCTGCGACGAAGAACAGGTGTGCAAGGAGGCCGTGTTGCGGCAGGCAGCGCAGGACCTGGGAATCGCCTCACCCCGGCTCATCCCCAATCGCCACGGCGCATACGTCTCACGCCTCCCCCCTTCCTCCGGCGGGGGCTACGTCAAGCTGTACGACTGGATCGACGGCACCACGGCGGACGCGTCCGATCCAGACCTCCTGGACTGGTTCGGCGGGACCATGGCGCTCCTCCACCAGGCCGGAGAAGGCGCGAGTGAGGCACCGAACTCCTGGTACGAGGAATGTCCCCGGGAGGCCGACTGGAAAGACCTCCTCGAGAAGATTCATCAGGCAGGCATCCCGTGGGCAGACGCGCTGGACCGGTTCATCTCCACTACCGCAGCGGAACTGGCGCAATGGGTCACCCCGTCCGGGCCTGACGGTCTGGTGACATCGCATCTCGACCTACAGCCCCAGAACGTGCTGGTCGGCCCGAACGGGCCGGTCCTCCTCGACTGGGACAACGCCGGTCCCGCTTCGGCGGAACGAGAACTCGCACGTGCCGTGTATGTGTGGTCGGGCCGCAACCAGGTCGACCTCGAATCGGCCCGGCGATTGGCACGGGCCTATCGGACGGCCGGAGGCCGCGCCGCGATCCAAGGGCCGCAGTCGTTCTCCATGCTTTTCGCGACGGACCTGAACTACGTATACGTGCAGGCCGAGTGTGCCGTCGATCCGACCGTGACCGCCGCGCAGCGGGAGTTCGCGAGCGATCAGGTCGTGGCCTCGCTGCGCAGTCTGCCCGATCTGGCCGCCATCTCCCGGTTGGCCGCGGGTCTGGAGGACCTGTGGTGATCAACGGGGGCTGTCAGGGCAGCTTGAGCGTGAACCAGGTGGTCTTCCCCTCGTCCGTGGGGCGCACACCCCAGCTGTCGGCGAGGCCGCGTACCAGGAGCAGTCCTCGTCCGGACTCCGCGTCCTCGGATGCGAAGCCGGGTTGGGGAAGGTGGGAACTGCGGTCGCTGACCGCGACGGTGAGGTCGGTGGCGGTGCGGCACAGACGCAGCCCGATGGGGCCCTCGCCGTGCTGGACCGCGTTGGTCAGGGTCTCGGAGAGGAGCAGGAGGGCGTCGTCCTTTGGAGACGTGCAGTCCCATGAGGTGAGCGCGTCTCTGAGGAAGGCGCGTCCCTCGGGGACGGAGGACGGGACCGCGGGCAGGTCGGTGGTGAGGGCGGCTAGGGGCGCGGCCGGGAGCTGGGCCAGGAGCAGGGTGACGTCGTCGTTGTGGCTCTCGGCGTCGGGCAACAGGCCGGCGAGTACGTGGTCGGAGGCGGCTTCCAGACACGGGGTGGGGGAGGCCGCGAAGAACTCGTCGAGGAGACAGGTGAGTTCGCCGATGCGGGCTTCGATGTCGCTGTAGGGAGTCTCGATCAGCCCGTCGGTGTAGAGGATGAGGGTGGCGCCGGGTGGGACGGCCGTGGCGGACTGCTCGTAGAGGACGTCACCGACGCCGAGCGGGGCGTTTATGGGGGAGGGGAGGATGCGGATCCCGCCGCTGGGGTCGGCGACGAGGGTCGGCAGGTGGCCGGCGGAGCAGGCGGTGACGGTACCGGTGTCCGCGGCGATGACCAGGTAGCAGCAGGTGACGAGCTGGTCGGGTACGTCGAGGTCGGCGACACAGGTGTCCAGGGACTGCATGAGCTGGCGGGGCTGCATCCCGGTCTTGGCGAGCGCGTGGGCGGCGGAGCGCAACTGGCCCATGACAGCGGCGGCTTCCAGACCGCGGCCCATGACGTCGCCGATCAGTACACCGACCTGCCCGGCGCCGAGGGGGATGAGATCGAACCAGTCGCCGCCCACGCCGGCTCCCTGCGTGGCGGGCCGGTAGCGGCTGGCGGTGGCCAGGTTGGGGATCGCGGGCGGAGTACCCATGAGACTGCGCTGCAGGGTGAGGGCGATGTGCCGCTGCTGCTCGTACAGGGCGGTGAGCTCGGCCTCCGCGCGCTTGCGGTCGCTGATGTCCCGGACGATGGCGCACGCGCCGACGACCATGCCGTCCGGGTCCCGGGTGGGCCACAGGGTGACGTCGACGTCCAGCTTCACACCCGTCTTGGTGACGCGGAGCGTCTCGAAGTGTTCGACCTTCTCCCCGTCGCGCAGCCGGGCCAGCAGCGTGCTGACGTCGTCCTTCATCTCGGTCGGGGCCAGGAGCGACACATGTCTGCCCATGACCTCCTCGGCTGTGTAGCCGTAGAGGGACTGAGCGGCGGCGTTCCAGTAGGTGATGTAGCCGTCGAGGGTCTTGGCGAGGATCGCGTCCTGGGACGACTCGACGAGCGCGGCGAGTTCGTTGATGCGTGCCTCGGCGGCCTTGCGGTCACTGACATCGCGGACCGCGGCGGACACGAGCACTCCGTCCGCTGTCTCCAGGGGACTGAGACTGATCTCGACCGGGAACTCGGTGCCGTCCTTGCGCAGCCCGTGCAGGTCGAATCCGGCTCCCATCGGCCGTACCTGGCGGTTGGCGGCGTAGCCGTCGCGGTGCGTGGTGTGGTGGGCGCGGAAGCGGTGCGGCATGAGCAGCTCGACCGGCTGGCCGAGCAGTTCCTCGCGCCGGTAGCCGAAGAGCGCCTCGGTCTGGGCGTTGACCAGCTTGATGATGCCGGTGTCGTCGACGATGACCATCGCGTCCGGTGCCGCCTCCAGCAGGCCCCGGAACCGCTCCTCGGCGCCTCCCGGTCCGGCCGCACGGATCTGTTCGCCGCAGGGGCACCGTTCTTTTCCGGCCGCTTCCGCCGACGGCGCCGGCTCCGCTTCGACCAGGTCACTCATGTCCGCCCCTCCCAAGGTCGCAGCACGATTCCGGCCATCTCAGCGCACCCGAGTCGTGTCCGTGTCGGTATGTCGCTTACTGTCCGTTAACGGCCCGAACCTGTTGCCGTCGGCACGTCGGATGGCCGTATCCCCGTGTGTTCGGGACCTTCGGCCCTGGGAAGTCGGCGTGGCCGAGAATGCCGATCTCCTACAAGAAGCTCGGTCTTCCCCATTCCTGTTCACTGCATTGACACGAGTCATCTCCGGTCGTAGATGTGGCGACACCACTGTGGAGGTGAGCAAGTGTTACGCCGACTGATCACCGGGCTCACGGCCCTCGCGGCCGCCCTGATGACCCCGATGCCCGCCCAGGCCGCTCAGGACCCCCTCGTCGTCCGCACCGAAGCCGGCCGGGTCCGGGGCGAAGCCACCGCCGAGGGACGGCAGTTCCTCGGGATCCCCTACGCCCAGCCGCCCGTCGCGAAGCTCCGCTGGAAGGACCCACGCCCCGTCCGCCCCTGGCAGGGGGTGCGCACGGCACAGGACTTCCGTAACAGATGTGTCCAGGGCGCGAGTTGGGACCCCGGATACGAGCGGCCCAGCCACACCGAGGACTGCCTCGACCTCAACGTGTACGCCCCCGAGGGCTCCGTTCGCCGGCCGGTCATGGTCTGGCTGCACGGCGGCGGGCTCACCGCGGGCGCGGGCGAGGACGTCGTGCCGGACACCTTCGCCCGGCAGACCGGCACGGTCGTCGTGACCATCAACTACCGCCTGGGCGCCATGGGATACCTCGCCACGGCCGGACTCGACGACGAGGCCCGCGACGGTGTCTCGGGCAACTTCGGGATGCTCGACCAGCAGGCCGCGCTGCGCTGGGTGCGTGCCAACATCGGCCGCTTCGGCGGCGATCCGGGTCGCGTCACCATCGCGGGCGAGTCCGCGGGAGGCCGCTCGGTCTGCACCCAGCTGGCCTCCCCGACCGGCAAGGGCCTGTTCCGCGCGGGCATCGTCGAGAGCGGTGCGTACGGCGACTGTGCGGCCCGCACCCACGACACCGCGGTCGACCAGGGTGCCGCCTTCATGGAGAAGCTCGGGTGCGCGAGCCTGGTGTGCCTGCGCGGCAAGTCCGCCGAAGAGGTCCTGGCCGCCCAGAGGGGCTTCGACTGGGGCCCGGTGACCGGTGGTGACTTCCTGCCGGTCCAGCCCGCCGAGGCGTTCACCAAGGGCGCCGCCGCCCGCGTCCCCGTGCTCAACGGCGCGAACAAGGACGAGGGGCGGATGTTCGCCTTCGCGCAGTTCGACAACAACGGCACCCCGCTCACCGCCGAGCAGTACCCCCAGGTCATGCGGGCGGTCTTCGGTGAGAGTGTCCTGGAGCGCTACCCGCTGTCGGCGTATCCCTCGCCGAGCGTCGCCTACGGCACCGCCATGGGCGACGCGCAGTTCGCCTGCCCCGCACTCCGGCTGGACGACGTGCTCGCCGCTCGCGGTCCGGTCTACGCGTACGAGTTCGCCGACCGCACCTCACCCCCCTTCGCCTCGCTGCGGAACCTCGACACGGACTTCGACTTCGGCGCGACGCACGTCAACGAGGTGCAGTACCTCTTCAAGCACTTCGGCCTCGACAGCCCGCTGAACGCCGAGCAACGGGTGCTGGCCCGGCAGATGGTCCAGTACTGGGGCTCGTTCATCCGTGACGGTGTGCCGCGTGCCGCGGGGCAGCCGTCGCTGCCGGACGGACGCGATGCCGTGCTCTCCCTGCGAACGGCCTCGGCGGGTGGCAACGTGGTGAGCACCACTGTGCGCGATGAGCACCAGTGCAACCTCTGGGACACCTCTGCCGTCACAGCCAGCAGGTAGGCTGCCCCGGCGTGCGCTCACGGCCGAGCGCACGCCGGAACGCAGGGTCCAGTGACATGGGAGGAGCGGCGTTGCACGTCCAGGAGTGGCTCGAGTCGGTGCCCGCGGTCAGTATCTATCTGCTCGTGGGTCTGGTCATCGGCCTGGAGAGCCTGGGCATCCCGCTGCCCGGCGAGATCATCCTGGTCTCCTCGGCGCTGCTCGCCTCGCAGCACGGCGAGATCGACCCGTTCGTCCTCGGCGCGTGCGCCAGCGCGGGCGCGATCATCGGTGACTCCATCGGCTACGCCATCGGCCGCAAGGGCGGGCGCCCGCTGCTGGCCTGGCTCGGCGGCAAGTTCCCCAAGCACTTCAGCGAGGGCCACATCGCGACCGCCGAGCGCTCCTTCGAGAAGTGGGGCATGTGGGCCGTCTTCTTCGGCCGTTTCGTGGCCCTGCTGCGCATCTTCGCCGGCCCGCTCGCAGGCGTCCTGCGGATGCCGTACTGGAAGTTCCTGACCGCCAACGTCCTCGGCGGCATCCTGTGGGCGGGCGGCACGACCGCGGTCATCTACTACGTGGGCGTGGTCGCCGAGGCCTGGCTCAAGCGGTTCTCGTGGCTGGGGCTGGTGGCGGCGGTGCTGTTCGGGGTGGGTTCGATGCTGATCCTGAAGCGCAAGGCGAAGAAGGCGGCTCCGGCTGCCGCCGAGCCGGAGCCGGTTCCCGCCGCCGAGTAGTCCGCGGGACGTCGGTGACGGGTCGTTCCCCTCATCGCGGCGGAGCCGCACCACGTCACAGTCCCGCGCCCCTCACGGGGCGTGCAGCTCCCGGTGCGTCTGAGCCAGCTCCGTGTACACCGCCGCGTTGAGCGCGATCCCCTCCCGCTCCTCTGCCGTCAGCTCCCGCTTGACCTTCGCCGGCACCCCCGCGACCAGGGACCCCGGGGGCACCCGCATCCCCTGGGGCACCAGGGCCTGGGCGGCCACCAGGGAACCCGACCCGATCACCGCCCCGTTCAGCACGGTCGCCCCCATCCCGATCAGACAGTCGTCCTCCACGGTCGCCCCGTGCACCACCGCGTTGTGCCCGATCGAGACGCGCTCGCCGATCGAGACCGGGAACCCGGGGTCGACGTGGAGCGTGCAGTTGTCCTGCACGTTGCTCCCGGTCCCCACCACGATCGGCTCGAACTCGGCGCGCAGGACCGCGCCGTACCAGACGCTCGCCCCTGGGTGCAGCGTCACATCGCCGAGCACCACGGACGTCGGCGCCGCGAACGCCTCCTGATCCACCTTCGGATCCTTGCCGCCCACGCCGGCGATCAGGGCCTCGTGCGTCATCGCTCACTCACTCCTTGTCTCGACGGCTCCACGGCTCGTCCGCTCGTCGGTAGGGGCACCGTAAGCCATCGGTGCCCCCGGCCGTGGGGCGAAGATCACAGCCGTACGGCCTCATGGGCACGGCTCCCGCTGAGTACGGTGAGCGGGTGCCCGAGCGCAAGAACACGTTCTCATCCTGGCGTCGTCGCCTGGCGCAGCGCGCTGTCCACGCGGGCTGGGCCTGGGTGCAGCGCACGGGTTCCGTGACCGCCGAGAACCCCGGGCGCTTCCGCTTCGGCGCGCTGGGAACGGGTACCAGGCTGGCCTTCCCGCTCGGCACGGTGTTCGGCGAGCCCTGGATACACCTCGGCTCGCACTGCATCGTCGGCGAGCAGGTCACGCTGACCGCCGGGTTGATGCCCGACCTCGATCTCGGCCCCGACCCGATCCTCCGCCTCGGCGACGGCGTCGTCCTCGGCCGCGGCAGTCACGTCATCGCCGACACCACGGTCACCATCGGCAGCGACTGCTACTTCGGGCCGTACGTCTATGTGACGTCCACGAACCACTCGTACGACGACCCGCACGAGCCCATCGGCAAGCAGTGGCCTCGCATGGAGCCGGTGCGGATCGGCTCGGGCTGCTGGATCGGGACGGGTGCCGTGATCCTGCCCGGGGCGCGGATCGGGCGGAACGTGGTCGTGGCCGCGGGAGCCGTCGTACGAGGTGTCGTACCCGATCACTCGGTGGTGGCCGGGGCGCCCGCCAGGGTCGTACGGAGCTGGGACCCGGTGACGGGCTGGCAGCCGCCGCTGCGGACCCCGGCTCCGGTGCCGATACCGGACGGGGTGACCCCCGAGCAACTGCTGGCCTTGGCGGAGCTGGGTGAGGACACCGTGAACGCGCTCGCGGAGCCGGCCCCGAAGAGCGAGTCGTAGTCCCGAGCCGTGTGCGCCCGTCCGGGTCAGCCCGCGGCCAGCAGGACCGTGCCGACGAGAGCGAGGCCCGCGCCCGCCGCCTGGACACCGCGCAGCCGTTCGCCGAGGACGGCGCGTGCGGCCAGGGCCGTCACCACGGGGTAGAGCGAGGCGAGCACGGCGGCGACCGTGACCGGGCCCTGCTGCGCGGCCAGCGAGTAGGTGCCGTTGGCGCCGACGTCCGCGAGGCCCACGAAGGCGAGCGCCGGGAGCGAGCGCCACAGGAAGCCCTCCGCGGGGAGGGCGGGCGCGCCGCGCCGCACCGAGACGTACAGGGCGGTGCCGCCGGCGACGACGTTCGTGACGCGCTGCACGAACAGGGCGAGGAAGAGACCGGTGAGCGTCGTCGATGCCTCGGCGATCAGGGCCATGACCGCGCCGAAGCCGAACGCCGCGAGCAGGGTCAGCAGGACGGCCTGCCGCTGGACCGGTGCGCCCCGCAGCTGGGGTCCGCCCGCGAGCACCACACCGATGACGGCGACGACGATCCCCGCGAGCTGCGGCAGTCCGGGGCGCTCGCCGAGGGCCAGCCCGACCCCGACGGGAACCGCCACGCCCAGGGAGCCCAGCGGAGAGACGACACCCATGGGACCCAGGGCGAGCGCCTTGTAGAAGGCGAGCATCGCGACCGGCCCGACGAGACCCGCGGCCACCGCGAACCACAACTGCGGGCCTGCCTCGCTCCAGCCGCCGGTCGCGACGACGATCGCGCCGAGCACGACGGTCGCGATGGACTGCGAGACGACCACGACCGTGAGTGCGGGCGTCCGCCGCGTCAGCAGTCCGCCGCCGAAGTCGGCCAGGCCCCACAGGAGGCTGGTGGCCAGGGCGAACAGTGCTGGCGTCATCGGCATCGGGGACCTCGCAGTACAGTGCGGTGAACGAAGGGTGCACCACACCGTAGTTCATTTCATTGAACTCTGTCATTTAGAATATTGGACGGAATGTGTCGGACCTCGACCTGCTGACCCAGTCCCTGGCGCGGAACGTCAAGCGCTGGCGCACGGAGCGCGGCTTCACGCTGGACGCACTCGCCGCCCGGGCCGGAGTCAGCCGCGGCATGCTCATCCAGATCGAGCAGGCCCGCACCAACCCCAGCCTCGGAACGGTCGTCAAGATCGGCGACGCCCTCGGCGTCAGCATCACCACACTGCTCGACTACGAGCAGGGGCCCAAGGTCCGCGTCGTCCCGGCCGAACAGGTGGTACGGCTGTGGCACACCGACGCGGGCAGCTACAGCAGGCTCCTCGCCGGTACGGAGGCGCCGGGCCCGCTGGAGATGTGGGAGTGGCGGCTGATGCCGGGCGAGGGCAGCCAGTCGGACCCGCACCCCGCCGGCACGGTCGAGATCGCCCATGTCACGGCGGGCGAGCTGACGCTCACCGTCGAGGGCATGGAGTACCGCGTCCCGGCCGGCGACAGCGTCACGTTCGAGGCCAACGCCGCGCACGGGTACGCCAATCAGGGTGACGTCCCGACGGAGATGGTGCTGACGGTGTCGGTGCCGGCCGTGCACTGAGACGCCGACTCACCTGCCCGTAGGGCCTGTTAGCGTGCGGTCATGCGCGCACCCATCGGGCACTTCGACCACGCCTCGCCCGCCCCCGACAGCCTGGACGACCTCACCACGCCGGTCGCCGACGCCGTGCGGAACTGGAGCGGCAGCGTGCCCGCCGACCAGATCGTGTACGTCGACACCGACCCGGAGTGGGCCGACACCGCGGTGTTCGTCCAGCACTACGGGCAGGAGTTGCTCGAACGGTCCGCGAACTGCGTGGTCGTCGCCGGCAAGCGGGGCGGTGACACGACGCTGGCCGCGTGTGTCGTCCTGTCCACGACCCGCGTCGACGTGAACGGCACGGTCCGGCGCCAACTCGGCGCCCGCAAGGCCTCGTTCGCCTCGATGGACACGGCGACCGGTCGGACCGGGATGGAGTACGGCGGCATCACGCCGATCGGACTGCCCGGGGAGTGGCCCGTGCTGGTGGACTCCGCGGTCGTCGACCTGCCGTACGTGCTCGTGGGCAGCGGACGGCGGCGCGGGAAGCTGCTGGTGCCCGGGAAGGCGTTCGCGGAGCTGCCCAACGCGGTGGTGTTGGAGGGGCTCGGGGTCGCCTGAGGGGGCGCTGCCGTCCTTCAGGGGGCCTTGTAGGGGTCCTCGCGCCTTACTCGGCCGTGTGGTGGGCGAGCGCGAGGTGCGGGTCCGTCTCGCCCGGTGTCGGCGCCGGGTCCGCGTGGACCAGGGCCGCGGTGAGCCTCGGGACCGCGTGCAGCAGGGCGTGCTCCGCCTCGACGGCCGTGCGGTGCGCCTGACGTACGGTCACGTCCCCGTCGACGACGACCGCGACCTCGGCCCGCAGCCGGTGGCCGATCCAGCGCAGTCGCAGCTCGCCCACCTCCTGGACGCCCGGCACGTCCCGCAGTGCCCCCTCGGCGCGGTCCACCAGAGCCGGGTCGACGGCGTCCAGGACCCGCCCGAACACCTCACGCGTGGCGTCGCGCAGCACCAGCAGGATGGCTGCCGTGATCGCCAGCCCGACCAGTGGGTCGGCGAGTTGCCACCCGATCGCGGCGCCGCCCGCGCTCACCAGGACCGCGAGGGACGTGTAGCCGTCCGTGCGCGCGTGCAGTCCGTCCGCGACCAGCGCCGCCGAGCCGATCGAGCGGCCGACACGGATGCGGTAGCGGGCCACCCACTCGTTGCCCAGGAAACCGATGACCGCGGCCGCGGCCACGACCGGGACGTGGTCCATGGGGCGCGGGTCGAGCAGCCGGTCGATCGCCGTCCAGGCCGCGAAGGCCGCGGAGGCGGCGATGGTCAGCACGATCGCGATGCCCGCCAGGTCCTCGGCTCGCCCGTAGCCGTACGTGAAGCGGCGCGTCGCCGCGCGGCGGCCCAGGACGAAGGCGATGCCCAGCGGAACGGCGGTCAGGGCGTCGGCGGCGTTGTGCACGGTGTCGCCCAGGAGCGCGACCGAGCCCGAGAGCACGACCACGACCGCCTGCGCCACCGCCGTCACCCCGAGCACGGCCAGCGAGACCCACAGGGCCCTCATGCCGCGTGCGGAGGACTCCAGCGCTGAGTCGAGCTTGTCGGCTGTCTCGTGGGAGTGGGGGGTGAGGAGGTGCCGCAGGCGGGAGA
>NZ_VJZC01000333.1 GCF_009377185.1 Streptomyces spongiae
GGGTGTCGCGGCAGCGGCGGAGGGTGCGCCGACGGCGAGACCGGTGCCGAGGACGGCGGTGCCGGTCAGCGCGGCGCGGAGAAGGGAACGCCGACCGGTCCTGGTCGAGGTCGCGGCGGCGGATGTGGTCGGCACGAGGCCGGCGGCTCTGTGGGGAGCGGGCTCTGAATTCACGGTGAGGAACGTACGTCCGAATCCTGGACCGGCCGCCTGCGTTGCGGAATCTTGGCGGACGTTGAAGCAATCTTGGGCAATCGCTTCCCGGTCGATGACCAGCGCTTGCCGCGGACCGGAACAGGACATTGCCGCAGGGCCGTCACGGAGTCCTTCGTCGGGCCCTTCTCGGGAATTCGCAAAGTGGGCGTGATGGATCTCTGGGCCCCGCACCGAATGAACCGGCCATATCGGGTACTCCGGACGTATGTCACGGCTATCGAGGTCTGAGCACCGGAAAAGCGCGCCGCCGGAGTCGTCCGGACCGGAACCGGACCGGGCGGCGGGGCCGGATGAGGAGGTGGAGCGGCAGGCGCCGGAGGAGCCGACACAGCTGTCGAAGCGCTCCTGGCGGGCCGTGCTGAAGCGCACGGTGCGGGAGTTCCAGGACGACGAACTCACCGACCGGGCCGCGGCGCTGACGTACTACGGCGTGCTGTCACTGTTCCCGGCCCTGCTGGTGCTGGTGTCGATCCTCGGCCTCGCCGGACAGTCGGCGACCGACCAGGTCCTGGACAACCTGCAGAAGCTGGCCCCGGGGGCGGTACGCGACATCCTCAGCGACGCGGTGCGGCAGTTGCAGGGCGGTGGAGGGGTCGGTTCGGTCATGGCCGTCGTGGGCCTGATCCTGGCGGTGTGGGCGGCCTCCGGCTATGTCGGGGCCTTCATCCGCAGCGCCAACGTCGTGTACGACATCCCGGAGGGCCGTCCGGTGTGGAAGGTGCTGCCGGTGCGGGTGGGCGTGACGGTGGCGCTGCTGGTACTGACGGGGATCAGCGCGGTGATCGTGGTGTTCACCGGAGGTCTGGCCCGTGACGTCGGAGAGGCTCTGGGCATCGGGGACACGGCACTGACGGTCTGGTCCTACGTGAAATGGCCGGTGCTGGTCATCCTCGTCACCATCATGATCGCGCTCCTGTACTGGGCGGCGCCCAACGTGAAGGGCCGCGGCTTCAAGTGGATCACCCCGGGCAGCGTCCTGGCCCTGCTGATCTGGATGATCGCCTCGGCCGGGTTCGCGCTCTACGTGGCGAACTTCGCCTCCTACAACAAGACCTACGGGACCCTGGCCGGGGTGATCATCTTCCTGGTGTGGCTGTGGATCAGCAACATCGCGATCCTGCTCGGCCTGGAGTTCGACGCGGAACTGGCCCGGCAGCGCGCCGTCGTGGGCGGGCACCCGGAGGACAAGGAACCCTACGTCCCACCCCGCGACACCCAGGCCTGGAGCGAGGAGGACCAGCGGCGCATGGATTAGGGCGCACGGGGGCTCACAGATCAGGCGATCCCAACTGCCTGACGCCGAGACCCGTCCTGCTGCGCGCGTTCGTCTCGGCCAGGCGGGCGCGGAGCAGTTCCTCCGGGGTGAGCGGCCGGACGTGGTCCGGAGCGGCGTCCCATTCCCGGCCGCCGGAGAGTGGGCGGAGCTGGAGGTAGGGGCCCTCGTGCCCCATGACGACACCGACGCGGTCGCGGGTGGTGTCGCGTACGGCGGTGCCGGGCGGGGGAGAGGGCGGAGCAGGCTCGGGCTCCGGTACGTGGGTGGGGTCCGGGTCGGTCATCCGGCGGTGCCCCTCGCGATGACAGCGGCGAGGGCGAGGGCGACGGGAGCCGAGCAGACGCCGAGGTGGACGAGGGCGTGGCGGGTGCGGGCGTCGTGGGGGATCTGCTCTTCGTCGTCGGGGACGAGGTCGCCCCACGGCGTACGGACGTCCATGGCGGGGAGCTGGATTCCGGCCTGGGTGAGGGCGGCGGCGAGGGCGTCGCGGGCGGCGGTCGCTTCCTGGAGCTTGGGGACGAGTGTGCTGGACTTCGTGCGCCTCGGCAGCGAGGCGCCGCCGGAGTTCGGGGTCGGGCTGGGCATGGCGCGTCCTTCCCACGGGGGGTGGATTCGTGATTCGGCCACCGCCTTCGCATCCGATGAATTACGGTGCGTAGTCGGCATGTTACGAGAATGCCGCCGGGTTTGGCCGGGACGTGCCGTCGACGCGGTGCCGTTCCGCGCCGGGTGGTGCATGTTCCACAACTTCCACAGACGGAGAGGAGCCACCTTGCCGCAGCGACGCCTGGTCACGGGCCGCAGCCAGGAGCCTCGTCAGCGGTTCGCTGAGGAGTTACGGCAGTTGCGGGCGGGCAAGGGTGACAGCCTGCGGCAGCTCGGGGAGCGGCTGGGGTGGGACTGGTCGCTGTTCGGGAAGATGGAGAAGGGGGAGACGCTGGGTGGTCCCGAGGTCGTCCAAGCGCTCGACCAGTACTTCGGGACACCGGGGATGTTGCTGGCGCTTTGGGAACTGGCGCGGGGGGACCATACGCAGTTCCGGGAGCAGTATCGGCTCTACATGGCGCTCGAAGCGGAGGCGACCAGCCTGTGGCACTTCGCCGTCAGCGTCTTGCCGGGGCTGCTCCAAACGCCGGGGTACGCACGGGAACTCCTGGCGGCAGGCGGCCTCAGGGGTGAGGAACTGGAGCAGCAGGTCGAGGCGCGCATGGGGCGGCGGGAGTTGCTGGAGGGGGAGGAGCCGCCGCCGTTCCGGTCGATCATCTCGGAGGCGGTACTGCGATCTCCGCTGCGTGATGTGGGGGAATGGCGCAAGCAACTGGAGCATCTGGTGGCGATGGCTGAAAGGCAGGACGTGATGGTTCATGTCCTGCCGCTGAGTGTCGGACCGCATGGCTTGATGAACGCCACCGTCATGTTCCTGCGCTTGCTCGACGGACGTACCGTGGCATACATGGAGAACGGCTACCGGGGCGAACTGATCGAAGAATGCGGCCCGGTTGACCGTTTGCAGCGTGCGTACGATGCAGTGCGCGACCTGGCCTTGTCCCCCGCTGAGTCGCGGAAGTTCGTCCTGCGCCTGTTGGAGGAAACACCGTGCGCTCTCTCGACATGACGTTCGCTACTTGGCGCAAGAGCAGCTACAGCAATCAGGACGGGGGCGAGTGCGTCGAGGTCTCCGACGACTTCGCCACCGTCGTCCCCGTGCGTGACAGCAAGAACCCGCACGGCCCGGTCATCACGTTCGCGCAAGACGGCTGGGCCTCGTTCGTGACGGCCGTCAGGTGTGGTGAGTTGGACGCCTGACGGCCGTACTGGGGAGGGCCCGGGGCCCTCAGATGTCCCGGAAGAGACCAGCGGACGCGGTGACCTGCTGCAATGGGCGGTCGCGGGTCGCTGAACTGCAGGAATGGCCTTTCGGCTGTTTCGCGCTCGTGCCCGTTGATCTTTCGGCCCCTATCCAAAGTGGGGTGGTGCGGTGTGGGCTGGAGCCTGTGCATCGGTGGTCCACCCTCAATGAACGACAGCGCGCGCTTCTCGAACGGCTTGCAGTCGGCGAAGAACCTGGTGCTTGGGCGCCGGACGCCTGGCGCTCGGCCTATGCCCTGCGTGACCGTGGGCTTCTGTCGATCGACAAGGGCCGTGGCGATGCCCGCGTCGAGGTCACCGAAGCCGGGCGGTTCTATCTGCGAGAGGGGCATCACCCTGACGATCCGGCGTTCGCCGGCGGCAGTGAGCCAGCGGTGCCCGCTGAGCCGCGGATGGCGTACAGGGAGCGGCCTGTCGCGCCTGCCCGGCGGGCGAAGGCACAGGAGCTGATCGAGCGGCTCGTCGCCGAGGGGCATGTCCGGTTCGCTGATTCCGATGACGACGAGATCGCGGAGTGGCGGCGTCAACTGCGCGAAGCGGCACGGCCTGGAACCGGAAGGCAAGCGCATCGAGAAGGTTCAGTACGGCGGGCCTGGGTTGGAGCTGTTCCTTGCGGAGGGCCCGCGTCCCAACGCGCGGAGTCAGCGGTCGAAGTCGGGTGGGGCTGTGGTCCCGGTGCCTTCGCGATTGGCGCACCTGCACCCGGTTGTGGCTTCGCTCAAGGACGGCGAGGGCACGAGGTGCGGGAGATCCGGTCCTCGTACTACTCCTGGTGTGCAACTGATGATCACCGACACCTTCCTCGGCGCCCGCTACCGGCGCATCGTCAAACGCCGCGGCCACGCCAAAGCCCTGGTCGCCGTCGCCCGCTCGATGCTCGTCATCACCTGGCACCTGATCAACGACCCTGACGCCTGCTACCAGGAACTCGGCGCCGACTGGCACCAACGCCACCTCAACCCCGCACGCAAGACCCGCGACCTCGTCCGCCAGCTCCAGACCCTCGGCCACCACGTCACCCTCGAACCCACGGCCGCCTGACCGACCCACTCCCGACATCCGGGCCGCCAGCAGCCCGGATGCTGACGCCCTGCCCTCCCGAAGATCGATTTTCCGATCAGCTTCAGAGTCAAGCCAAGCGTGCGACCTTCCGTTCAGACGCGGGTCGGCACCGGCGTGGACGGCATAGCGGCCGACGATCGCAGTTGCTCGATTACGTCCTCCAGATGTGCGGCTGCCGCCCGTGCCGCTGCCGTGGCATCACCGCCGGCGATCGCGTCGATGATGGCCAAGTGCTGCTGCAGGGACTGGGCGGGACGGCCGGGGCGCAGTGCCAGCCGGAACTGGAAGCGCACCATCGGTCCGTTGAGCCGGTCGAGTTGGCGCCTGGCCACCTCTTGGCCGCTGGCCTCGACCACCAGTTCGTGCAGGCGCTGGTTGAGTATGGAGTAGGTATGCACCGCTCCGTCCGCGACGGCCTGCCGCATCTCCGCGCCGATCTGGCGCAGCTCCGTGCGCTGCTCCTGGCTCGCCCGCGTGGCCGCCTTCATGGCGCACAGCTGCTCCAGCGCGGAGCGGCACTCGGTGATCTGGATGGCCTCGTCGACGGACACCGCCCGGACGCGGGCTCCGCGGCGAGGGACGATCTCGACGATCTCTTCGGCGGCGAGATCCTGCAGAGCCTCGCGGACGGCGCTGCGGGTTGCCCCGTAGGACTCGGCGAGGTCGTTCTCCACAAGCCGCTGCCCGGGCGACAGGTCCCCGGAGCTCAAGGAATGCCTGATGGCCTCGGCCACGTACTGGCGTCCGGCTGCGCCTGTCAGCTTGTCTGTCACTCGTTCGGCCTCTTCCGTCGGCAGTTCTGTATACGTGAAGCCTAGAGCCGCGCGGACTGCGGCCAAGGCCGCCGAGGGCTTCGTTTGGCAATTTCGTCAACCTTCTTGTCAACAATCTGGTTGATGATTTAGGTTCCTCAGCGCCCCCAGTTCATGAAGGAGTGGCCATGCCCGCCGAAGCAGCCGCCCAGGTCCACGGGACCCGCCGTCGCGGCTCTCAGATCGCGATTCCGTGCCTGTTCATGCGGGGCGGTACGTCGCGGGGACCGTTCTTCGACGCACGGCTGCTGCCCGAGGACACCGGGGTCCGGGACACCGTGCTGCTGGCCGCGATGGGGTCGCCCGACCCGCGCCAGATCGACGGCATCGGCGGCGCGCACCCGCTGACCAGCAAGGTCGGACTCGTGCGTCCGGGGACGGAACCCGGCGTCGACGTGGAGTGGACCTTTGCCCAGATGCAGCCTGGCAGGGACACCGTCGACACCTCGTCCAACTGCGGCAACATGCTCGCCGCCGTGCTGCCGTTCGCCATCGAGACCGGCATGGTCGTCCCCACCGCCGACCTCACCACCGCCCGCGTGCTCACCCGCAACACCGGCATGGTCGCCGAGATCACCGTCGCCACCCCGGCAGGCCCCGCCGGGGTGCGGCATGTCTCCTACGAGGGGCAGGCCCGCATCGACGGTGTCCCCGGCGGGGCCGCTCCGGTCGAGATCGGCTTCCTGGACACCGCCGGCTCCGTCGCAGGCTCCCTGCTCCCCACCGGGAACACACGCGACACCGTAGAGGTCCCCGGTGTCGGCGCCGTCGACGTCACCCTGATCGACAACGGCCAGCCCCTGGTGATCGTGGCAGCCGAGCGCATGGGCGCCACCGGCTACGAGACACCGGCGGAGATCGACGCCGACAACGAGCTCAAGGCCCGCGTGGAGGCACTGCGCCTGGTCTGCGGCGAAGCCATGGGCCTGGGCGACGTCACAGAGAAGAACTACCCGAAGATGACGCTGGTGGCGCCGCCGCGCCAGGGCGGCACCCTCTCCACGCGGAGCCTCATCCCGCGGGTGTGCCACCAGTCCATCGGCGTGCTGGCCGCTGTCACGGCCGCCACCGCCTGCGTGCTCGAAGACAGCGTCGCCCGCGACGTCTCCGCTGACCTGTCAGGCACGGAGGTCACTGTCTCCGTCGAGCACCCGTCCGGAGAATTCACCGTCACCCTCGGTCTCGACCCGGACGCCCCCCAGCAGATCGCACGTTCCGCGCTGCTGCGCACCGCCCGCCTCGTCATGGCCGGCGACCTGCTCGTACCCCTTTCCGTCTGGGACCCCACCACCACGCAGGAGAGCACCGCGTGATCATCGACATCCACGGGCACTACACGACCGCACCGGCTCCCCTGGGGGAGTGGCGCGACGCGCAGGTCGCCGCGCTCACCGACCCGGCGCGGGAGCCCGACCCCGCTGGGCCCGCCATCAGCGACGACCAGATCCGTGAGTCGATCGAGGCGAACCAGCTTCGCCTGATGGACGAGCGCGGCATCGACGTCACCGTCTTCTCCCCCCGGGCCTCGTTCATGGCCCACCACATCGGCGACTACGCGGCCTCCTCCGCCTGGGCCCGCATCTGCAACGACCTGTGCCACCGTGTCGCCGAGCTGTACCCCGGGCGCTTCGCCCCCGGGGCGATGCTGCCGCAGTCACCGGGGGTCGATCCGGCCACCGTCATCCCCGAGCTCGAGCGTGCCGTGGTGGAGCTGGGCGCCGTCACCGTCAACGTCAACCCGGACCCCTCCGGCGGCCACTGGACCGCTCCGCCGCTGACCGACCGGTCCTGGTACCCGGTGTGGGAGAAGCTCGTCGAGCTGGACGTGCCGGCCATGGTGCACGTCTCCACCAGCTGCAATCCGGCCTTCCACACCACCGGGGCGCACTACCTCAACGCCGACACCACGGCGTTCATGCAGCTGCTGACCGGGGACCTGTTCACCGACTTCCCCGAGCTGCGCCTGGTCATCCCGCACGGCGGTGGCGCCGTGCCGTACCACTGGGGCCGCTTCCGGGGCCTGGCGCAGGCGCTGGGCAAGCCGGAGCCGGAGGAGTCGCTGCTGCGCAACGTCTTCTTCGACACCTGCGTCTACCACCAGCCCGGCATCGATCTGCTGCTGGACGTGATCCCGCACGCCAACGTCCTGTTCGCCTCAGAGATGATCGGCGCCGTACGCGGCATCGACCCTCGCACCGGCCATCACTTCGACGACACCCGCCGCTACGTCGAGAACACCGGCCTCTCCGACGAGGACTTGGCGGCCGTCGAGGAGCGGAACGCCAGGCGTGTCTACCCACGCCTGGACGCCCGCCTGACCGCCCAGGGCCACTGAGCCCCGCAACCCCGCGCCGGCCACTCCCGGTCAGCCGCGCAGCCACGAGAGCGCAAGGAACCGCACCATGCACGAACTCGGAGTCGTCCACCGGAACATCGAACGCGCCGACCGTACGGCGGTCGAAGCCCTGTCACAGTTCGGGGTCGCCACCGTCCACGAGGCCATGGGCCGCCTCGGCCTGATGCGTCCCTATCTCCGGCCCGTCTACGAGGGCGCGAAGCTCTGCGGCACCGCCGTCACCGTGCTGCTGCAGCCCGGCGACAACTGGATGCTGCACGTGGCCGCCGAGCAGGTGCAGGAGGGCGATGTCGTCATCGCCGGCTGCACCACCGAGAGCGAGGACGGCTTCTTCGGCGAGCTGCTCGCCACCTCCCTCCGCGCCCGCGGCGCCAAGGGACTGGTCATCGACGGCGGCTGCCGCGACGTCGACGAGCTGCGGCGAATGGACTTTCCCGTCTTCTCCCGCGCCATCAACGCCAAGGGCACCGTCAAGGCCACGCTCGGCTCGGTCAACGTGCCCGTCGTCGTCGCCAACGCGCTGGTCAACCCGGGCGACGTGATCGTCGCGGACGCCGACGGCGTCGTCGTCGTGCCCGCCGCGAAGGCCGCCACGGTCGCCGAGGCGGCAGCGAAGCGCGAGGCCGGCGAGGAGAGCAAGCGGGAGCGGTTCAAGGCCGGGGAGCTCGGCCTGGACATGTACGGAATGCGCGGGCCCTTGGCCGAGCTCGGCCTGACCTACGTCGGCTGACCACCCGAGGAGCAGCTCTGATGACCGACGAGTCCTTCGCCGTCACCCCCGGCTGGCTCGACTGGCACCGCGGCCCCAGCAAGCCGGCGTTCACCCTGCCAGAGGGAGCCGTGGACGCCCACTGCCACGTGTTCGGCCCCGCCGCCGAGTTCCCGTACGCGCCCGAGCGCAAGTACACGCCGGTCGATGCCGGCAAGCACGACCTGTTCGCGCTCCGCGACCACCTCGGCGTCTCGCGCAACGTCATCGTGCAGGCCACCTGCCACGGCGCCGACAACAGCGCCCTGGTGGACGCCCTGCGCGCAGCCGGCGGTCGCGCCCGCGGCGTGGCCACGGTGCGTCCCGACGTCAGCGAGGAGGAACTGCGGCGCCTGCACGACGCCGGAGTGCGGGGAGTGCGCTTCAACTTCGTCCGGCGCCTCGTGGACGCCGCCCCCACCGAGGCGCTGGAGACCATCGCCCGCAGGATCGCACCTCTGGGGTGGCACGTCGTCCTCTACTTCGAGGCTCCCGACCTGCCCGACCTTGCGCCGTTCTTTGCCTCCCTGCCCGTACCACTGGTCTTGGACCACATGGGACGTCCCGACGTCACCAAGGATCCGGACGGGCCCGAGTTCGCACGCTTCCTGCGCTTCGTCGAGGCCAACAACGTCTGGGTCAAGGTCTCCTGCCCCGAGCGCCTGACCGCCACCGGGCCGCGTGCCCTGGACGGCGAGCGCCACGCCTACCAGGACGTCGTGCCGTTCGCCCGCAAGGTCGTCGACGAGTTCACCGACCAGGCTCTGTGGGGCACCGACTGGCCCCACCCCAACCTCAAGGACCACATGCCCGACGACGGTCTCCTCGTCGACCACATCCCCCATGTCGCCACGACCCCCGCCAAGCAGCATGCCCTGCTGGTCGACAACCCCATGCGCCTCTACTGGCCCGAAAAGGCAACCGACCTACACATCTGACACGGCGACGGCGCCGGGTCCCCATCCCAGGAGCGTGCAGTGCAGCACCTTCCCACCACCAACGCGGCCAACCGACTCGACCGGCTTCCCATCTCGAAGTTCCACAAAACCACCCTCGTAGCGGTGGCGTTCGCCTACTTCTTCGAGTTCGCGGACATCAACACCTTCGCCATCACGGCCCCGGTGGTGCGCGAGCAGTGGGGCGCCGACGTCAACCACATCGCCTATGTGACCTCGTTGTCCTTCGTGGGCATGTTCATCGGCTCCATCGTGGCCGGCGGGCTTGCCGACCGGCTGGGCCGCAAGCGCACGCTCACCCTGACCACGCTCTGGTTCGCCCTGTGGTCGTTCGCGTGCGTCTTCGCCTGGGACATCTGGTCCCTGGGCGTCTTCCGCGTGCTGACCTCAGCGGGACTGTCCGCGATGACCGTCGTCGCCGTCGTCTACATCAGCGAGCTCTACCCGCGCGCCAAGCGCGGCAAGTTCCAGGCGTACGCCATCGTCATCGGCATCTGCGGCACCCCCGCCACCAACCTCATCGCCTCCATGGTGGTGCCGATCTCCGACTGGTCCTGGCGCCTGGTCTATCTGTGGGGCTCCCTGGGCGTGCTGTTCCTGCTCTTCATGCGGAAGCTCGAGGAGTCCCCGCTGTGGCTCGAGTCCCGCGGTCGCCACGGGGAGACCGAGGCCGTCCTGGCCCGCATCGAGGCGAGCGTGACAGCCGAGCACGGCCGGCTGCCCGCTGCGGAGGCCCCGCAGCCGCAGGGCCCGGCCACCAAGTCCGGCCTGGGCCTGCTCAGGGACAAGAAGTTCCTGTTCCCCACGATCCTGCTGTCGGTGCTGTGGATCACCCAGACCATCGGCTTCTTCGGTTACTCCAGCTGGGCGCCGACGCTGCTGGCCGCCGAGGGCGTCAGCGTGGAGGACTCGATCTTCTACGTCGCCCTGACCACGGTCGGCGCACCGCTCGGCTCCTTCCTCGCCGCGATGGTCACCGACCGGTTCGAGCGCAAGTGGTGCCTGGTGATCTTCGCACTGATCATCGCCGCGTCCGGCCTGATGTACGGACTGACCTTCACCCCGGTGCTCATCGTTGTCTTCGGGTTCCTGGTCAACCTCTTCGAGCGCGGCTACACCGCCCTGGCCTACGCGTACTCACCAGAGCTCTACGACACCAAGGGCCGCTCGCTCGGCACCAGCATCTCCTACGGCCTGGGGCGGCTGTCGAACGCGGTCGGCCCGCTGACGATCGCCGGGATCTACAACGGCATCGGCTACCAGGCGGTCTTCATCTTCATCGCCGGCACCTGGACCCTCGGCGCCGTCGTGCTAGCCCTCTTCGGGCCGGCCACGCGCCGGCAGCGGCTGGCGATGGAGGCCGCGGCGAAGGAACAGCAGGAGGCGATATCGGCGACGTCCTGAACGCCGACGTCACGGCGGTCGCACACGGGGTCCGGCCCGCCCGCCGAGCGGGCC
>NZ_VJZC01000334.1 GCF_009377185.1 Streptomyces spongiae
CGCCCAACCTCAGGGGCACCGCTACACCTTGCTCGCCGTCACCCACCGCTCCAGCGCCCGCTTCGCCGAACCCGAGTCGATCGACTCCGCGGCCCGATCCATACCCGCGCGGATCTGCGCCGCCAGCGGCCCGTCCCCCGGTTCCAACGCCACCAGCGCCGCCGCCGAGTTCAGCAACACCGCGTCCCGTACCGGCCCGCCCTCCCCGTTCAGCAGGCGCCGGGCCACGTCCGCGTTGTACGACGCGTCGGCGCCCCGCAGTGCCTCCACGGGGACCAGTTCGAGACCGACGTCCCGCGGGTCGAAGGTCTCCTCCGTGACCTTGCCGTCCCGGACCACCCACACCCGGGAGGTCGCCGTCGTCGTCAGCTCGTCCAGACCGTCGTCGCCGCGGAACACCAGCGAGGAGTTGCCGCGTTCGGCGAAGACACCGGCGACGATGGGCGCCATGCGCGGATCGGCGACCCCGACCGCCTGGGCCCGCACCTTCGCGGGGTTGGTCAGCGGACCGAGGGCGTTGAACACCGTACGGATGCCCAACTGCCCGCGCGCGGCGCCCACGTGGCGCAGCGCCGGATGGAACTTGATCGCGAAGCAGAAGGTGATCCCGGCCTCCTCCGCCACCTCGGCCACCCGCTGCGGGGTCAGTTCGAGGTTGACACCGAGCTTCTCCAGGACGTCCGAGGCGCCCGACGCCGACGACGCCGCCCGGTTGCCGTGCTTGACGACCTTCGCGCCCGTACCGGCGATGACGATCGACGACATCGTGGAGATGTTCACCGTCTTCGCGCCGTCGCCACCCGTACCGACGATGTCGACGGTCGGCCCGGACACCTCGATCAGGTTGGCGTGCTCGTACATCGTCCGTACGAGCCCGACGATCTCCTCGACGGTCTCCCCCTTGGCCCGCAGCGCCACCGCGAACCCGGCGATCTGCGCGTCGGTCGCCTCGCCGCGCATGATCAGGTCCATCGCCCAGGCGGTGTCGTCCGCCGACAGGTCGCGTCCGTCCAGCAGTCCGTTCAGCAGGGCGGGCCATGAGCGGCCCGCCGCGGTGCCGCCTCCAGCGGGGATCACAGCGCTCATCAGCCACTCCTGGGTCATGGATGAGTCGTCCCGGACCACGACCGGCCGAGGGACAACGGGATACGAGTATCGACGGGTCCACCCTATCCAGCCACGAGCACGGCGAAGGGCCCCGTCCGAACACCGGACGGGGCCCTTCGGCGGTGCGCGTGGCGAGCGCAGCGATCAGTGGTGGCCGTGGCCGCTCGTGATCTCCTTGTACTCCTCGACGGTCGGCTTCGGGATCTGGTTGTCCTCGCCGTAGTACGCCTTGCTGAGCTTGGCGCGCAGCTTCGCGGAGCCCTTGATCTTCCGCTTGACGCCGTTCTCGTCGACCGCGGGGCCGATCTGGGCCGGGACGTACTGCTCGTGCGCGGTGAGCGTGTGCAGCTGCTCCTGGCTGAGCGGCTCGTGGACCTCGATGAACTCACCGTGCGGCAGGCGCTTGATGATGCCCGTCTCGCGGCCGTGCAGCACCTTGTCGCGGTCCCGGCGCTGGAGGCCGAGGCAGATGCGCTTGGTGACGACGAAGGCGATGACCGGGGCCACGAAGAACGCGATCCGGACGAACCAGGTGATCGAGTTGATCGACAGGTGGAAGTGGGTGGCCCAGAGGTCGTTTCCACCACCGATCAGCAGGACCATGTACCAGGTGATCCACGCGACACCGAAGGCCGTGCGGGTCGGGGCGTTGCGCGGGCGGTCCAGGATGTGGTGCTCGCGCTTGTCGCCGGTGACCCAGGACTCGATGAACGGGTAGACCGCGATCGCGACCAGCACCAGCGGGAAGACGACCAGCGGGATGAACACGCCCAGGACGAGCGTGTGGCCCCAGAGGTTGATCTCCCAGCCCGGCATGACACGGATCAGGCCCTCTGAGAAGCCCATGTACCAGTCGGGCTGGGCGCCGGTGGACACCTGGTCCGGACGGTACGGGCCCATGGTCCAGATCGGGTTGATCGTGGCGATCGCCGAGATGATCGCGATGACACCGAAGACCAGGAAGAAGAAGCCTCCGGCCTTGGCCATGTAGACCGGCAGCAGCGGCATGCCGACGACGTTGTTGTTCGTCTTGCCGGGGCCCGCGTACTGCGTGTGCTTGTGGTAGAAGACCAGGATCAGGTGCGCCACCACGAGGCCGAGCATGATGCCCGGCAGCAGCAGGATGTGGACCGAGTAGAAGCGGGCCACGAAGTCGCCGCCGGGGAACTCTCCGCCGAAGAGGAAGAAGGAGAGGTACGTGCCGACGATCGGCACGGACAGGACCGCGCCCTCCATGAAGCGGACACCGGTGCCGGAGAGCAGGTCGTCCGGGAGCGAGTAACCGGTGAAGCCGGTGAACATGCCCAGGACGAACAGCAGGAAGCCGAACAGCCAGTTGACCTCACGCGGCTTGCGGAACGCGCCGGTGAAGAACACGCGCATCATGTGCACGAACATGCCGGCGAGGAAGATCAGCGCCGCCCAGTGGTGGATCTGCCGGATCAGCAGACCGCCGCGCACGTCGAACGAGATGTGCATCGTCGAGTTGAACGCCTCGGACATCAGCTGTCCCTGGAGCGGGACGTACGAGCCGTGGTACTCGACCTCGTTCATCGACGGGTGGAAGAACAGCGTCAGATAGACACCCGTGATGATGATGATCAGGAAGGTGTAGAGGCAGACCTCACCCAGCATGAACGACCAGTGGTCGGGGAAGATCTTGCGCATGTTGGCCTTGGCCAGGGAGTAGATCCCCAGGCGGCCGTCGGCCCAGTCGGCGACCCGCTCACCGGCGGGCGCCTTCCCGCGGGAGCGGTCGGCGCCTGCGGCCGAGGTGGCCGTGGTGTTCTCGTTGGTGCTCATCCGCGCTCCCAGAAGGCAGGACCGACGGGCTCCTCGAAGTCGCCGAGCGCCTCGAGGTAACCCTCCTCGTTCACACCGATGCGCAGCTGCGGCAGGGCGTGACCGGCCGGGCCGAAGATGACCCGGCCGCCGTCGGACAGGTCGAAGGTGGACTGGTGGCAGGGGCAGAGGACGTGGTGCGTCTGCTGCTCGTACAGGGAGATCGGGCAGCCCACGTGGGTGCAGATCTTCGAGTACGCCACGATGCCCTGGTAGGACCACTCGAGCTCTTGCTTGTCCTTGATGTTGTCCGGCTGGATGCGGACGATCATCGTGGCGGCCTTGGCGATCTCGGTCTGGAACTCGTGGTCGTCCTCCTCCAGGCCCTCGGGCTTGACGAAGGTGAGCGAGCCGACCGCGACGTCGGAGGGACGCAGCGGCTCGTTCGTGTTCATGTTGACGAGCAGCTTGCCCTTGGACCAGATCGTGTGGCGCAGCTTGGTCCCGGGCAGCGGGCCCAGGTCGCGCAGCAGGACGACGCCGGAGAGCGGGAACAGGGCCAGCGCGCCGAACATCGTGTTGCGGATCAGCTTGCGGCGGCCGAGCGCGGACTCCTTGGCGCCCTCCTTGAAGTCGGCCATGACCTTGGCCTTGACCTCGGGCGTGGCCTCGATCGGGTGGCGCTCGTCGGCGACCTCCACGTCCGACATCAGCGTGCGGGCCCAGTGGACCGCGCCGGCGCCGATGCAGAACAGGGCGAGGCCCAGGCACGAGCCCAGCGCGAAGTTCAGCGCGCTGATGTGCCCGATCGGGAAGACGTAGATCGACTTGGCGACGTCGATCGTCACGTACGAGGCGATGAAGCCGACGGTGGCCAGCATCGACACCGTGAACAGCAGGGCGACCGTGCGCTCGGAGCGCTTGGCGGCCCGCTCGTCGATGTCCTGGACGCGGTGCTCGTGGGGCGGCAGCCCCGGGTCGGCGAACGGGTTCTTCTCGTCCGCGACGCTCACGGCACCGTGTGCGTGCTCCTGCTCTGCGGGCAGGTTCTCTTCGGGAATGTCTTGGCTACTCATGACTTCTTGGCCTTTGCGGTCCGAGCGGCGACCCACACGGCGACGGCGATCAGCGCACCGAGACCGAAGACCCAGGCGAACAGGCCCTCGCTGACCGGACCGAGACCGCCGAGGCTGAGGCCGCCGGGCTCCACGGTTTCGTCGCCGTTGACCGCGTCGAGGTACGCGATGATGTCCTTCTTGTTCTTCTCCGTCATCGTGGTGTCGGGGAAGGACGGCATGTTCTGCGGGCCGGTCTGCATGGCCTCGTAGATGTGCTTCGGATCGACACCCTCAAGAGTCGGCGCGTACTTGCCCTCGGACAGCGCACCACCCTTGCCGGTGAAGTTGTGGCACTGCGCGCAGTTGGTGCGGAAGAGCTCGCCGCCCTTGGCGATGTCCGCGCCCTGGGGGCTGTACTGCGCCTCCGTCGGGATGGACGGGCCGGCGCCGAGCGACGCGATGTACGCCGCGAGCTGGTCGATCTCCGCCTGGGAGTAGATGACCTTTTTCTTCGGGACCTGCGCGCCCGGCTGCTGGGCCGGCATACGGCCGGTGCCGACCTGGAAGTCGACGGCCGCGGCGCCCACGCCCACGAGGCTCGGCCCGTCAGTGGTGCCCTGACCGCCGGTGCCGTGGCAACTGGCGCAGCCCACGGCGTAGAGCCTCTTGCCCTCGTCGATGGCGAGGGACTGCGAGGTCTCATCGGCCTGCGCCTTGTCCGCGGGTGCGAAGGCGGTGTACAGCCCCGCGCAGGCCGCCAGCGCGATGAATAGAACGACGACCGCCGCCAGGGGATGGCGTCGTCGTGCGGAGAGCTTTTTCACGGATTACCCCGGTGTCAGGATTTTCTGCGTCGATGCTTCTGGCTGTGTGGATCGGTTGGCCGCGGCCGACGGGTCCGCCGCGGACGGCAGCACGATTACTTGATCATGTAGATCGTGGCGAAGAGGCCGATCCAGACGACATCGACGAAGTGCCAGTAGTAGGACACGACGATGGCGGCGGTCGCCTGCTCGTGGGTGAACCTCCGGGCCGCGTAGGTACGGCCGAGGACCAGCAGGAAGGCGATGAGACCGCCCGTCACGTGCAGGCCGTGGAAGCCGGTGGTCAGGTAGAACACCGAGCCGTACGGGTCGGACGAGAGCGAGAGGCCCTCGTGCTTGACCAGCTCCGTGTACTCGAAGACCTGACCGCCGATGAAGATCGCACCCATGATGAAGGTCACGATGAACCACATCCGGAGCTTCTTCACGTCCCCGCGCTCGGCGGCGAAGACGCCGAGCTGGCAGGTGAGCGAGGAGAGCACCAGGATCGTGGTGTTCGTCGCCGAGAACGGGAAGTTCAGGGTGCTGGCCTTCTCGTGCCAGAAATCGGCGCCCGTAACCGAACGCAGGGTGAAGTACATCGCGAAGAGGGCCGCGAAGAACATCAGCTCGGAACTCAACCAGATGATGGTTCCGACGCTGGTGAGGTTCGGCCGGTTGACCGCCGGGTGCGCGTGACCCTTGTCTACTGTCGTTGCTGTCGCCACGACCGACATTATGTCGGTCGCTTATCCCGCCCTCACTCCGGGGGGTCCCGTTCGGAGTGTCCGGGGGGTACGACCCGCTGTTGACGTGGTGTTCAAGGGAGTAGCATCCGCGCAACGGTGCTTGTCCGTACGACGCTGACGTCTCGGAGGAAGAATGCAGCCGACCGCCACGGTGCTGGTCTACAGCGACGACTCCAACACCCGCGAACAGGTGCGGCTGGCCACCGGCCGGCGGCCGGCTCCGGACGCTCCCATGGTCGAGTTCCTGGAGTGTGCCACTCCGGATGCCGTGATCAGGGAGCTGGACAAGGGCGGGATCGATGTCTGCGTCCTGGACGGTGAGGCCGTGCCCATGGGGGGTATGGGGGTGTGCCGGCAGATCAAGGACGAGATCTTCGACTGCCCGCCGGTGTTGTTGTTGATCGGGCGGCCTCAGGATGCGTGGCTGGCTACGTGGAGTCGGGCGGATGCGGCGGTGACGTTGCCGGTGGAGCCGGTGGAGTTCGCGGGTGCGTTGGCCGCGTTGCTGCGGCGGCATGCCTTGAGCGCCTGAGAGCTCGGTTCGGTCTGTTGTGGGGCGGTGCGGGTTCGTCGTGGCTTGTCGCGCAGTTCCCCGCGCCCCTGAAAGCCCCGCGTCCCCTTCAGGGGCGCGGGGCTCCGGTCAGATCGACTGGGGGGTCAGGCGGGGGACCTCGGCGTTGTGGGCCGGGGTGCCGGATCGTTCGGCGCTGCCCTCGCGCCACTTGTCCCAGGGCAGGTTCCAGTCGCCGTAGCCGTTGCCGAAGGCGGCCATCGTGTCGCCGCCCGAGTTGACGACCTGGACGATGTCTCCCTCACGCACGGTGTCGTAGAACCACTGCGCGTTGTCGGTGCTCATGCCCGTGCAGCCGTGGCTGACGTTGGCGTAGCCCTGGGAGCCGGTGGACCAGGGGGCGGCGTGGACGTACTCACCGCTGTTGGTGACCCTGACCGAGTGGTGGACGACCAGGTCGTAGAAGTCCGAGGCGCCGATGCTGGCGCTTGTCATGCGAACGGTACCTTCCTTGGCCAGGATGACCTTGACGCCGTTGCGGGTGTCGTAGCCGGGCCTGCCGGTGGTCACCGGGATCTCCTTGATGACCTCGCCGTTCTTGTAGACGGTCATCTGGTGTGCCTCGGCGTCCGTGACGGCGACGATGCTGTCGGCCGTGGTGAGCTTCAGGGGCTTGGCCCGGCCGCCCCAGAGACGGTCACCGATCTTGATGCCGTTCAGGTTGCTGCTGACCTGAACCGTGGCGTGGGCGGGCCAGTACTCCTTGGGGCGGAAGTGGAGCTTCTTGTCGTCCACCCAGTACCAGGCGCCCTCGACGGCGGGCATCGAGTCGACCCTCAGGGCACGTTCCACGACGGCCCGGGATGCCTTGTCCTTGACCGGGGCGCTGAGTTTGGCGGTGACGGGCTGGCCGACGCCGTACGTGCCCGCCTTGGGGCCGAAGGTGACGTTCAGCCGCTTCTTCGTGGTGGGCCTGCCGGTGTCGAGGGTGAGGACCTTGCGGCCGGGTGCGCCGTCGTCGTCCTCGGTGCTCACACGGACCGTGTAGTGGGCGCCCGCGGCGAGCGGGGACGTGCTGTGCCACCGCCTGCCGTCGGCGGAGAGTTCGCCCGCGACGTAGCGTCCCGTCGCGTCCACGGCCGTGACGTCGGTTATTCGCCCGTCGTCGTCGGCGGTGATCTCCAGTGGCTTGGCGGGGTCGGCCTTCTGGCCGTCGCCGGTGGGTGTGTTGAACGAGATCTGGTCCGCCGCGTCGTACGGGTCGGCGGAGAGCGGGTTGCCGCCTGAGCAGGCGGCGACGGCTATGCCGAGGGTGAGTGCCGGCAGTGTGCGCCGGGCGACCGTGCGGTTTCGCGGAGTGTGGCTCATGGCCATCACGCTAGGAACGACCCCCGGTGGTGGCGCGGCGAGTGGGCCGTACGAGGGAATTTCGCGTGGCAAACGAGGGAGCCCGGGCCTCCTTGCGGAGTGTCCGGGCTCCCTTGGCGCTCAGCGCGTGTTACTGGTTCTGGTTCTCACCACGGTAGTACTCGAAGACCCAGCCCCACAGGCCGATCATGATGATCGGGGCCGAGAAGTACAGCAGCCACCAGCCGAAAACAACGCCCATGAAGGCGAGCGCGCCACCGATGCCGAGGGCGAGCGGCTGCCAGCTGTGCGGGCTGAAGAAGCCCACCTCGCCGGCGTCGTCCGCGACATCGGCCTCCTTGTTGTCCTGCGCGCCCGCGTCGACCCGCCGGGCCGTGAAGGCCAGGTAGTAGCCGATCATGACGCACAGGCCGAAGGCGAGGAAGAGCGCCGTGGTGCCGGCCGGCTCCTTCGACCAGTAGCCATAGACGATCGCCATGGCCAGGACGAAGACGCTGAGCCAGATGAACATCTTGCCCTGGATCTTCACTTGCCGGCCTCCTTGCCGCTGCCCGCGAGCTCAGCGGAAGCCGGGCCGCCGTGGCCGAGCTGTTCCAGCGCGGCGATCTCGGGGTGGTGCAGGTCGAACGCCGGGGATTCGCTGCGGATCCGCGGCAGGGTGAGGAAGTTGTGCCGCGGCGGCGGGCAGGAGGTCGCCCATTCGAGCGAACGGCCGTAACCCCACGGGTCGTCGACCTCGACCTTCTTGCCGTACTTGGCGGTCTTCCAGACGTTGTAGAAGAACGGCAGGATCGACGCGCCGAGCACGAAGGAGCTGATCGTGGAGATCGTGTTCAGCGCGGTGAAGCCGTCGGCCGCCAGGTAGTCCGCGTAGCGGCGCGGCATGCCCTCGGCACCCAGCCAGTGCTGGACGAGGAACGTGCCGTGGAACCCGACGAACAGCGTCCAGAAGGTGACCTTGCCCAGACGCTCGTCCAGCATCTTGCCCGTCCACTTCGGCCACCAGAAGTGGAAGCCGGAGAACATCGCGAAGACGACGGTGCCGAACACCACGTAGTGGAAGTGCGCCACGACGAAGTACGAGTCGGAGACGTGGAAGTCCATCGGGGGCGAGGCCAGGATGACGCCGGTCAGACCACCGAAGGTGAAGGTGATCAGGAAGCCGACGGCCCAGAGCATCGGTGTCTCGAAGGACAGCGAGCCCTTCCACATGGTGCCGATCCAGTTGAAGAACTTCACACCGGTGGGCACCGCGATCAGGAAGGTCATGAAGGAGAAGAACGGCAGGAGCACACCGCCGGTGACGTACATGTGGTGCGCCCACACCGTCACGGACAGACCCGCGATGGCGATGGTCGCGCCGATCAGACCCATGTAGCCGAACATCGGCTTGCGGGAGAAGACCGGGATGACCTCACTGATGATGCCGAAGAACGGCAACGCGATGATGTACACCTCTGGATGGCCGAAGAACCAGAAGAGGTGTTGCCACAGTAGGGCGCCGCCGTTGGCCGCGTCGAAGACGTGGGCGCCGAACTTGCGGTCCGCCTCCAGGGCGAACAGCGCCGCCGCGAGGACGGGGAAGGCGAGCAGGACCAGGACCGCGGTCAGCAGCACGTTCCACACGAAGATCGGCATGCGGAACATGGTCATACCGGGTGCGCGCATGCAGATGATGGTGGTGATGAAGTTGACCGCGCCAAGGATGGTGCCGAAGCCGGAGAAGGCCAGACCCATGATCCACATGTCGGCGCCGATGCCCGGCGAGCGGACCGCGTCCGAGAGCGGGCTGTAGGCGAACCAGCCGAAGTCGGCCGCGCCCTGCGGGGTGAGGAAGCCACCCACCGCGATGAGCGAGCCGAACAGGTACAGCCAGTAGGCGAACATGTTCAGCCGGGGGAAGGCCACGTCCGGCGCGCCGATCTGGAGCGGCATGATCCAGTTCGTGAAGCCGGCGAACAGCGGCGTCGCGAACATCAGCAGCATGATCGTGCCGTGCATCGTGAACGCCTGGTTGAACTGTTCGTTCGACATCAGCTGCGTGCCCGGACGGGCCAGCTCGGCGCGCATGAAGAGCGCCATCACGCCACCGATGCAGAAGAACGCGAACGACGTCACCAGATACAGGGTGCCGATCGTCTTGTGGTCCGTCGTGGTCAGCCACTTGACCACGACGTTGCCGGGCTGCCTGCGCCGTACGGGCAACTCGTTCTCGTACGAGCCTTCGGCGGCGGCACCCTGAGATTCGTTGAGGATGCTCACAGTTGGGTCGTCTCCCGGTTCTTCTCGTTGCTCGTCTGCTCAATACCGGCCGGGACGTAACCGGTCTGACCGTTCTCCGCGAGCTGCTTGAGGTGTTCCTCGTAGCGCTCCTGAGAGACGACCTTCACGTTGAAGAGCATCCGAGAGTGGTCGACGCCGCAGAGTTCGGCGCACTTGCCCATGAAGGTGCCCTCGTGGTTCGGGGTCACCTGGAAGACATTGGTGTGGCCCGGGATGACGTCCTGCTTCATCAGGAACGGCACCACCCAGAAGGAGTGGATGACGTCACGCGAGGTGAGGATGAAGCGGACCGTCTTGCCCTCGGGGAGCCAGAGGGTCGGTCCGGGGTTGCCGGTCTGCGGGTTCCGCTCACCGGGGGTACCGCAGGTGTAGGCGCCGCCCGAGTTCGCGGGGAACTGGTCCTTCCACTTCTTCGGGATGGCGTCCAGGTTCTTGTCGGTCTTCGCGTCACCGGTGGAACCGGGGACGTTCGTGATGTAGTTGAAGCACCAGCTCCACTGGAAGCCGACCACGTTGACCGTGACGTCGGGCTTCTTGGAGGTGTCGAGGAGCTTCGTCTCGTCGCGGGCGGTGAAGTAGAACAGCACCGAGACGATGATCAGCGGCACGACCGTGTACAGCGCCTCGATGGGCATGTTGTACCGGGTCTGCGGGGGAACCTCGACCTTGGTGCGGCTGCGCCGGTGGAAGAAAGCACTCCACAGGATCAGGCCCCACACCAGCACGCCGACGGCGAGCGCGGCTGCCCAGGAACCCTGCCACAAGGAGAGGATCCGGGGAGCCTCTTCCGTGGTCGGGGTGGGCATTCCAAGGCGGGGGAAGTCCTTGTATGTGCAACCGGTGGCGGTCGCCAGGACCAGGCCCGCAGTCAGTGCCTGCAGCAGCTTCCGCCGCATCGGGCGCCGCGGCGAGCGGTCGGAGCCGTTGGGACTCACGTAGCGCCTTCCCGAGAGTCTCGCCCGCGCGGTTGGCTGCGGCCTTCTCGCTGGTCGGTCGCACGCCCTGCGTCGGGCAGGGGTTTGGATGTTTATGCGGGCCAAACCTTACTGGACGCCGTCCGGCGGTCTGCGGGGAGGGGGTGGGCAACGCGC
>NZ_VJZC01000335.1 GCF_009377185.1 Streptomyces spongiae
CAGGTGGGCGGTTCCTGGCGCCGTGCCGTAGACGCCGTGGTCGGTGAGTGAGCCGGGGCCGACCAGGTAGCCGCCGGCGCCCCTGATGTCGATGCCTGGGGCCAGGCGGCTCGCCGAGTTGGGGACGACCACGTCCGGTGGTCCGGTCAGCCACAGGTGGCGGCCGCCGCTGGGGGTCAGGACGACGACTGTCTCGGGGATCGTGAAGAGGTGCCGGAGGGCCAGTTCGCGCAGGGCCGCGGAGGAGTCCGTGCCTGATTTGGTGTCGAGGTCGATGCCGATCAGATGGTGTGGGTGCAGTCCGCAGGCGATGCCGTAGCCGGTCGCCCAGGGGGTCGCGGCGAAGAGTTCACGGATGCGGTGCGGGTCGGTCGCGGCGTCGTACACGCCGTGTCCGAAGTGGCCGCACTCACCGTGGCAGGTGGTCGGAGACGGGTCGTCGCGATGGGGGGAACGCAGGGCCGGGAGCTTCGTCCGCGACAGGGGGATCACCGCCAGTCCGCGTTCGGCGGCGGACAGGGCGTGTGCCAGGGCCAGGGTCGTGGCCTGCCGGTCTGTGGTGGCCATGCCTCCATGTTCGTACTTGTGTTCGAAAAAGGGAAGAGGGGGCGGGCGGCGGTGCGAGCCGTCCGGGTGGTGTGCGGCGGGATGGCCCGAAACGTGAGGGAACGCTTCCTTCCTTGTCGTTACTGGTTCTGCTGCCGATCGACGGGTCTGATCTGGGGATTCGTGAAGCCTCGGGGGTTTATCGACATGTCATCACGCTTACGTGCGAATCATTACTTCCGGGATGGTTCGACGGGGATTCGGTGGGCAACTCTGGATTCGCGACGTCGAGCACAGCGCCGGGGCGGTCGGCCAACCGCCTTGGAATCAGCCGTACTTCACGTACGTCCGGCGAACAGAGTCGGTACGTACTCGGTTCTGGAGGAGACACATGGCAAGCATCCGTACCGCTCGCGCCCTCGCCGCCGTGGCGGCACTGCCCCTCGCTGTCGCCCTGTTCTCGGGCGTGGCGGCGGCGGACAACGGCGCTATCGCGGATCTCGGATCGAACGCGGCCGCGGCGTCCGCCAACAGCGGGGTGGGGCGCGACAACTACGGCAACTCGTCCACGACGCAGCAGCAGGCGGTCGGCGCGGGCGCCTCGAACCAGAGCAACACGGCTCAGGTCAACGGACCCGCGTTCGTGCCCATCTACCAGTCGAACGAGAACGTCGCCGTCAACTTCACCGACCTGTAGGGAGCCGGGGCCGATGCTCTCCCATCGGCTCTGAAGTCCCGGTCCCCGGGGGGTGTGGGGGGTTACGCGTCTGCGCGGCGGTACTTCGGTACCGCCGCGCAGACGTTTTTCGTACTCCACGCGCGCGTGCCTCGAAGGTCCACGCGCGCGTGCTCCGACCGTCAACGCGCGCGTGCCCGGCGACCTTGACAGTGACCCTTATCTGACGGACAGTCAGAAACTCTCAGAACTCTTGCTCGTACGAGGTCCTGGAGGGCCGGAGCCGTGCACCTCGCCCCCACCGAGCGCCAGCGCCGACTGCGCGCCGAACTCCGTACGTACTTCCGGGACCTGATGCCGGACGGGCCACCCGGCCAGGACGACGCGCAGGGGCAGCGCGCCCTCCTGCGCCGTATCGGCGCCGACGGCCGGCTGGGGCTCGGCTGGCCCGAGGCGTACGGCGGCCAGGGGCGGGGCGCGGACGAGCAGTTCGTGTTCTTCGACGAGGCGTACCGGGCCGGTGCGCCCGTGTCGATGGTCACGCTGAACACGGTCGGACCGACCCTCATGAGGTACGGGAGCGAGGAGCAGAAGGCGTTCTTCCTGCCCCGCATCCTCAGCGGGGACCTCGTCTTCGCCATCGGGTACAGCGAGCCGTCGGCGGGCACGGACCTCGCGGCGCTGCGGACCCGGGCCGTCCGCGACGGCGAGGGCTGGCTGATCGACGGGCAGAAGATCTTCACCTCGAACGCCCAGAACGCCGACTGGATCTGGCTCGCCTGCCGGACCGACCCCGACGCGCCCAAGCACCGCGGTATCTCCATCCTCCTCGTCCCCACGGACGCGCCCGGGTTCTCGTGGACCCCGATCGAGACCGTGGGCGGGCTGACGACGACAGCGACGTACTACGACGGGATCCGTGTGCCCGCCGCGGGCCTCGTCGGGGAGGAGAACGGCGGCTGGGGGCTCATCACCAACCAGCTCAACCACGAGCGCGTCGCCCTCGCTGCGATCGGCATGCAGGCGGAGGACTTCTACACAGCCGCGCTGGAAGCGGCGCGTACGCCCGATCCAGTGACGGGGAAGCGTCGGGTTGACCAGCCGTGGGTGCGTTTTCGGCTGGCCGAGGTGCATGCCCGGCTGGCGGCAACGCGCCTGCTCAGCTGGCGTTTGGTGGGCGATGTGGGGGCAGGCCGGCTGGCCCCCGGCGACGCGAGCGGGGTGAAGTTCGCGGGAACGGAATCGGCAGTCGCGACGTATCGCATGTGTCAGGAGATCGTCGGAGCGGACGCGCTGATCCGCTCCGATTCGCCGGGGGCGTTCGGGGACGGCGAGCTGGAGCGGATGAACAGGGCGGCGCAGATCAACACGTTCGGGGGCGGGGTGAGCGAGGTGCAGCGGGAGATCGTCGCGACGATGCGGCTCGGGATGACGAGGGGGCGGCGGTGAGTACGGGAGCGGAGGCGTTACAGCGGGTTCGGGCAGAGGCCGCGGAGCAGCGGGTTCGGGCAGAGGCGGCAGAGCAGGATGAGCCCGCGGCGCAGGATGAGCTGTCCGTGCGGCTGAAGGCGTACGAGGGGCGGCCGGCAGCGGTCGGCGGCGTGGGCAAGGATCCGGTCAACGAGCCCATGATCCGCCACTGGTGCGAGGCGATGGGCGACACCGACCCGGCGTACGAGGGGCCGGACGCCGTCGCGCCCCCCACCATGCTCCAGGCGTGGACGATGGGCGGCCTGTCCGGGCACACGGGCCGCTCGGCGGCGTACGACGAGCTGCTGGGCCTCCTGGACACCGCCGGGTACACCTCGGTGGTCGCCACCGACTGCGAGCAGGAGTATCTGCGTCCTCTGCGGCCGGGGGACGAGATCACCTTCGACTCGGTGATCGAGTCGGTCTCGGAGCGCAAGACGACCAAGCTGGGCACGGGGTACTTCGTCACGACACGGACGGACGTACGGGTGGGCGGCGGCGAACCGGCGGGGACGCACCGGTTCCGGATCCTGAAGTACGCGCCCGCGCGGCGGAGACCGAAGAGCCCGCGGGCCAGGCGCCCACGCCCGGTGGTCAACCGGGACAACGCCGGGTTCTGGGAGGGAGTGGGCCGACGCCGGCTGCTCATCCAGCGCTGTGGTGACTGCGGGACGCTCCGCTTCCCCTGGCTGCCGGGGTGCGGCGCGTGCGGGTCCCCGGAGTGGGACACGGTCGAGGCGAGCGGCGAGGGCTCGGTCTATTCGTACGTCGTCATGCACCACCCGCGCTTCGAGGCGTTCGACCCTCCCTACGCGGTCGGACTGATCGAGCTGGCCGAGGGCGTGCGGATCGTGAGCAACGTGGTGGGCGTGCCCTACGACAAGGTGCGCATCGGACTGCCGGTGCGGCTGGAGTTCGCGCGGTTCGACAACGACGGCGACGACGGCGACGAGGGCGGTGAGGACGGGCAGGACGGGGAGCTGGTGCTGCCGGTCTTCCGGGTCCAGGAGGGTGGCGGGAACTGACATGGACTTCACGCCCACTGAGGAGCAGACCGACGCCCACGAGCTGGCCGCGGCGATCTTCGGTGACCTCGCCACGCACGAGCGGCTCGCCGCCGTCGGGACCGGCAGCGACATGGAGCTGTGGAAGGCGCTGTGCGCGGCCGGACTCGTGGGCGCCGTGGAGGACGTGGGCCTTCTCGGCCTGGTCCTCCTCCTGGAGGAGCAGGGGCGCACCACGGCCCAGGTGCCTTTCGCGGCGACCTGCGTGTACGGACTGCTGGCGGTCACGGCACATGGCTCGCCGCAGCAGCGGGGACGGCTCCTGTCGGGGATCCGCGACGGCTCGGTGGTGGTGTGCGGGGCGTTGCCGGCCGTCGGAGGGGTACGGGCGTCCGAGCGGGGCGAGTTGACGGGCACCGTGCCCCTCGTGCCGTGGCTGAGGGACGCCACGCATGTGCTCGTGCCCGACGAGCGGCGCCGGCTGTGGCTGGTGCGGGCAGCCGACGCGGGCTGCGAGCCGGTCGAGTCGACGGCGCCCTGGGCCGCGGGGCGGCTGACGCTGGACGGGGTGCCGGGGGAGCCGCTCGGGACACCGGCCGCTTACGACGCCGCTTACGACGATGTGCTCGCCACCGCTCGTACCGCCTTCGCGGGCCTGCAAGCCGGGGTGTGCGCGGGATCGCTCGCGCGTGCCGTGGCCCACACGAACACCCGGGAGCAGTTCGGGCGTCCCCTCGCCGTCAAGCAGGGCGTCCAACTCAGGGCGGCCGACGCGTACATGGACACCGAGGCGATACGGGTGACGGCGTACGAGGCGGCCTGGCGCCGTGACCAGGGCCTGCCCTACGCCACGCACGCGCTGACCGCGGCCTGGTGGGCGTCCGAGGCGGGGCTACGGGTGGTGCACACGGGACAGCATCTGCACGGCGGCACGGGAGCCGACCTGGAGCATCCCGTGCACCGGCACTTCCTGTGGGGGCGGCAGCTGGACGCGTACCTGGGGTGCGGGAGCGAAGCGCTGCAGGAGCTGGGGGAGCTGCTCGTGAACGGTATCGAGGGCACTGGCGAAGCCGGAGGAGGTGCTGCGGCATGAGGACGGGTGAGGAGCTGCCACCGCTGGAGATCCCGATCACCCGCACGCTGATCGTCGCGGGGGCCATCGCCTCGCGCGACTACCAGGACGTGCACCACGACGCGGAGCTGGCGCGGCAGAAGGGCTCGCCGGACATCTTCATGAACATCCTGACGACCAACGGCCTGGTCGGGAGGTACATCACGGACCACTTCGGGCCGGGCGCGGTCCTCCGCAAGGTGGCCATACGGCTCGGGGCGCCCAACTACCCGGGCGACACGATGGTGTTGACCGGGGCGGTCGAGACCGTCGAGGACGGCACGGCGACGGTGCGGGTCGTCGGGGAGAACGGCATCGGCAGACACGTTTCGGGCACGGTGACGGTCACCCTCCCCGTCAGGGAGGCCGCGGACGCCAGAGACGCCAGAGACGCCAGAGACGCCAGAGACGCCAGAGATGCCAGAGACGCCAGAGATGCCAGAGACGCCAGAGATGCCAGAGACGTCGCGGACGCCGGGGACGCCGGGGGCGCCTCATGAGCGTACGGACGCGGGACGCCCTCGGGGGGCGGGCGGCAGTCGTCGGGATCGGGGCGACGGAGTTCTCCAAGGACTCGGGGCGCAGTGAGCTGCGGCTGGCGGTGGAGGCGGTGCGGGCCGCGCTCGACGACGCGGGACTGACGCCGGGCGACGTGGACGGGATGGTGACGTTCACGATGGACACCAGCCCGGAGATCACCGTCGCGCAGGCCGCCGGGATCGGGGAGCTGTCCTTCTTCTCGCGGATCCACTACGGAGGCGGGGCGGCGTGCGCCACGGTCCAGCAGGCGGCGCTGGCGGTGGCGACCGGAGTGGCGGAGGTCGTGGTCTGCTACCGGGCGTTCAACGAGCGGTCGGGGCGGCGGTTCGGCTCCGGGGTGCAGGACCGCGAACCCTCGGCCGAGGGCGCCGCGCTGGGCTGGTCGCTGCCGTTCGGGCTGCTGACACCGGCGTCCTGGGTGGCGATGGCGGCGCAGCGGTACCTGCACACGTACGGACTGACCCCTGAGGCGTTCGGGCATGTGGCGGTGGTGGACCGGAAGTACGCGGCGACCAATCCGGCGGCGTACTTCCACGGCAGACCCATATCGCTGGCCGAGCACGCGGCCTCGCGGTGGATCGTCGAGCCGCTGAGGCTGCTGGACTGCTGCCAGGAGACGGACGGCGGTCAGGCGGTCGTCGTCACCTCGGTGGAGCGGGCGCGCGACCTGCCGAACCCGCCCGCCGTGATCCTGGCGGCCGCCCAGGGCGCGGGACGGGCGCAGGAGCAGATGACCAGCTTCTACCGGGACGACCTCACCGGTCTGCCCGAGATGGGGGTGGTGGCGCGGCAGTTGTGGCGGACGTCGGGGGTCGGGCCGGCGGACATCGACGTGGGGATCCTGTACGACCACTTCACGCCGTTCGTGCTGATGCAGCTGGAGGAGTTCGGGTTCTGCGGGGCGGGGGAGGCCGCCGACTTCGTGGCGGAGGAGCGGCTGCCGATCAACACTCACGGTGGACAGCTCGGTGAGGCGTACCTCCACGGGATGAACGGGATCGCGGAGGGGGTGAGACAGGTGCGGGGCACGGCGGTGAACCAGATACCGGGAGCCCGGAGCGTCCTGGTCACGGCCGGGACGGGGGTGCCGACGTCCGGGGTGGTTCTGGGAACGGAGGGGTGAGCGGAGAGGTCAGAGGCGCGGCGCCTACGACGCGGGCAGGTGCCTCTCAGGGATACACCCTCAGTACGTGAGGGCCACGGCTCCACCTTCAGGAGGTGGAGCCTGCCCCCCTCCTACAACCTGAGGGGGATTCGCCTTCGGGACCTCCGGCCGATCCGCCGGAACGGGGGTCGCTCATAGCGTGGAGCCATGACCACACCCGTCTGCACCAGCGCTTCGAACGCGGCTACCCCAGCGAGGCAGACTCTTCCGTACCCGTCGTTCTCGTCGTACGTGAGGGACCGCCAGCCGGTGCTGCTGCGTACCGCCCGGTCGCTGACCGCGAACCCGAGCGACGCGGAGGACCTGCTGCAGACCGCGCTCACCAAGACGTATGTCGCCTGGGACCGGATCGAGGACCACCGGGCCCTCGACGGTTACGTACGGCGTGCTCTGCTCAACACCAGGACGTCCCAGTGGCGCAAGCGCAAGGTGGACGAGTTCGCGTGCGACGAGCTGCCGGAGCCGGAAGTGGTGCCCGCCGGGGATCCCGCCGAGCAGCAGGCGCTGCACGACGCGATGTGGCGGGCGATCATGAAGTTGCCGGCGCGGCAGCGGGCGATGGTCGTCCTCAGGTACTACGAGGACCTGAGCGAGGTGCAGACCGCCGAGGTGCTCGGAGTGTCCGTGGGCACCGTCAAGTCGGCGGTGTCGCGCGCCCTGGGCAAGCTGCGTGAGGACCCCGAGCTGGAGCCCGTGCGGTAGGGGAGCCTCCCGTTGTTGAGCCGACCCGGCTGTCGCGCCACGGACCGCACACACTCGCTCACCGGCACCGCCAAGCCCCGACACCGGCGAACAAATCCACCGTGACCTAGTGACATACTGCTCGGTATGCCAGCACAATCGCGGGACACTACCCTCGCGTAGCCGCTTCAACGAGGAGGCCCCCCGGTGCTGAGCACGATGCAGGACGTACCGCTGCTGATCTCCAGGATCCTGAGTCACGGCTCGGCCCTGCACGGAACATCGCAGGTGATCACATGGACGGGTGAGGGCGAACCCCAGCGCCGTTCCTTCACCGAGATCGGGGCACGCGCGGCCCAGCTGGCGCACGCCCTGCGGGAGGACCTCGGGGTCGAAGGGGACGAGCGTGTCGCCACGCTCATGTGGAACAACGCCGAGCACGTCGAGGCGTACTTCGCGATCCCCTCCATGGGCGCCGTGCTGCACACGCTCAACCTGCGCCTCCCGGCCGAGCAACTCGCGTGGATCGTCAACCACGCCGCCGACCGCGTGGTCATCGCGAACGGTTCGCTGCTCCCCCTCCTCGCGCCGCTGCTCCCCCACCTCAAGACGGTCGAGCACGTCGTCGTCTCCGGGCCGGGTGACCGTTCGCTGCTGGACGGGGCGAGCGCGCGGGTGCACGAGTACGAGGAGCTCGTGGCCGGCAAGCCGACGACGTACGAGTGGCCGGAGCTGGACGAGCGCAGCGCCGCGGCCATGTGCTACACCTCCGGCACGACCGGCGACCCCAAGGGCGTCGTCTACTCGCACCGGTCGATCTACCTGCACTCCATGCAGGTCAACATGACCCAGTCCATGGGCCTGACCGACCAGGACATCAGCCTCGCCGTGGTCCCCCAGTTCCACGTCAACGCGTGGGGCCTGCCGCACGCCGCCTTCATGACCGGTGTGAGCATGCTGATGCCGGACCGGTTCCTGCAGCCCGGGCCGCTCGCCGAGATGATCGAGAAGGAAAGGCCCACGCACGCGGCGGCCGTCCCGACCATCTGGCAGGGACTGCTCGTCGAACTGGGCGCACGGCCCCGGGACGTCAGTTCGCTCACCCAGGTCACCATTGGCGGCTCGGCCTGTCCGCCCTCGCTGATGGAGGCGTTCGACAAGCTGGGCATGCGCGTCTGCCACGCGTGGGGCATGACGGAGACCTCTCCGCTCGGCACGATCGCGCGTCCTCCGGCCCATGTCATCGGTACCGAGCAGGAACTCGAGTACCGGCTCACCCAGGGCCGTTTCCCCGCGGGCGTCGAGGCCCGGCTCACCGGCCCCGGCGGCGAGCGACTGCCCTGGGACGGGGAGTCGGCCGGGGAGCTGGAGGTCCGCGGGCCGTGGATCGCGGGCGCGTACTACGGCGGGGATGGCGCCGAACCCCTGCGTCCCGCCGACAAGTTCAGCGAGGACGGCTGGCTCAAGACCGGTGACGTCGGCACCATCAGCCCCGACGGCTTCCTGACTCTCACCGACCGCGCCAAGGACGTCATCAAGTCGGGCGGCGAGTGGATCTCGTCCGTCGAGCTGGAGAACGCCCTGATGGCCCACCCGGATGTCGCCGAGGCCGCCGTCGTCGCCGTACCGGACGACAAGTGGGGCGAACGCCCCCTCGCCACGGTCGTGTTGAAGGAGGGCTCCTCCGCCGACTTCACGACGCTCCGCACCTTCCTCGCCGACGAGGGAAGGATCGCCAAGTGGCAGCTCCCCGAGCGCTGGACGATCATCGAGTCCGTGCCGAAGACGAGCGTGGGCAAGTTCGACAAGAAGGTGCTGCGGCGGCAGTACGCCGAGGGGGAGCTGGACGTCACGCAGATCTGACAGATCTGACAGATGTGACGCGTCGAACGACGCGGACGGGTAGATGACTGGGGCGCTGTTTCACGTGAAACAGCGCCCCAGCGATGTGAAGCTCCAGCGATGTGAAGCTCCAGCGATGTGCAGCCCCAGCGATGTGAAGCCTCAACGACGTGCCTGATCAGTGTGCGTGATCAGTTCGTGCCGATGCGGGCCAGCAGTTCCACGATCCGGTTCTGTACCTCGGGGCTCGTCGAGCGTTCCGCGAGGAACAGGACCGTCTCCCCCGAGGCCAGACGCGGGAGTTCGGTCTGGTCGACGGCGGCGGTGTAGACGACGAGCGGAGTGCGGTTCAACTGGCCGTTCGCACGCAGCCAGTCGACGATTCCGGCGCGGCGGCGGCGCACCTGCAACAGGTCCATCACCACGAGGTTCGGCCGCATCTGGGCGGCCAGCGTGACCGCGTCCGCGTCGGAGGCGGCCCGCGCCACCTGCATGCCACGCCGCTCCAGCGTCGCGGTCAGCGCCAGTGCGATCTCCGCGTGCTCCTCGATGAGCAGGACACGCGGCGGGTGCTGCTCGGAGTCACGCGGCGCGAGGGCCTTCAGCAGCACGGCTGGGTCGGCGCCGTACGCCGCGTCCCGTGACGCCTGCCCGAGGCCCGCCGTCACGAGCACGGGCACCTCGGCGGCGACGGCGGCCTGACGCAGCGACTGGAGAGCCGTACGCGTGATCGGGCCGGTGAGCGGGTCGACGAAGAGAGCGGCCGGGAAGGCGGCGATCTGCGCGTCCACCTCTTCACGCGAGTTCACGATGACGGGCCGGTAGCCGCGGTCGCTCAGCGCCTGCTGGGTGGTGACGTCGGGCGCGGGCCACACAAGGAGACGGCGCGGGTTGTCGAGCGGCTCCGGGGGGAGCTCGTCGTCCATCGGCTGAGGGTGCGGCTGGTCGGATACCTCCACCGCGCCACCGGGACCGTCGAGCGGCTCGGGGCCTTCGTCGGCGTTCTCGTCGGGCGCCCCTATGGCGTACGAGCGCCCGGCGCCCTCGGTGACACCGGCCAGGCGGGACTGGCCGGCGAGTGAGGGCTGCGCCGGGAGCGGGACCTGTCCGGCCAGAGACGGCTGCGCGGGTTCGGGCGCCTGCACAGCAGGGGCCGAGACCGCCTGGGCAGCCTGCCCCGACTGCGGGTGCGGGCGTGCCGCCGTCTCCGGGCGTGTGGTGGGCTCCGGTGGCGTGCCCAGCTTGCGGCGGCGGCCGGAGCCGTTGGTGCCGGAACCGTTGCTCTGGTGAGAGGACGACGTGGCGGTGGCGCCCTGCTGGGACTGCCGGGCGAACGGCACGCCCTGGCCGAGCGTGCGCACGCTGATCGCCCGCCCCTGGGTCGAGTTGGGGTCGACCGGGGCGGCGGCCTCGGCAGGCAGCGGCTGTGCGGTGCGCGGCTGTGCCGGTGCCGGTGCCGGTGCTTGTGCCGGTGCCTGCGTCTGCTGTTGCGGCTGCTCGGGCGGGAGCGGGGTGCCGGGCGCCGGGGTGGCCTCCTCCGCGGGACCGGCGGGAGACGCGGCCTGTGCGGGAGCGGCGGCCTGGGCCGGGCCGCCGGCTTGGGCGGGCGTACCGGTGCCGGGGGTGTCGTCTGCCCCGGGCCACGGCTGGGGACCTACCTGTACGGGGGTGCCAGGGGGAGGTGTGTCCTGTGCGCCCGGCCACGACTGCGGGGC
>NZ_VJZC01000336.1 GCF_009377185.1 Streptomyces spongiae
GGCGGACCCGATGGGACGGGTCCGCCCGGCCTTGGGGCCCTGACGTCTCGTGGGCGTCACGGCCCGCCCGGTACGCAGAACTCTTGGCGGGGCGTTACTCGAGGAGCTCCGCGTACGAGCCCATGGCCAGGGCGATGTCCGCCTGGGCCCAGAACCGGTGGTACGTGAAGGAGGGCGCGGCTCCGCCCGCCAGGTACGCCTCGATCTTCGACCAGGCCGGGTCGTCCTCGTAGAACGAGCGGATCGAGTCGAAGGTCGACGACGAGTTGATCGTGTCGCCGTTGGGCATGGTGCCGGTCCAGCCGCTCGGGACGTAGAGGCCGTCGTCGAAGCGGTTGTAGTCGGCGCGGGTCTCCGGGACGGCGATGCCGAGCGCGTCCTGGTGGTTGTCCCACATGCCGTCCAGCAGCGCCTTCGCCACGCGGGCCGCGTCGGCGTCACCGGAACGGTCCGCGTAGTACGTCAGCGTCTTGGCGTACGCCGCCGCCACGCCCACGTCGTCGGTGTAGTCGGCGACGGTGACGTGAAGCCCGCTGTTGGAGCCGGGGTTCGAGGCGTTCCAGGTGTCGGGGGCGCCCGACCACTGGAGCGTCGACGGGATGCGGTACGTGCCGTCCGGGTTGACCGTGGTCTTGGACAGCGCCCAGTCGACCCACTTGTCGAGGACCGTCTTCGCGGCCGCGTTGCCCGTCTGCTGGTAGTACTCGGCGACGCGCTCCATGGACCACGCCTGGAAGCCGAACCACTGGTTGGACGGCGGGTCGTGGTACACGGGCTTCTCGTCGTAGTACATGCCGTAGAAGGTCGGCTTGCCGGTCGGCGGAGTGGCGTACCTCCCGCCCCAGCTGTTGGTCGCACCGCCCGCGATGGCACCCTCGTTCGACTGGAGCCAGCGGTAGAACTCGACCTGCCGCTCCAGGGACTTGGCCCAGTCCGCCTGCCCGGTCGTCGACTTGGGCTTCAGCGGCGCGTAGTTGCTCAGCGCGTACGCGGCGAGCGGGTTCTGGTAGCCGCCGTGCGCGTGGCTGGAGCCGATGCGCCAGGCCCAGCCCGCCGAGGAGTCGGTGGCGCCGCCCCACGCGTAGTACCAGGACAGCAGGTAGTGCGAGGAGTCCTTGCCGGTGCCCGCCGGGCAGGACGAGGCCCCCACACAGTTGCCGATCTTCTTGAAGTACTTGTCGTACATGGCGTAGCGCAGGTAGTCGCCCATCTTCGCGGCCTTGCCGACGACCGCGGAGACGTCACCGCCCTTGCCCTGCTCCTTGGCCCACTTGTCGGCCCAGTAGGCGGCCTGCACGGCCCGAGCGTCGGCGTCGGGGGCGTTGGTGAACTTCCACTGCTTGGCGTACGACGCGTCGCCGGTGAACAGGTCCAGGTACCCGTTCTTGCCGCCGTACTTGAACGCGTCGCAGGTGGGCTGCGGGACGGTCTCCCACACCGACTCCTGCGGGCCGCGCTGGAAGGTGTTGATGTACGACGGGCCGGTGTCGGACGGGCCGGCCTCGCACTTGCCGGGCGAGTTGCCGTAGCCGTAGACGTTGTCGACGTCCTGCAGCCAGTGCATGCCGTACACGTCGTCCGTGCCGTACGCGCTCTTCAGCTCGGCGGCGATCGGGTCCTGACCGACCGAGACGCCGGTGTCGAGCCGCGCCGGGTACTCGTTCGGGGTGTCGTACTCGGGCGCGTAGGTGGCCGGCTTGGACGCGTTGTAGAACGAGTTGGTCGGCTGGTCCGCCTTCGTGGGGATCATGTACTTCTCCATGATCTCCCAGGCGCCGTTGAACTTGGACCAGTCACCCGTCACCTTGCCGTACATGGCCTGCAGCCACAGCAGGTAGCTGTACGCCTCCGACGTGGTCTCGTGGCCGTGGTCCGGCGCCTCGACGATCAGCGTCTCCACCGAGTGGTACGGGATGCCCTCGGGGGAGAAGTAGCCGTTCGCCGGGTTGGTGATCTTGCCGTACATCTCCAGGAAGCGGGCGTCGTACTCCTTCGACGCGGCCAGCTGCGTCACCGTCACCGCGGCCTTGGCGTGCCCGGTGGCGGCGGACTCGAAGGTCGCCGAGCCGGTGCCGGAGGCGGCGGCGGTGATGGTCACCTTCTGCGCGGTGCTCCAGTTCTGCGGGGTGAAGGTGAGGGAGGCGCCACCGGTGACGGACAGGCCCGAGTTGCCGCTCGCCCTCGACGTCGTCACCGTCACGTTCGACGACGGCTGCGTCGAAAGTTTCACCTCGTACGTGCCCGTCTTGCCCTGCTGCACGCCCAGTTGGGGAGGCGAGGCCACCACGGCGGGGCCCGAGGCGACCGTGATGCCGACCGGCGTGGAGTCCGCCGACGCGCCCAGGCTGTCGTACGCCTTCGCCACCAGCGAATGACTGCCCACGGTCAAATTCGAGACGGAGAGCGTGTAGGGGGAGCTCGTGTCCGCGCCCAGCAGCCTGGTGTCGTCGTAGAACTCGACCTTGCTGATGGTCGCGCCGTCGGCCGCCGCGGCGGTGGCGGCGAGCGGCACCGCGTCGCCCTGCGCGTAGACGGCGCCCGCGGCCGGGCTGGTCAGCACGGCGATCGGCGGCTGGTGCGCGCCGGCGCAGGTCGTGCCGTTGATCGCGAAGTTGGTGGGCGCGGCGTTGCTGCCGCTGTAGGTGAACTGGGCGCCCGTGGTGACGGCGGCTCCGACGGCGATCGTCCCGTTCCAGGACGCGTTCTTCGCCGTCACCGTCGTGCCGGACTGCGACCAGGTGCCGCTCCAGCCGTTGCTGAGCTTCTGGTTGCCCGTGTAGTCGTAGGTCAGGGTCCAGCCGGAGATCGCCTCCGTGCCCCGGTTGCTGATCGTGAGCTCGGCCGTGAATCCGGAGCCCCAGTCATTGGTCTTGTAGTCGACGCTGCACTGAACTGCCGCTGCCCGAGCGGGAGTTGAACCCGTGCTCAGCATCGCGAAGGGGAGTGCGAGAGCTGCCACGACGGCTGTCCACAGCCGCCGCGTGCGACGTCTCCGTCTGGGGTGCATGCGCTGGTTCCTCCATGCGGCTCGGAGAAGTGGGGGGAGAGCAACAAGCCTTGAACCAGTGGGAGCGCTCCCATATTGGGGAGGGGGGTGAGAGGGGTCAAGGTGCTCGAAGAGTCGAAAAGATTCGATGAGCGCAAGATGGCGCCACCTCTGGTCTTTACCGTCACTTGGCGCTACCTTCCCCCAACACCAGTGGGAGCGATTCCATCAGTCGACGCGCCGGTCACGGCGCGCCAGAGCTGCAAGGAGTCGCTCATGCGACACCCCCCGCGTTCAGGTCTTTTACTCGTCGCCGCAGCCGTCGCCCTCGTCGGCACCGCGGTGGCGCCGGTGGTCACGGCGTCCGGTGCCGCGCCCGCCTGCACGGTGGAGTACTCCGTCACGAGCCAGTGGGACGCCGGCTTCCAGGGCGCCGTGAAGATAACCAACAACCAGGCGGCGCTGAGCAGTTGGAGTCTGACCTTCGACTTCACCGGAGGTCAGAAGGTCACCCAGGGCTGGAGCGCCAAGTGGTCCCAGTCCGGTACGACGGTCACCGCGGCCAACGAGAGCTGGAACGGTTCGCTGCCCTCGGGCGGGAGCGTCAGCGCCGGATTCATCGCCTCGGGGTCGGGGAGCAACGCCGTGCCCGCGGCGTTCAAGCTCAACGGGACGACGTGCAACGTGGACGCGGGGCCCTCACCGGACCCGACCGACCCGGGGCCCACGGATCCGCCACCCAGTGGTGACGGACCGCCCGCGCTCAAGGTGTCCGGCAACAAGCTCGTCGACGCGAGCGGCGCGACCCGCCGTCTGCTCGGCGTCAACCGCTCCGGCGGCGAGTTCGCGTGCGTCCAGGGCTACGGCATCTGGGACGGCCCGGTCGACAACGCCTCGGTCAAGGCGATCGCCGACTGGAACGCCAACACCGTACGCATCCCGCTCAACGAGGAGTGCTGGCTCGGGCTGTCCAACATCAAGCCCGAGTACGCGGGCGCCAACTACATCAGCGCCGTCAAGGACCTGGTGGCCAAGGTGAAGGCGCACGGCATGACGCCGATGGTCGAACTGCACTGGTCCTGGGGCCAGTACACGGGCAACTCGGCCGGCTGCTCCGATGTGCACGCCAGCTGCCAGAAGCCGATGCCCAGCATGCAGTACACCCCGTCGTTCTGGACCTCGGTCGCGAACACCTTCAAGGACGACCCGACCGTCGTCTTCGACCTGTTCAACGAGCCCTACCCGGACCGCGCCACCTCCACGGCCACCCAGGCGTGGACCTGCTGGCGCGACGGCGGCACCTGCCCCGGCATCACCTACCAGGTCGCCGGAATGCAGGACCTGGTCGACGCCGTCCGGGGCACCGGCGCGAAGAACGTGATACTGGCCGCCGGGCTCGCCTACTCCAACGACCTGAGCCAGTGGCTGACGTACAAGCCCAACGACCCGACGGGCAATCTCGCCGCCGCCTGGCACGTCTACAACTTCAACACCTGCTCGAACGAGAGCTGCTGGGACTCCACGCTCGCCCCAGTCGCGGCCCAGGTCCCGCTGGTCGCCGGGGAGATCGGCGAGAACACCTGCGCGCACTCCTTCATCGACCGTGTCATGGCGTGGTTCGACGCCCGCAAGCTCTCCTATCTGGGCTGGACCTGGAACACCTGGAACTGCGGTTCCGGGCCCGCCCTGATCTCCAACTACGACGGGACTCCCACGTCCTTCGGCATCGGGCTGCGCGACCACCTGCGCTCGCTCAACGGATAGCCCCCACGGATAGCCCCCACGGAGAGGAAACCCGCACTGATGAGTCGTACCCGAACAAGAACGGCACTGCTCGCCGCCCTGGCACTGGTGGGCGGCGCGGCCGGGACCGCCATGGCCGCCGTCCCCGGCGACACCGGCGTCAAGGCGGTCCCCTGCACCGTCGACTACAAGATCCAGAACCAGTGGGACTCCGGCTTCACCGCCTCCGTCACGGTCACCAACAACGGCGCCGCCAAGTCGTCGTGGGCCGTGAAGTGGTCGTACGCCGGGAACCAGAAGATCACCAGCGGCTGGAACGCCAAGCTCAGCCAGAGCGGCACCGCCGTGACCGCCGCCAACGAGACCTACAACGGCCCGCTGTCGACCGGCGGTTCGGTCAGCTTCGGCTTCAACGGCTCCTACAGCGGCACCAACGCGATCCCCGCCACCTTCACGCTCGACGGCGTGACCTGCAACGTGGACGACGGCAGCGGCGGTCCCGGGAACCCGGGCCCCGGTGGCCCGTCCGGGCGGGTCGACAACCCGTACTCCGGCGCCAAGGTGTACGTGAACCCCGAGTGGCGGGCGAAGGCCAACGCCGAGGCGGGCGGCAGCCGCATCTCCAGCCAGCCCACGGGCGTCTGGCTCGACCGGATCGCCGCCATCAACGGCGTGAACGGCGGCATGGGCCTGCGCGCCCACCTCGACGAGGCCCTCCGCCAGAAGGGCTCCGACGAGCTCGTCGTCCAGCTGGTCATCTACAACCTGCCCGGACGTGACTGCGCGGCCCTCGCCTCCAACGGCGAACTCGGCCCGACGGAGATCGACAAGTACAAGACCCAGTACATCGACCCGATCGCGGCCATCCTCGCCGACTCGAAGTACGCCTCGCTGCGGATCGTCACGACCGTCGAGATCGACTCGCTGCCGAACCTCGTCACCAACACCGGCAGCCGCCCGACGGCCACCCCGCAGTGCGACGTGATGAAGGCCAACGGCAACTACGTCAAGGGCGTCGGCTACGCGCTCAACAAGCTCGGTGACGTGGCCAACGTCTACAACTACGTCGACGCCGGCCACCACGGCTGGATCGGCTGGGACGACAACTTCGGTGCCTCCGCGAACACCTTCAAGGAGGCGGCGACCGCCGAGGGCGCCACGGTGAACGACGTCCATGGCTTCATCACGAACACGGCCAACTACAGCGCCCTGAAGGAGAACAACTTCACGATCAACGACAACGTGGCCGGCAAGTCGGTCCGCGAGTCCAAGTGGGTCGACTGGAACCGCTACACCGACGAGCAGTCCTTCGCCCAGGCTTTCCGTAACCAGCTGGTCTCGGTCGGCTTCAACTCCAGTATCGGCATGCTGATCGACACCTCCCGCAACGGCTGGGGCGGCACCGCACGGCCCACCGGACCGGGCGCGACGACCAGCGTCGACACGTACGTCAACGGCGGGCGCTACGACCGTCGCATCCACATCGGCAACTGGTGCAACCAGTCCGGAGCCGGCCTCGGCGAGCGCCCGCAGGCATCCCCGGCGACCGGGATCGACGCGTACGTGTGGATGAAGCCCCCGGGTGAGTCCGACGGCTCCAGCTCGGCCATCCCGAACGACGAGGGCAAGGGCTTCGACCGCATGTGCGACCCGACGTACACGGGCAACCCCCGCAACGGCAACAGCATGTCGGGCGCGCTGCCGAACTCGCCGCTGTCCGGGCACTGGTTCTCGGCCCAGTTCCAGGAGCTCATGAAGAACGCGTACCCGGCGCTGTGAGCCGACACCTGTCCGGGTCCCACGTCCCGGACAGGTGAGCGCCAGGTGCACGACGTCCGCCGGGGGTCATGAATCCTGGGTCGGCCCCCGGCGGACCACCATCCGCGGAAGCGACCTGCGGAAGCGATCCGCGGAAGCGACCCTCTCGCTCGGAATTGCCGATACGGCAACAGGAATTGCCGCGACCCGGTGCGTCGGCGCACGCTGGCGGGCATCCGGACGAGAGGGTCACCACCATGGGACACCATCACGACCACGACCATGATCAGCGCCGCGACCACCGACACGACCACCAACACGACCACCAACACGACCACCATCACGACCACGCCGACCGGGACTGGTCCGACATGGCTCCGATGCTGGAGGCGGAGGCGGAGCTGTTCTCGCCCCTGTACGCGCGGGCCGCGGCCTGGCTGAGCAAGCGGCAGCCCCATCCGGGGCTCGTCGTCGACGTGGGCAGCGGCCCCGGCGTCGTGACCTGCGGGCTGGCCGAGGCGTTCCCGGGCGCCCGAGTGGTCGCCGCGGACGGCTCCGGCCCTCTCCTCGAACGCGCCCGGGCGCGGGCCGAGCGCCTCGGTATCGCCGACCGGTTCAGCACGCTGGAGGGCGACCTCCCGGACGTGCTCGGTGACCTGGACTACCCCGTCGATCTGCTCTGGGCGAGCAGGAGCCTGCACCACCTCCCCGACCAGCGGGCGGCCCTCGCGGCCTTCGCCGAGCGGCTGGCACCCGGCGGCACCGTCGCGCTGCTGGAGGGCGGGCTCCCCGCCCGCTACCTGCCCCGCGACATCGGCATCGGCCGGCCCGGTCTCCAGGCCCGCCTCGGAGCCGTCGAGGCCGAACGGTTCACGACCATGCGGCTCGACATCCCGGGGGCCGTCGAGGAGACCGAGGACTGGGCGGGGCTGCTCACCCGCGTCGGCCTGCGCGGTGCCACCAGCCGCACGTTCCTGCTCGACCTGCCCGCCCCGCTGTCCCACGAGGCCCGCGCGTTCGTCGTCGGCGTGTTCCAGCTCCACCGCGACACGCTCGGCGAACACCTCGACGCGTCCGACCGCGCCACCATCGACCGGCTTCTCGACCCCGACGACAAGGTGAGCCTGTACCACCGGCCGGACGTCTTCGTCCTGGCGGCGCACACGATCCACACTGCGGAGGCGGAACTCGTGAGCTGAGGACGGAGTCTCCCCACGGTCCACCGCTCTTGACTTCGAGAGCGCTCCAAATGATGAACTCCGGTCACCGACAACGCACATGCGGGGGTAATCATCATGAGCGACTCTCCTGTCGCACTCATCACGGGTGGTGGCAGCGGCATCGGTGCCGCGGTCGCACGGCAGTTGCTGGACGCCGGGAACCGGGTGACCGTCACCGGGCGGGGCGAGGAACGGCTGCGGGCCTTCTCCGCCGAACTCGGCGACCCGGAAGGGCTGTTGACGGTCGTCGGGAACGCCGCCGACTACGACGGCGTTCAGGGCGCCGTCGAGACGACCCTGAAGGAGTTCGGGCGGCTCGACACGGTCGTCGCCAACGCCGGGTTCGGCACGCACGACACGGTCTCCGAGGGCGATCCGGCCGGGTGGACCGAGATGGTGCTGACCAATGTGCTCGGTCCCGCCCTCCTCATCAGGGCCTCCATCGACGCCCTGAAGGAGTCCAAGGGGCGGATCGTGCTGGTCGGCAGCGTCGCCGGTTTCGTCAACACGCCGGGCAACATCTACGGGGCGACCAAGTGGGCCGTCACCGGGCTCGCCGAGAACACCCGCCGTCAGGTCACCCAGTGGGGCGTGGGCGTGACCCTCGTCGCGCCCGGCCGGGTCGAGACCCCGTTCTGGGACAACTACGGCAGCCTGCCGCCGGGCCATCTGCTCACCGCCGACCAGCTCGCCGACTCGATCGTCTGGGCGATCCGCCAGCCGGCCGGTGTCGACGTCAACACCATGGTCGTACGGCCGATCGGGCAGCCCAACTGATCCAGCACGCCCATGGCCCGGTACCGCGGCTCCGCGCGGCACCGGGCCCGCTCCCTTCCCGGGTCAGTTGTTCTGGAGGAACTGCTTCGCCAGCCGGTCACCCAGCGAGACCGCCGCGCTGTGGCTCTCGATGGGGGACACCTGCGAGTTCTTGAACAGGATGTACGTCACGCCGGAGTCCGTGCCGCCGTTTTCCGGGTCGGGGTCGATGCCGAGGTCCTTGGCGGTGGCGTACGAGGCCTCGCCGATGATCTTGTTGGGACCGGTGTCGCCGACGACCGCGTACTCGACCTTGTTGTTGTAGATGACCGCGACGACGCCGCCACCCTTGATGCCCGCGCTCGAGTAGTTCCAGATGCTGCTGGAGCTGGGCACGACGACGTACGGCAGCGAGTCGGCGCGCAGCGGCTTTCCGTCGGACTGGTGGAACGCCGTGTCGTCCTGGTACCAGGGGTCGGTGTCCTCGTTGCACTTCGAGGTGCGCTGGCCGTCGCAGTCGATGTCCATGTCGGCCTTCCAGAACACCGCGCCGTTCTTGCCGCACACGGGGACGGTGGCCGACGTCTCCTCGTCGGTGCGGTACTTGCCGTTCGAGATCTGGGAGCAGGACGTCACCTTGGCGAGCAGGTCGGCCGCGCTGACCGTGCCCTCCCGGGGCGATGCCGGGCGTGGGGTGCCGGAGGCGTTCGCGGCGAGGGCCGCGGTGGACAGGAGTGCGGCAGCGGCGGCCGCGGTCAGGGTCAGTGTTCGAGAGCGCACTGTGGGGGACCCTTCTGTTAGGAAAGTTTCCTATCGGGTGCCGTACAAGGTGGGCCCAGTCGCGGGGCCTCGTCAAGCCCTCTCAATGGGCCTGCGGTGCACCGGAGTTGGTCGAGGTGTCACGAAAGCCCAGGTCGCCCACCGGGTCGAGGGGTGAGGGAAAATCGCGGTAAAGGTACGGACCAAGTCGTCGGTCTGTCGGGCCCGGCGGGTGCGCTCAGGGCATACGAAGCGCCCCGGAGTCCGACCGGAAAGGCCGGGCTCCGGGGCGCTTCGCGTGCGGGTCCGTCAGGCCGTGTTGAACGTGGCCGGGTCCGGACCGAGGCGCCGGTCCTCGTTCAGCGCGCTGATCGCGGCGATGTCCTCCGTGTCGAGGGAGAAGCCGAACACCTCGATGTTCTCCTTGATCCGGGACGGGGTCACGGACTTGGGGATCACGACGTTGCCGAGCTGGAGGTGCCAGCGCAGCACGATCTGGGCCGGGGTGCGGCCGTGCTTCTGCGCGATGGCGACGATGGCGGGGACCTCCAGGAGGCCCTTGCCCTGGCCGAGCGGCGACCAGGCCTCGGTGGCGATGCCCTGCTCCGCGTGGTACTCACGGGCCGCGTGCTGCTGGAGGTGCGGGTGCAGCTCGATCTGGTTGACCGCGGGGACCACGGACGTGGCCTCGGCCAGCTGCCCCAGGTGCTCCGGAAGGAAGTTGGAGACACCGATGGCGCGAGCGCGGCCGTCCGCGTACAGCTTCTCGAAGGCCTTGTACGTCTCGGTGGACGTGTTCTTGGCCGGCATCGGCCAGTGGATCAGGTAGAGGTCCACGAACTCCAGGCCGAGCTTCTCCAGCGACGCGTCGAAGGCGCGCAGCGTGGAGTCGTACCCCTGCTCGCTGTTCCAGAGCTTGGTGGTGACGAAGAGGTCCTCGCGGGGGAGACCGGAGGCGGCGATCGCCTTGCCGGTGCCCTCCTCGTTGCCGTAGATCGCGGCTGTGTCGATGCTGCGGTACCCGGCCTCCAGGGCGGTGGTGACCGCCTGCTCCGCCTCGTCGTCCGGCACCTGCCAGACGCCGAAGCCCAGCTGGGGCATCTCGACGCCGTTGTTCAGAGTGATCGGGGGGACCTTGCTGCTCACGAGCTCTCGATCCTTCAGTCGTCGGGTGGTACTCCCATCGTCAACGATCACGGGCTCGTTCGCATTCCTCAGCGGGGGAGGCGTTGTCCGAATCACAGGTTGGCCGGAATTGGACCCGAGGGTTCGGTCAGATCGGTCTGGACCATTGACCCGTCATCGTCGTGCCGACACCCTGTACTCCCGCCGACGGGCGCGTCGGTGAACGTCGGTCATGTACGTGAACTCCCCACTCGCGAAGCACGATGCGCGACTCACGACTCACGACTCACGACGTACGACTCACGACTCACGACGAGGTGAACAGTCATGAGCACCACGAGAAGGAACCTCCTGGGCGCCGCGCTCGGCGGCGCGGCCGCCGCTGCCGTCGGCC
>NZ_VJZC01000337.1 GCF_009377185.1 Streptomyces spongiae
GGCCCGGGCGGGGCCCGCCCCCGCAGATGAACCCCGCACACGTGTCGTCCGTGAGCTTGGGTGGTACCCGCCGGAGACCCACCCACCCACAGGTCTAAACCAATCGGCCGACGGCCCTTGTCATCATGGGTCCTGGTCTGATGAGCTGTGGCCCGGGACACAACGGACACCCTGGGAAAGGGAGATGTCGTGAGCAACGAATCCTTGGCCAACCTGCTGAAGGAAGAGCGCAGGTTCGCGCCGCCCGCCGACCTGGCCGCGAACGCCAACGTCACCGCGGAGGCGTACGAACAGGCCAAGGCTGACAGGCTCGGCTTCTGGGCCGAGCAGGCCCGCCGACTGACCTGGGACAAGGAACCGGCCGAAACCCTGGACTGGACGAATCCGCCGTTCGCGAAGTGGTTCCAGGACGGCAGGCTCAACGTGGCGTACAACTGCGTGGACCGGCACGTCGAGGCCGGACACGGCGACCGCGTGGCCATCCACTTCGAGGGCGAGCCCGGCGACGGCCGCGCCATCACCTACGCCGAGCTCAAGGACGAGGTCTCCAGGGCCGCGAACGCGCTGCTGGAGCTGGGGGTCCAGGCCGGCGACCGGGTCGCCGTCTACATGCCGATGATCCCCGAGACCGCGGTCGCGATGCTCGCGTGCGCCCGCATCGGCGCCGCGCACTCCGTGGTCTTCGGCGGCTTCTCGGCGGACGCTCTCGCGAAGCGCATCGAGGACGCCGACGCCCGTGTCGTCATCACCTCCGACGGCGGCTACCGCCGCGGCAAGCCCTCGGCGCTCAAGCCCGCGGTCGACGACGCGGTCGAGCGCGTGGACAACGTGGAGCACGTCCTCGTCGTCCGCCGCACCGGCCAGGACGTCGCCTGGACCGAGGGCCGCGACGTGTGGTGGCACGAGATCGTGGGGCGCCAGTCCGCCGCGCACACGCCCGAGGCGTTCGACGCCGAGCACCCGCTGTTCATCCTCTACACCTCGGGCACGACGGGTAAGCCGAAGGGCATCCTGCACACCTCCGGCGGCTACCTCACCCAGGCGGCGTACACGCACCACGCCGTGTTCGACCTCAAGCCCGAGACCGACGTGTACTGGTGCACGGCCGACGTCGGCTGGGTGACCGGCCACTCGTACATCGTGTACGGACCGCTGGCGAACGGCGCGACGCAGGTCATGTACGAGGGCACGCCGGACACCCCGCACCAGGGCCGCTTCTGGGAGATCGTGCAGAAGTACGGCGTCACGATCCTCTACACGGCGCCGACGGCGATCCGTACGTTCATGAAGTGGGGCGACGACATCCCCGCGAAGTTCGACCTGTCCTCCCTGCGCGTGCTGGGCTCGGTCGGTGAGCCGATCAACCCCGAGGCGTGGGTCTGGTACCGGAAGCACATCGGCGGGGACAGGACGCCGGTCGTGGACACCTGGTGGCAGACCGAGACCGGCGCGATGATGATCACGCCGCTGCCGGGTGTGACCGCGACCAAGCCCGGTTCCGCGCAGACGCCGCTGCCCGGCATCTCCGCGACCGTGGTGGACGACGAGGCGAACGAGGTGCCGAACGGCGGAGGTGGCTACCTGGTCCTCACCGAGCCGTGGCCGTCGATGCTGCGCACCATCTGGGGCGACGACCAGCGGTTCATCGACACGTACTGGTCGCGGTTCGAGGGCAAGTACTTCGCCGGTGACGGCGCCAAGAAGGACGACGACGGCGACATCTGGCTCCTCGGGCGCGTCGACGACGTGATGCTCGTGTCCGGCCACAACATCTCGACCACCGAGGTGGAGTCGGCGCTCGTGTCCCACCCGGCGGTCGCGGAGGCGGCCGTGGTCGGCGCGGCCGACGAGACCACCGGGCAGGCGATCGTGGCGTTCGTGATCCTGCGGGGCACGGCCGCGGAGACCGAGGACCTGGTGGGCGAGCTGCGCAACCACGTGGGTGCGACCCTCGGCCCCATCGCCAAGCCGAAGCGGGTCCTGCCGGTGGCGGAGCTGCCCAAGACCCGCTCCGGGAAGATCATGCGTCGCCTGCTGCGTGACGTGGCGGAAAACCGGCAGCTCGGTGACGTCACGACGCTGACGGACTCGACGGTGATGGACCTGATCCAGGCGAAGCTGCCGGCGGCGCCGAGCGAGGACTGAGCACAGCAGAAATCGGACTGAGCACGGCGGCGGAAAAGCCGACCACGTTCGAACGGTCCCGAAGGGGGCACCCGGCACCACACCGGGTGCCCCCTTGGCGTCCCGCCCATCAGTCGTCACACCGGACACCCGGAATGCGAACTTCACGGAAAGGATCCCGCCACACCTTAGGTAAGCTAAGAACCTCATCAACAACGCGACAAGATCCTCAAGGTGCGCCGGGAAGTCTGGTCGGCATGTGCTTCGTCCTGCCCACCGACCGGAGGTCCCCGCCATGGCCGCCCCTCGTCCCTCCAGCAGCACCCGCAAGTTCCTCGGGCGTCTCTCACTACCCGAGCGGAACTTCGTCGCGGACGCGCTGCGGACGGAGACGGTCGGCGGTGTGCTGCTCCTCGCGGCGGCGATCACAGCGCTGATCTGGGCGAACGTGCCCGCCCTGCACGACAGCTACGAAACCGTGCGCGACTTCCATCTGGGGCCGGGCTCCCTCGGCCTCAACCTCCCCGTCGAGCACTGGGCGGCCGACGGACTGCTCGCGGTCTTCTTCTTCGTCGCGGGCATCGAGCTCAAACGCGAACTGGTGGCCGGTGACCTGCGGGACCGGAAGGCCGCCCTGCTCCCCGTCGCCGCCGCGCTCTGCGGGATGGCCGTACCCGCGCTCGTCTACACGCTCACCAACGTCCTGGGCGGCGGCTCGCTCGCCGGCTGGGCCGTGCCCACCGCCACCGACATCGCCTTCGCACTCGCCGTCCTCGCCGTCATCGGGACCTCGCTGCCCTCCGCCCTGCGGGCCTTCCTCCTCACCCTCGCCGTCGTCGACGACCTGTTCGCGATCCTGATCATCGCCGTCTTCTTCACCTCCGAGATCGACTTCGTCGCGCTCGCGGGCGCCTTCGTCGGCCTCGTCGTCTTCTGGCTGCTCGTCAGGAAGGGCATAGGCGGCTGGTACGTGTACATCCCGCTCGCGCTCGTCATCTGGGGGCTGATGTACAACAGCGGCATCCACGCCACCATCGCCGGTGTCGCGATGGGGCTGATGCTGCGCTGCACGAGGCACGAGGGCGAGGCCCACTCCCCCGGCGAGTACATCGAGCACCTCGTACGACCCCTGTCGGCAGGCCTCGTCGTGCCGTTGTTCGCCCTGTTCAGCGCGGGTATCGCGGTGTCCGGCGGTGCGTTCGGCGAGGTGTTCACCCGGCCCGAGACGCTCGGTGTCGTCCTCGGGCTCGTCGTCGGCAAGGCGATCGGCATCTTCGGGGGCACCTGGCTGACGGCCCGTTTCACCAGAGCGTCGCTCAGTGAGGACCTCTCCTGGCCGGACGTCTTCGCGGTCGCCTCGCTGGCCGGCATCGGCTTCACCGTCTCGCTGCTCATCGGCGAACTCGCCTTCGACGGCGATCCGGAGCTCACCGACAAGGTCAAGGCCGCCGTGCTCACCGGCTCCCTGATCGCGGCCACCCTGGCGACCGTGCTGCTGAAGGTGCGGAACGCCAAGTACCGCTCCCTGTACGAGGCGGAGGAGCGCGACGAGGACCTCGACGGCATCCCCGACATCTACGAACAGGACAACCCCGCGTACCACCTGCGCATGGCCGAGATCTACGAGCACAAGGCCGCCGAACACCGGAGGCTTGCCGAAGTGGCGGGCAGGGCAAGCGAGGGGGACGACGGTCCGGCATGATCTGACAGGACCGTACAAAACCGCAGGACGCGAGGGAGACTTCGATGAGCGCACCCGACGGCAGCCCGGTCGGCGCCGAACGCAGCATCGGCCAGCTGTTCGCCACGGCGACCACCGAGATGTCCGCGCTGGTGCACGACGAGATCGCGCTGGCGAAGGCCCAGCTCAAGCAGGACGTCAAGCGCGGTGCGGTGGGCGGCGGGGCGTTCGCGGCCGCCGGGGCGGTGCTGATCTTCTCCCTGCCGATGCTCAACTTCGCCCTCGCGTACGGCATCCGGACCTGGAGCGGCTGGAACCTCGCCGTCTGCTTCCTGCTGTCGTTCGCGGCCAACGTGCTGGTCGCCGGGCTCCTCGCGTTGCTCGGGGTCGCCTTCGCCAAGAAGGCCAAGAAGGGGAAGGGCCCGCAGAAGGTCGCCTCCTCCATGAAGGAGACGGCGGGCGTCCTGCAGAACGCCAAGCCGCACCCCCGTCGGCCCAGCCCGGCCGACGCCCCCGTCGAGGCTGTGGCACGCTCGTCCTCATGACGGACCCCGCCACCTCTTCGGACACACCGGCATCCTCGGCTTCCTCGGACTCACCGACCTCGCCGGCCTCCCCCTCCACCACGTCCTCGGGGACCGCCGCGGCGCCACCCGCCTCGGTCCTACGTCCGGACGTGCCCGGCGGGAAGGTGGCGCACCGGGACGTCGCGGCCAACGGTGCGCGCTTCCACATCGCCGAACTGGGTGACGGACCGCTGGTCCTGCTGCTGCACGGTTTCCCGCAGTTCTGGTGGACCTGGCGGCACCAGCTGGTCGCGCTCGCCGACGCCGGCTACCGGGCCGTGGCCATGGACCTGCGGGGCGTCGGCGGCAGCGACCGTACGCCCCGGGGCTACGACCCCGCGAACCTCGCGCTCGACATCACCGGAGTCGTACGGTCCCTCGGCGAGCCCGACGCCGCGCTGGTCGGCCACGACCTCGGCGGTTACCTGGCGTGGACGGCGGCCGCGATGCGCCCCAAGCTCGTACGGCGGCTCGCGGTCGCCTCGATGCCGCACCCCAGGCGCTGGCGCTCGGCCATGCTGCGGGACGCCAAGCAGACCGCCGCCGGCTCCTACATCTGGGGCTTCCAGCGGCCCTGGATCCCCGAGCGGCAGCTCACCGCCGACGACGGCGCCCTGGTGGGCCGCCTGGTGCGGGACTGGTCGGGGCCCCGGCTGCCGGACGACGAGGCCGTGGAGACGTACCAGCGCGCGATGTGCATCCCGTCGACGGCGCACTGCTCGATCGAGCCGTACCGGTGGATGGTCCGCTCGATGGCCCGCCCGGACGGCATCCAGTTCAACCGACGCATGAAGCGCCCGGTCCGCGTGCCCACCCTGCACCTGCACGGCTCGCTGGACCCCGTGATGCGCACCCGCAGCGCGGCCGGTTCCGGAGAGTACGTCGAGGCCCCCTACCGCTGGCGTCTGTTCGACGGCCTCGGGCACTTCCCGCACGAGGAGGACCCGGTCGCGTTCTCGACCGAACTGATCAACTGGCTGAAGGATCCCGAACCCGACCGGTGACCGTCCGGATGCACCAGTGACCGTCCGGATGCGCGCCAGGCGACCGAATGGGGAACACCTGTCCTAGGAACGGCCACATGCCTGGCGCATAGGCCGATTGGGGGGCTCAGGGGCGGTTATCGACCTTGGGGCGGGGGCACACGTCGGGGTATGGGCTGGACGCACGACTACAGTGACGCAGCACGCACCCGCCGCTCGGCCGCGGGCCTGAACTCCCACCAGAGGGGTGCCCCGCAACTCACGGGCACGGACCCCCGGCTGGGAATCCCGCGCATTCTGCGCCGCCGGGCCCGCTGGGTCTCGGCGCGGCTGCGCCATCCGCGCCCCTGACCTTCCACCACCGCTCGCGTCGGCCCTAGAGGGCGCAGCTGTCGCTGTCCACCTGCTGGCTGGCCGTACGGCCCTTGGTGATGTCCTCCTGGACCTCGTCCACCGTCAGGGCGTACCCGGTGTCGGGGTCGTCGAGGGACTTGGCGAAGACCACGCCGTACACCTTGCCGTCGGGCGTGAGCAGCGGGCCGCCGGAGTTGCCCTGGCGGACGGTCGCGTAGAGCGAGTAGACGTCACGGCTGACGGTGCCGCGGTGGTAGATGTCCGGGCCGTTGGCGTCGATGCGGCCCCGCACGCGCGCGGGACGCACGTCGTACGCCCCGTTCTCCGGGAAGCCCGCCACGATCGCGCCGTCGCTGCTGGTGGCGTCCCTGGTCGAGAACTTCAGCACGGGCGCGTTCAGGTTGGGCACGTCCAGTACGGCGATGTCGCGCTCCCAGTCGTAGAGGACGACCGTGGCGTCGTACTTGCGGCCCTCGCCCCCTATCTGGACGGTGGGCTCGTCGACGCCGCCGACCACGTGCGCGTTGGTCATCACGCGGCGCTGGCCGAAGACGAAGCCGGTGCCCTCGAGGACCTTGCCGCAGCTCTCGGCGGTGCCCACGACCTTGACGATGGACTTCTTGGCCTGCTCGGCGACCGGGCTGTTGGCCAGCTTCGGGTCGGGCGGCCGGACGTCTGTGATCTTCTCGTTCGAGAACGGGGTGAAGACCTGCGGGAAGCCGTTCTGCGCGAGGACCGAGGAGAAGTCCGCGAACCACGTGTTGGCCTGGTTGGGGAGGGTGCTCGACACGCCGTGGAGCACCTTGGAGCCCCGCACCTCCTTGCCGAGCGTCGGCAGTGTCGTCTGCGCGAGCGCAGAACCGATCAGCCAGGCGACCAGGAGCATCGCCACCACGTTGACGAGGGCGCCACCGGTGGCGTCCAGGGCGCGGGCCGGTGACCAGGTGATGTACCGGCGGAGCTTGCTGCCCCAGTGCGTCGTCAGCGCCTGGCCGACGGACGCGCAGACGATGACGACGATCACCGCCACGACAGCGGCGGTCGTGCCCACCTCCGCGTCGTCGGTGAGCGCGTCCCAGATGACCGGGAGCAGATAGACCGCGACGAGGCCGCCGCCGAGGAAGCCGATCACCGAGAGGATGCCGACGACGAAGCCCTGGCGATAGCCCACGATCGCGAACCAGACGGCGGCGACCAGCAACAGGATGTCCAGCACGTTCACTGCTTAAAGCCTCGCCTCGTCACCTTCGCGCCTTGCGGTCGCCCATCCCCGGCCGGAGGACGGCCCACCGCGCAGCGGCACACGAACGCGGCGTCCCCCGGAAAAACACAGCACGGGTGCCACCCTGTCATGCGCGCCAGTCGAGCGGGACCTGCTTGTCCCGGTCCCAAGGTCGCTCCCAGCCCGCGAAGTGCAGCAGACGGTCGATGATTCCGGCCGTGAATCCCCACACCAGGGCGGATTCGACCAGGAATGCCGGACCTCTGTGACCGCTGGGGTGGACGGCGGTGGCGCGGTTGGCGGGATCCGTGAGATCCGCCACGGGGACGGTGAAGACCCGGGCCGTCTCGTTCGGATCGACGACTCCCACCGGGCTCGGCACCTGCCACCAGCCCAGAACGGGCGTGACCACGAAGCCGCTCACCGGGATGTACAGCTTGGGCAGCGCGCCGAACAGCTGGACGCCGCTCGGGTCGAGTCCGGTCTCCTCCTCGGCCTCGCGGAGAGCGGCCCGCAGCGGCCCCTCGGCCTTCGGGTCGCCGTCCTCGGGGTCGAGGGCGCCGCCGGGGAAGGAGGGCTGGCCCGCGTGCGACCGCAGCGAGCTCGCCCGCTCCATGAGCAAAAGCTCCGGCCCGCGCTCTCCCTCGCCGAACAGGATGAGCACGGCGGACTGCCGGCCCGCGCCGTCCGCCGGCGGCAGGAACCTGCTCAGCTGCGGCGGCTCCACCGTCTCGACGGCGTGGACCACCGGGTCCAGCCAGCCGGGCAGGCCGTCCTTACTCAGCACCAGCTGCCCGTTGTGCGTGTTGCTCGCGTGCGTCATCGCCACCCCCGTCGCTCTGCCGATCCCAACGCACACGCCACCGCGGATCGTTCCACGGGTCCCTCGTGTGGGTGTCGCGCCATACGGGTCGTCATCCGGCCCCCAGCGCGGGTGCCGGGATCCCGCCCGCGTCCAGGTACGCCTGCGGGGGCTTGAGGCGCTGGCCCGGGAAGCCGCCCTTCTCGTACTTCAGGAGCTTCTTCGCCTTCTCCGGGTCCGTCTCGCCCTCGCCGTAGGCCGGGCAGAGCGGTGCGATGGGGCAGGCGCCGCACGCGGGCTTGCGGGCGTGGCAGATACGGCGGCCGTGGAAGATCACGTGGTGCGAGAGCATCGTCCACTCGCTCTTCGGGAAGAGCGCGCCGACGGCCGCCTCGATCCTGTCCGGGTCGGTCTCCGCGGTCCACCGCCAGCGCCGGACCAGCCGCTGGAAGTGCGTGTCCACGGTGATCCCGGGCCGTCCGAAGGCGTTGCCGAGCACCACGAAGGCGGTCTTCCGGCCGACGCCGGGCAGCTTGACCAGGTCCTCCAGCCGCCCGGGCACCTCCCCGCCGTGCTCCTCCACCAGAGCCTTCGACAGCCCCATGACCGACCTGGTCTTGGCCCGGAAGAAGCCGCACGGCCGCAGGATCTCCTCGACTTCCTCGGGGTTGGCCGCGGCCAGGTCCTCGGGTGTCGGGTACTTCGCGAACAGCGCCGGTGTCGTCTGGTTCACGCGCAGGTCGGTGGTCTGGGCCGACAGGACCGTGGCCACGATCAGCTGGAAGGAGTTCTCGAAGTCCAGCTCCGGGTGGGCGTACGGGTACACCTCGGCGAGCTCGCGGTTGATGCGGCGGGCGCGGCGGACGAGTGCGGTGCGCGACTCGGCCTCCGGGGGCTTCTTGGCTCGGGCCCTGCCGCCCGAAGCAGTCTTTTCGTCTGAAGCAGCCTTTTCAGTCGAAGCAGCTCTCTTGGCCGGAGCGGCCTTCTTCGCGGCGGCAGGCTTCGCGGCCGCCCCCACCTTTGTCGTCTTTGCCGTTTTCTTCGCTCCCGCAGGACCCTGTTCGCCCACAGCGGAATCGCGACGTACAACCACCCGTCCAGCTCCCTTGGCCTGCGCTCTCACCGGCGATTTGGACACCCGGTCAGCCTAAAGCCAGGCACCGACATTCGCCCCTGACCCACAAGATCGGCCGCCAATTGGACCCCTGCCGGGCAATGGGGCACACCTGTACGGCATCCTTGTGACAGATCACACTGTTTGGACCGTCCGGCAAAATGGGGAACACGGTCCCCTGGTACGACGGGGAGCAAGATCCCCTGAGCAGGTCGACAAGGAGAGAACTCGTGGACGACGTTCTGCGGCGCAATCCGCTCTTCGCGGCGCTCGACGACGAGCAGGCCGCGGAGCTCCGCGCCTCCATGAGTGAGGTGACCCTCGCGCGCGGCGACGCCCTGTTCCATGAGGGCGACCCCGGTGACCGCCTGTACGTGGTCACGGAGGGCAAGGTCAAGCTCCACCGCACGTCCCCCGACGGCCGGGAGAACATGCTGGCCGTCGTCGGCCCCGGTGAGCTCATCGGCGAGCTGTCGCTGTTCGACCCGGGCCCGCGTACGGCGACGGCCACCGCACTGACCGAGGTCAAGCTGCTCGGCCTGGGCCACGGCGACCTCCAGCCCTGGCTGAACGTACGCCCCGAGGTGGCCGGCGCCCTGCTGCGCGCGGTCGCCCGCCGACTGCGCAAGACCAACGACCAGATGTCCGACCTGGTGTTCTCGGACGTCCCCGGCCGCGTGGCCCGCGCGCTCCTGGATCTCTCGCGCCGCTTCGGCGTGCAGTCCGAGGAGGGCATCCACGTCGTGCACGACCTCACGCAGGAGGAGCTCGCCCAGCTGGTCGGCGCGTCCCGCGAGACGGTCAACAAGGCCCTCGCGGACTTCGCCGGCCGTGGCTGGCTGCGGCTGGAGGCCCGCGCGGTGATCCTCCTCGACGTCGAGCGCCTCGCCAAGCGTTCCCGCTGACCTCCGGTACACCGACGGGGTCCCGCCTCCTCAGGGGTGGGGCCCCGTTTCTGGTTTCCGGGCCCGGTTCCGGCGAAAACCACCTGTCCCGAAGGCCGCACCAGGGGCACAGTGGGCACATGGCCGGAAAAGAGCGCCCCAGAAGGCTCGACGGGGGCCGCAGAGGGCTCGACAGTCAGGGCTGCATCGAACGGGAGGGGTCCCTCGGGCGGATCGCCCACGCGTTCCGTCCCGTCGTCGCCACCGCACGCGACCGGATCCTCGACGTCTTCGGCGCCCGTCTGCACAGCGCGTACCTCTACGGCTCGATCCCCCGCGGCACCGCGCGCGTGGGACGCAGTGACCTCGACCTGCTCCTCGCCCTCCACCAGGAACCCACGGACGCGGACCGCGCGGAGGCACGCGCCCTCGACGAGGCGCTCGACAAGGAGTTCCCGCAGATCAACGGCTCCGGCACCCTGCTCTCCAGTCGTACGCGGCTACTGAGCGATCTGGAGCGGTACGACGGCGGCTGGTTCGTCGCCTGCCTCTGCACACCCCTCCTGGGCGAGGACCTCGCCGAGTTCCTCCCCCGTTACCGCCCGGACTCCCTCCTCGCGCGCGAGACCAACGGCGACCTGGCGCTGCACCTGGAGCGGTGGCGCAGGCGGGTCGAGGAGGTGACCGGAGGCGCGTCCGGCGACGCGGCCACCGACGACGCCCTCCGCTCCCTCGTGCGTGGCGCCTCCCGCCACCTCGTCCGCACCGGCTTCACCCTCGTCATGCCCCGCTGGAACGGCTGGACCAGCGACCTGCACGAGATGGCCGAGGTGTTCGGGAGTTACTACCCGGAGCGCGCCGGGCAGATGCGGTCGGCGGCCGACGCGGCGTACGAGCCGAGCCCCGACCCGGCCGTCCTGCGCTCGTACGTGGACGACGTCGGGCCGTGGCTCGCCGAGGAGTACGCGCGCGTGCACGGTGTGAAGACGCCCCGCCCCGACGACCC
>NZ_VJZC01000338.1 GCF_009377185.1 Streptomyces spongiae
CCCTCACCCCCCGTACCGCCACCACCTGCATGGCGCTGGCCGTACTCGTCACCCTCACCGTCACCCCGGCGTACGCCGACGACGGCCCCAGCGAACCCCCAGGCACCGTCACCTCCGCGCCACCCCCGGAAGTCGACGCCAACAACCCGGGGCTCAAGCTCGCCGAAGGCGCCACGCTCGCAGAGGCGAAGGTGCTGGACATCAAGTCGGTCGTGGAGGACCTCGGAGGCGAGGAGCGCAGGGAGGACACGAACCAGAACGTGACGTTCGCGCTCCAGGCGGAGGTGCTGTTCCCCAAGGACAGCTCCAAGCTGAACCCGGAGGCCCGCTCCCGCATCCAGGCGATCGCCGACGAGATCAAGGCGCAGAAGCCCACCACGGTCCGCGTCTTCGGCTTCACGGACAACCTCGGCTCCTACGAGCACGGCAAGACCCTGTCCAAGAACCGCGCGGAAATCGTCCACGACGAGTTGGCCGGCTCCCTCGGCTCGGAGATCACCTTCGAGGTGCGCGGCTACAGCGAGGACTACCCCATCGCGGACAACACCTCGGAGGAGGGCCGCCGCAAGAACCGCCGCGTGGAGGTGTCGTTCCCGAGGGGTGCGAGCGCGAGCGACAGCGGCGCCGGGAGCGAGACGGCGGGCGGGCAGAGCTGAGGCCGCGTGATCACTCGTACGGGGCACGCCTCTGAGGCGATCCCTTCGGGGGCGCCTGTCCCGTTGCGCCCGAGAACCCGCCGGACGGGGCGGCGTCCCCGTCCGGCGGGCAGGGCCGCGCGATGCTGGTGCCACGAGCGAGTACGGCCGCGTGGAACCGGGAGCCGCCATGAGAAAGATCGTCCTGATGTTGTCCGTGTCCCTCGACGGCTACTTCGAGGGACCGAACCGCGAGATCGACTGGTCCGTGGTCGACGACGAACTGCACACGCACTTCAACGAGTACCTCGCGGGCATGGGCGCCTTCATCGAAGGGCGCGTCACGTACGAGCTGATGGCGGACTACTGGCCGACCGCCGACCGTGAGAAGGACGTCCCCCGTGCCGTGGCCGACTTCGCCGTGATCTGGCGGAACATGCCGAAGATCGTGTTCTCCCGCACCCTGCAGCACGCCCAGTGGAACACGACGCTCGTGCGGGAGGTCGTGGTCGAGGACATCCAGGCACTCAAGGCTCAGGAGGGCGGTGATCTGCTCCTCGGGGGCGCCGACCTCGCCGCCGAGTTCACGCGACACGACCTGATCGACGAGTACCGGATCTACGTCCACCCGGTCGTCATCGGCCGGGGCAGGTCCCCGTTCGCGGAGTTCGACACCCTCCGGAAGCTGCGGCCGCTGGAGACCCGGACCTTCGGCAACGGGGTCGTGCTGCTGCGCTACGAGCGTCAGCGGTGAGCGGGTAAGCGATGGTTGTCAGTGGCCGCTGGCACACTCCCGGTATGAGCGACGACGGCGAGAGCGAGAGCGTCCTGCTGCGGGGCGTCGACGAGAGCGACCTGGAGCTCTTTCACGCCTACGAGCAGGACGCGGAGGCGGTGCGGCGGTCGAGGTTTCCTCCCCGCGAGCGCGAGGCCTTCATGAACCACTGGGGGAAGCGCATCCTCGGCGACCCCACCGGCTTCGTGCGGACGGTCACCGTCGACGGCGCCACAGCCGGGAACCTGATGGCCTGGTGGGAGGAGGACGGCCGCCGCTTCCTCGGCTACTGGCTGGGCCGCCGGTACTGGGGGCGGGGCATCGGCACCAGAGCCCTGGACCTCTTCCTCCGGGAGGAGCTGAACCGGCCTCTGTACGCCGACCCGTTCCACGGCAACAGTGCTTCGGTCCGCCTCCTGGAGCACCACGGCTTTCGCCACGAGGGCACGGTGCGGCACGGCGAGAACGAGCATGTCCTGCTGGTGCTGGAGTAGGCCCCGGGAATTCGGTCGCGTCCGCCGGCCTGCCCTTGCGAGGATCCCCTCATGACCGCCGCCGACACGGCCCACCGCACCCACCGCACCCACCGCACCTTCGAGGACCTCGTCACCGAGGCCGAGGCCGTGCCCACCGACGGCTGGGACTTCTCCTGGTTCGAGGGCCGGGCCACGGAGGAGCGGCCCTCGTGGGGGTACGCGCGGTCGATGGCCGAGAGGATCGGCCGGGTCTCCGCCGCGCTCGACCTCCAGACCGGGGGAGGGGAAGTCCTGGCCTCCGCCCAGGTGTTCGCCCCACTCACCGTCGCCACCGAGGGCTGGCCCCCGAACGTCGCCAAGGCCACCGCCCTCCTCCACCCGCGCGGCGCCGCGGTCGTCGCCTGCCCCGAGGACGCACCCCTCCCCTTCGCGGACGAGGCGTTCGACCTGGTCACCAGCCGGCACCCGGTCAGCCCGCAGTGGGCGGAGATCACGCGCGTCCTCAGGCCCGGCGGTACGTACTTCGCCCAGCACGTGGGACCTCGCAGCGTCTTCGAGGTCGTCGAGTACTTCCTCGGGCCGCAGCCGGAGGAGCAGAGCAGCGACCGCCACCCCGACCGGGAGCGCGCGGGAGCGGAGGCCGCCGGGCTGGAGGTCGTCGACCTGCGGGCGGAGAGGCTGCGGATGGAGTTCTTCGACATCGGCGCCGTCGTGCACTTCCTGCGCAAGGTCGTCTGGATGGTGCCCGGGTTCACCGTCGAGGCGTACCGGCCCAGGCTCCTCGCGCTGCACGAGCGGATCGAGGCGGAGGGCCCGTTCGTGGCCCACAGCACCCGCCACCTCGTCGAGGCCCGCAAGCCGAGCCGGTGACGACCACGACCGGCACGGCACCCCCTTTGCGCGTGCCGCCCCTCTTACGCGTGCCGCCCCTCTTACGCGTGCGGCTCCTCTTACGCATGCGGCCCCACCCTCGCCTCCCCGAACACCAGCTCGGCCCGCGCCTCCAGTCGCCGTCAGCCGTCCCAGCGGCTCCAGGGTCACCGTCGTACGCCGCCCCTGCCGCCGCTGGTGCCACGCTCCGGCGACCAGGAACTGCCGCTCCATCCGCCGTGCACACGCCTGCTCCCAAGTGATCCTCAACACCCCTCTGACAAGGAGTCGACCATGGCCAAGGCCAAGGGCCCCTACACCTGCGGTCTCGACGCGGCCGTGGACGTCGTCGGCGGCAAGTGGAAGCCGATGATCCTCTGGACGCTGCACGCGGGCGGGACACTCCGCTTCGGCGAGCTGCGCCGGCACATCGACGGGGTCAGCGAGAAGGTGCTGATCCAGCAGCTGCGCGAACTGGAGGCCGACGGCGTCGTCCACCGCGAGGTCCACCCGGAGGTCCCGCCCAGGGTGGAGTACTCCCTCACGGGCCTGGGGGAGGACCTCAACACCGCCCTGGTGCCGCTCGGGCTGTGGGGCGATCGCCACATGAAGGAGATCGTCACCCGCAAGCACCCGGCCCAGCGAGGCGCTACGCAATCCACCTGATACGACCTACCTGATACGACTTACCTGGTGTGGCCTACCTGATATGCCCTACTTGATCCGGACGCCCGGCTGTGGTGTCCACATTGTTATCGGGCTCGACTCCCTAAAGTCAGGCGTCCGGCGTTAAGTTCAGACCAAGGTTATTCGCGCGAGCAAAGCTGCGCGGGGCGGCACCGCGCAGAGGAGGGGGCTGCGCGGTGTCGGAGCCACCGGGCCGGCCGCTCTGCGAAGTTGGCGATGGCGTCAAGTGTGCGTTCCCCGTGCGGTTCACCCGTGCGGGGGTGTGCCGGGACATGTCCCCGCGTGGCGCGCGAGTGAGCTCAAACCCCTTGAATCCCTCTGGATACCACCCGATTGCCTTGGAATCCGCTGCGATCCGGCCATGCGTACCCCCTGAATGAACGCTTCCGCACCCACCCGCACGTCGTCAGTCGACTTCGGAGAGTAATTTTCTGGCGCCGATGCACGCAGCATCACTTACGAAGGGTTATGGTGGAAGCCCCCCCCTCGGGCCGGTCCGTCTCCCCCCCACGGACCGGCCCGTTTTTTGTACGGCGAGAGGGCCCTGTCGTCAGGCGAGGCGGCGCCCCTGAGAGGGGCGCGGGGGACTGGCATTGTGCGGCTCCGCCGCGTGGGCGCGAGCAACCCACGACCCCCTGCACGTACCCACGGACACCAAGCCCCCCTTGGCCCCGCCCCCGCGCGGCAGCGCTACGCTTCGGCGTGGGGGACCACATCCGCTACGGAGGGGCTTTATCACGTGAACCTGCGAGACACACTGCGTGGCCTGCTGGTCAAGGTCTACGCACGCAGGGTTGAAGGCCACCTCGACCACGACCAGGTGCCCAAGCACATCGGCGTGATCGTGGACGGCAGCCGGCGCTGGGCGAAAGCCGCCGGCTCCACCGCCGTCGACGGTCACCGTGCCGGGGCCGAGAAGATCGAGGAGTTCCTCGGCTGGTGCACCGAGACGGACGTCGAGGTCGTCACCCTCTGGCTGCTGTCGACGGACAACTTCAACCGGCCGCCCGAGGAGCTCGGCCCCCTCCTCGGCATCATCGAGGACGTCGTCCGCACCCTCGCCGCCGACGGCCGCTGGCGGGTCCACCACGTCGGCGCTCCCGACCTGCTGCCCTCCCCGATGCAGGCCGCCCTGAAGGAGGCCGAGGAGTCCACCGCGCACGTCGACGGGATACTGGTCAACGTCGCCATCGGGTACGGCGGACGCCAGGAGATCGCCGACGCGGTGCGCTCGATGCTGCTCGACGCCCAGGACAAGGGCACCTCGATGGAGGAGCTCGCCGAGTCCGTCGACATCGACATGATCAGCCGGCACCTCTACACCGTTGACCAGCCCGACCCGGACCTCGTGATCCGCACCAGCGGCGAGCAGCGCCTGTCGGGATTCATGCTGTGGCAGACCGCCCATTCGGAGTACTACTTCTGCGACGTCTTCTGGCCGGCGTTCCGCAAGGTCGACTTCCTGCGCGCCCTGCGTGACTACGCCGCGCGGCACCGGCGCTTCGGAGGCTGACCCTCCCCCTCCGGGGTGAGGCGTGTACCACCCTCAGGGACGGAAGTAACGAGGAGTTCACCGGGTCGCCGTCGTACGACATGGCATGGCGGCGCGTGTTCGAGGGCATAAGGCTGTCAGGTCGACACCCGAACCACGGGTGTCGGATCTCAGCGGACGGCACGGGGCCGTCCGCCCGGGAGGCCCTTTGCACCAGCCCGACCGTGTGGTCACTGCACGGACGAAGAGGCGGAGGGCCGGTCACCGGCCCGTGCATCGCGGCCGTCGACCGGCCCAGCTCCACTCCGTCGCTCCCCGACCTCATCCGAGGGGGTACGTCCTTCCGTGGTGACCAGCACAAAGCGCCACAAGCCAGACCGGCGCACCTACGTTCTCGACACCAGCGTCCTGCTGGCCGACCCGAACGCCCTGAACCGCTTCGACGAGCACGAGGTCGTGCTCCCCATCGTCGTGGTGACGGAGCTGGAGGCCAAGCGGCACCATCCCGAGCTCGGCTACTTCGCCCGGCAGGCACTCCGTCTGCTCGACGAGTTCCGGGTGCGGCACGGCCGCCTCGACGCCCCCATCCCCATCGGGGACCTCGGCGGCACGATCCGTGTCGAGCTCAACCATTCGGACCCCAGCGTCCTGCCGAGCGGCTACCGCCTGGGGGACAATGACTCCCGTATCCTCGCGGTCGCTCGCAACTTGCAGGCCGAGGGGTACGACGTCACCGTCGTCTCGAAGGATCTCCCGCTCAGGATCAAGGCGTCCTCCGTCGGGCTCCTCGCCGAGGAGTACCGCGCGGAGCTCGCCATCACGGACGCCTCCGGCTGGACCGGGATGTCCGAAGTGACCCTGCCCGGCGAGCAGGTGGACATCCTCTTCGAGGAGGGTCACGCCTACGTCCCCGAGGCCGCCGACCTCCCCGTGCACACGGGCCTGACGATCCAGTCCGAGCGCGGCAAGGCACTGGGCCGGGTGACCCCCGAGGGCAACGTCCGTCTGGTGCGCGGCGACCGGGAGGCCTTCGGCATCAAGGGCCGCAGCGCCGAGCAGCGGATCGCGCTCGACCTGCTGCTCGACCCTGACGTCGGGATCGTGTCGATGGGCGGCCGGGCCGGCACCGGCAAGTCGGCGCTGGCGCTGTGCGCGGGTCTGGAGGCGGTGCTGGAGCGCCGTCAGCACCAGAAGGTGATGGTCTTCCGGCCGCTGTACGCGGTGGGCGGGCAGGAGCTGGGCTATCTGCCGGGCTCCGAGTCCGAGAAGATGAGCCCCTGGGCGCAGGCGGTCTTCGACACCCTCTCGGCGGTCACGTCCCGCGAGGTCATCGAGGAGGTCACCGCCCGCGGCATGCTGGAGGTGCTCCCGCTCACGCACATTCGCGGCCGCTCCCTCCACGACGCGTTCGTGATCGTGGACGAGGCCCAGTCGCTGGAGCGGAACGTCCTGCTGACGGTTCTGTCCCGAATCGGTGCGAATTCGCGCGTGATCCTCACGCACGATGTGGCCCAGCGGGACAATCTGCGGGTCGGCCGGTACGACGGTGTGGTCGCCGTCGTCGAGAAGCTGAAGGGGCATCCGCTCTTCGCGCACGTCACGCTGAACCGGTCCGAAAGGTCGCAGATCGCGGCCCTTGTGACCGAAATGCTGGAGGACGGGCAGATCTGACCGGAGTGCTCAACTTGAGGTAGCTACTCGCTGGTTGGCGCCGTCCAGCAAAGGTCATGAGCCTAGCTGGGCGGCGCTCGACGTGTGCGGCTTTCCTCAAAACCCCAGGGGCAAACTGCGGTGTGAGCTTTCACACGCAACTCAGAATTGCCATGCCGCGTCCGGGTACGGCAGAGTCTCACTCCTGTCAGGCCCCGCATACGACACACCGGTACCCCCAGCGGTACGGCACAACACAAGCACCACGGTTAACTCCATAGCGTTGTCGTATGCCGCCCGAGCACCACACGGCTCTCCCCGCAAAGGAGTTGCCCACCGGGCCCGTGCCTCCCGTGACCCATCAGTTGGAGGCCAGTGCCAGGGGCACGATTGCGTCCGCCAGGGTCACCGAAGCGGGCGATGCTGGAAGGAAACCGTGTGAGCCGGATTTCGGTCCGGGGATTCGCAGTGGCCTCGGCCACCGCGGTCACCGCTGTCGGAAGCGTCGTTGGTGTTGCCTCGGGCAGCACCGCTCAGAACAACGACGCCGAGGCGACAGCAAGCGACGCGACTCTCCTCTCGGACATTCCCATGGGCCAGGAGGCCCAGGTGCAGACGGCGTCCCTGACGCAGCAGGCCGACGCACAGGCCATCGCCGCGGACGCCAGCGCCAAGAAGGACGCCGAGGAGACGGCTCGCAAGAAGGCCGCATCGGACGCGGTCGCCAAGCAGGAGGCCGCCGAGAAGGCAGAGGCCGAGCGCAAGGCCAAGGAAGCGGCCAGCCGTTCCGCGAGCCGCGATGTCTCGTCCCTCGTGGGCAGCGCCACCAAGACCTTCTCCATCGGCGAGATCCAGGCGATGGCCCAGCAGGTGGTGGCCGCCGACCAGTGGACCTGCTTCAGCAACATCGTGGACCACGAGTCCAGCTGGAACTACAAGGCGGTCAACGCCTCCTCCGGCGCCTACGGTCTCTTCCAGGCACTGCCCGGCTCCAAGATGTCGTCCGTCGGTTCCGACTGGCAGACCAACCCGGCCACCCAGATCAAGTGGGGCCTCAACTACATGGATTCCCGCTACGGCAGCCCGTGCGAGGCGTGGTCGTTCTGGCAGGCGAACAACTGGTACTGAGCCTCCGCTGAGCCCACGGTGCACCCGTCGGCCGCTCAACCTTCCTGAGCCCCCCACCGTCCTTTGGTGGGGGGCTCAGGCCATGTACGGTCGGAGTCGACGACCTCGGGGGGAGTGGTGGGGCGGAAGGGAAACGGGGGAGAAGACGGATCATGTCGCGAGTGCCAGAGTGGCTCAGTCGGCTCGGCGCCGGACTGACCGGATGGGGGCAGGAACTGGAGCGCCGTCGCGCGGAGGCCGAGGCCCGGGACAGCGACCCGACCGACTCCGAGGACACCGGTAACTCCGAGTCCGCCGACGACTCCCGCGGAGCGGAGTCCCAGCCGCCCGAGCACGTCCCGCCGCCGCCCTCCTACGCACCCGCCGTCATCGCCCGCCCCCAGCCCGCCGAGGCCGTCCCCTGGGGGATGCGGGTCGCGGCCGAGGCCGGGTGGCGGCTGCTCGTCCTCGCGGGCACCCTGTGGGTGCTGATGCGGGCCATCAGTTCCGTCCAACTGCTGGTGCTGGCGTTCGTCTCGGCGCTCCTCATCACGGCCCTGTTGCAGCCGGCGGTCGCCCGGCTGCAGCGCCACGGCGTGCCGCGCGGAGTGGCCACGGCGCTCACCGCGATCCTCGGGTTCGTCATCATCGGCCTGATCGGATGGTTCGTGACCTGGCAGGTCATGGAGAACATCGACAACCTCTCCGACCAGATCCAGGACGGCATCGACGAGTTGCGCCGCTGGCTCCTCAACAGCCCTTTCCATGTCACCGAGGACCAGATCAACGACATCGCCAAGAACCTGCGCGAGGCGATCAGCAGCAACACCGACGAGATCACGTCGGCGGGCCTGGAAGGTGTGACGGTCGTCGTGGAGGCCCTCACCGGGATCCTCCTGACGATGTTCTGCACCCTCTTCCTGCTGTACGACGGCGAGAAGATCTGGAAGTGGACCCTGAAGCTGGTGCCGACGGCGGCGCGGCCCGGGGTGGCCGGAGCGGGCCCGCGGGCCTGGCGGACGCTGACGGCCTATGTGCGCGGCACGGTGATGGTGGCCCTGATCGACGCGATCTTCATCGGTCTGGGCATCTACTTCCTCGACGTCCCGCTGGCGGTCCCGCTGGCCGTCTTCATCTTCCTCTTCTCCTTCATCCCCCTGGTCGGTGCCGTGGTCTCCGGCGCCCTGGCGGTCGTCGTGGCGCTGGTGACGCAGGGCGTCTTCACCGCCGTGATGACACTGGTGGTCGTGCTCGCCGTCCAGCAGATCGAGGGCCACATCCTCCAGCCGTTCATCCTCGGCCGCGCGGTCCGCGTCCACCCGCTGGCGGTCGTCCTGTCCGTCACGGCCGGCGGCCTGGTCGCGGGCATCGGGGGAGCGGTGGTCGCGGTTCCGCTGGCCGCGGTGACGAACACGGTCGTGGGCTATCTGCGGGCCCACTCCCATGAGACGTCCCTCCGGTACGCGCCGCAGCCGCGGGGGGCGACGGCACTGGGCGGGCCCACGGAGCCGCCGCCGGACGACACGGCGGCCGGACAGAAGTGACGCGACCCCGGCCGTTCACCTTGCGGTCGCCCGGGGTTCGGGTCGGCTGTCGCTGATGCTCGCCCTTCAGGGCGAGGAGCATGTCAATCGAAGATCTCCGAGGGCGCGGGACCGTGAGGGCAAGGGCCTCATCAACGTCACCGAGACGGTCAAGGACCTCGCGGGGGAGCCGGAGAAGTCCCTCTCCCGCAAGGTCGCCTACGCGGTGGCCGAGTTCCTGGCGCCCTTCATGCCCGGAGCGGGCAACAGCGTGGGGGCGCTGCCGAAGGCGGCGAGCAAGGTCGGCAAGCTCCTCAAGCTCCTGCGCAAGCTGGTCACCAAGTCGGAGACGAAGGGGGTGAAGGGGGCCGACGCCAATGTTGCGGCGGCGGTGACGCCGAAGGGCGCCCCGCCGGCGGCGGCTTCGCCCGGCGGCAAGGCATCCGGTCAGCCCAGTGAGGGGCTCTCCCGGCGGACGTCGAACACGGGTGCCTTCTCGACCTCAAGGTGCCCATGCAGAAACGCGTGGTCAACCAGACCGCCGAGCGGGCAGGCGTCGGGCTCGACGGCGTCCGCGTGAAGATCAACCGCGATGCCGACCTGGTCGGACGCGGCCTGTACGGGCACACCACCCCCTGATGGGACGATCACGCTGTATCGCGAGCGGGCGGCCTACGCTTCGGAGGATCAGTTCTGGAACTACTTCAACGGGAGGCTCGGCTGATGACCGACCGTGCGACGTGGCTGAAGGCGCTCGCCGGGGTGCGGTTCGGGCCCGGCGACGCGGTGGAGGGGCGGTGTCCCCACTGCGGTCGGGAGGAACTCCACGCGCGCTACGTCGCGGACCGCGAGAGCCGTCTCGGCTACGTGCTCTTCTGGTGCGAGGCGTGTGTTCACGGCATCTCGGTCTCCCGGGCGCGGGCACCGGAGGACGCCCCGATCCGGCCCTTCGGGGACCCGGCCTCGACCGCGGGCGTGCCGGCCTTCCGACGGGACGAGTGACAGGAGGGTGACCAGCGCTGCGCTCATCGAGCTCGAACGGCTGGACTGGTCCGGATACCGCTGTGGCTGTGGCGAGTCCGCCGAGCACCTCAAGGAGACGTTCCGTGCACTCCTGGCCGATCCGCCCGAGCGTGACGTGCCGGGGCGGCATCTGGAGAACCACCTCGAGGTCTCAGGAATGCTGTTCCAGGCAGCTCCGGAAGCCGTGCCCGTGATCCTCGCGGCTCTGGCGGACGAACTTCCGTCCCATACGCGGGGCTACCTGCTGTCCGTTCTGGAGACGATGGTCGCCGGGGAGTCGCACCGGTCCGAGGTCGAGGCGGGACGTCCCGACCTCGGTGACGAGTGCCTGGAGCGGGCGAGAGCGGGGCTCTGGCTCTACTACCGGGAAGCGGCGTACGGCGAGACGGAGACCGCGCTGGGCATCCTCGAGTTCGTGGAGGACGACGAGATGACGCCACGGAGTTCGCTGAGCCGACGAGGTTGATCGCCCCCGCCGCCCCTACCCATTCC
>NZ_VJZC01000339.1 GCF_009377185.1 Streptomyces spongiae
ACCCACACCCGCATCCCCACCCAGGCTCACGCTCACCAAAAGGTAAGCAGCTGAGCAAATAGTCGGTACTTGTGGCGAGTCGGGCACCCGACCAGCATGGTCGCCATGCCGGACAACCACGCACCCGACACCACCCGACCCCCCGTCACCGTCCTCGGTCTCGGCCTCATGGGCACGGCCCTGGCCGCCGCCTTCCTCAGGGCGGGCCACCCCACCACGGTCTGGAACCGCACCGCCTCCAAGACGGGCCCGCTCGTCGCCCAGGGCGCGATCCCGGCGGACACCCCCGCCGAGGCGATCGCCGCGAGCCCCCTGACGGTCGTCTGCCTCACGACCTACGACGACGTGACCGCCGTACTGACCCCGCTGACCGCCACCCTCGCCGGCCGCACGCTCGTGAACGTCACCAACGGCACCCCGGTCCAGGCGAGGAAGTCCGCCGCCTGGGCGGAGGAGCACGGCATCGCGTACGTCGACGGCGGCATCATGGCCGTACCCCAGATGATCGCGACACCTGCCGCGTACGTCCTCTACAGCGGCTCCCAGGAGGCGTACGACCGGCACCGGACGACCCTGTCCGCGCTGGGCGGCACCCGCTGGACGGGCACGGACGCCGGCCTCGCCGCCCTCTACGACCTGTCGCTCCTCACCGGCATGTACGGCATGGTGATGGGCGTGGCCCAGTCCTACGCGCTCGTCCGCTCGGAGGGCATCAGCGCACAGGACTTCGCCCCGCTCCTGGAGGACTGGCTGAACGCCATGACCGCGGGGATCGTCCCCCGTACGGCCGAGGCCGTCGACAGCGGCCGGCACCTGACCGACGTCTCCAGCATCGCCGCGAACCAGGCGGCCTTCCCCAACCTCCTGCACACCTTCGCCGACCAGGGCGTCCGCCCCGACCTCTTCGAGCCGATGCGGCAGTTACTCGACCACGCCCTGTCCGAGGGTCACGCGGGGGACGGCCTGTCGCGCCTGGTGGAGCTGCTGGCGGAGCCCCGCTGAAACCGCCCGAAAAGCAGAAGGCCGCCCGGGACAAGACCGGGCGGCCTCACATGCCTACTTGGCATCAGCCGAAGTACACGGCGGCGACGGCGTCAGACGTGCGCCGGGATCTCCTTCGGGTTCGGGCCGTACTGGTTCGCGCCCGGCTGGCTGTCCGAGCAGGTGAAGACCAGCAGGGTGATGGCACCGACCAGCGGGACGATCCCGATCAGCAGCCACCAGCCGGAGCGGCCCGTGTCGTGCAGGCGACGGACACCGACGGCCAGGCTGGGCAGCAGGATGCCGAGGTAGAAGATGCCGAGGAGGACGAAGAGAGCCGAGGACTTGGACGCGCCGGCGATGATGGCCAGAACCACGTAGATGATTCCGACGAACAGCGCGAAGTTCCAGTACTCCTTGCGACGCGCGCGGCCGCTGAACACCGCGTACTTCTTCAGTGCCTCGATGAACCAGCTCACTTGTGTCCCCCAGGGATCGACGTTCGGACCGTCCAGAACGGATCAGGCCAGGCGCAGAAGGTAGGGACACCGAAGAAGTACGTCAAACCGCAGAATTCTCCGCCTCCCGACGTCAATTTCAGGACAGACCGACAGAAGATCACCGGAAGACGCAGGGCCGTCTCCGGGTGTTTCCTGAACCGAGTTCCATCCGTTGCCGAACCGAACACAGAGCGATGCACGACCGTCTCCGGTTCGATGCCGGAACGATCCGGGACCGTTGCGTCGGACGCCCGCCCCGGGTCGGCCCGACGCCCTCCCCGGGGCGGCCCGTCAGCGCACCATCCGCGCCGCCTCGACGGCCCAGTACGTCAGGATGTTCTGCGCCCCGGCCCGCTTGATACCGGTGAGGGTCTCCAGGATCGCGCGCTCCCGGTCGACCCAGCCCTTCTCGGCGGCGGCCTCGACCATCGAGTACTCGCCGGAGATCTGGTACGCGGCGACCGGCACATCCACGGCGTCCGCGACGCGGGCGAGGATGTCGAGGTAGGGACCGGCGGGCTTGACCATCACCATGTCCGCCCCTTCCTCCAGGTCGAGGGCCAACTCCCGCATGGACTCCCGGACATTGGCGGGGTCCTGCTGGTACGTCTTCCGGTCCCCCTTCAGCGACGAGGCCACGGCCTCCCGGAACGGACCGTAGAAGGCGGACGAGTACTTGGCGGTGTAGGCGAGGATCGCGACGTCCTCGCGCCCGATCTGGTCCAGCGCGTCACGGATGACCCCGATCTGCCCGTCCATCATCCCGCTCGGCCCGACCACATGGGCGCCCGCGTCGGCCTGCACCTGGGCCATCTCGGCGTACCGCTCCAGGGTGGCGTCGTTGTCGACGCGGCCCTGCTCGTCGAGCACACCGCAGTGCCCGTGGTCGATGGTCTCGTCGAGACACACATCGGACATGACGAGCAGATCATCCCCGACCTCGGCACGCACATCACGGATGGCGACCTGCAGAATCCCGTCCGGATCCGTCCCCGGCGTCCCCAGGGCGTCCTTCTTGCTCTCCTCCGGCACGCCGAAGAGCATGATCCCCGACACCCCGGCCTCGACGGCCTCCGCGGCCGCCTTCTTCAGGCTGTCGCGCGTGTGCTGCACCACCCCGGGCATCGCCGCGATCGGCACCGGCTCACTGACGCCCTCCCGCACGAAGGCGGGCAGGATGAAGTCGGCCGGGTGCAGACGCGTCTCGGCGACCATGCGGCGCATGACGGGCGTGGTACGAAGCCGGCGGGGCCGCGTACCGGGAAAAGAACCGTACTTCGACATACCACCCACGCTACGCCTGGCCCATGGGTCCCTTTGCCGACTCGGTGTCGGGCCGGGCAGGGCCGGGCACGTCCTGGCAGGATGGCGCCATGGAACGTGTGCTTGGAATCGGTGGGTACTTCCTGCGGGCCACCGACCCGACGGCCCTGAGCGCGTGGTACCGCGACTGCCTGGGCCTGGACGCCGACGAGCACGGCCTGTGGCGTCAGGAAACCGGGCCGACGGTGTTCGCGACGTTCGAGTCCGGGACCGACTACTTCGGGTCCCGCGACCAGCGGACCATGCTCAACTTCCGGGTCCGCGACCTGGACGCGATGCTCGCGCAACTCCGCGCCAAGGGAGCGGACGTGGCCGAGGAAACGCAGGACATGGAGGGCGTCGGCCGATTCGGCTGGGTCACCGACCCCGAGGGCAATCGAATCGAGCTGTGGCAGCCCGCCTGACACACGCAGACACACACGGCCCGCAGACACACACGGCCCGCACCCGAGTCCACGGGTGCGGGCCGCACATGTGCGCCTCAGGTGCGCCTCAGGTCGTCGAGCGCCGCCTCCGCGCCCCCGGCCGCCGCTCGCTAGGCCGCGTCACCGGATCCCCCGCCTCCACGGCGGCGGCCCTGCGACGCGAACCGAAGTCCGCCAGCGCCTCCGCCAGCCGGTGGACGGACGGTTCGGGAGCCATGACGTCGACCCTCAGCCCGTGCTCCTCGGCGGTCTTGGCCGTGGCGGGACCGATACAGGCGATGACCGTCACGTTGTGCGGCTTGCCAGCGATACCCACCAGGTTCCGCACCGTCGACGACGACGTGAAGAGCACGGCGTCGAACCCGCCGCCCTTGATCGCCTCCCGCGTCTCCGCCGGCGGCGGCGACGCCCGCACGGTGCGGTACGCCGTGACGTCGTCGACCTCCCAGCCCAGCTCGATGAGACCGGCCACCAGCGTCTCGGTGGCGATGTCGGCACGCGGCAGGAAGACACGGTCGATCGGGTCGAAGACCGGGTCGTACGGCGGCCAGTCCTCCAACAGCCCCGCCGCCGACTGCTCCCCGCTCGGCACCAGGTCCGGCTTCACACCGAAGGCGATCAGCGCGTTGGCCGTCTGCTCGCCCACCGCCGCGACCTTGATCCCGGCGAAGGCCCGCGCGTCGAGCCCGTACTCCTCGAACTTCTCGCGGACCGCCTTGACGGCGTTGACCGAGGTGAACGCGATCCACTCGTAGCGCCCGGTCACCAGGCCCTTGACGGCACGTTCCATCTGCTGGGGCGTCCGCGGCGGCTCGACGGCGATCGTCGGCACCTCGTGCGGCACGGCCCCGTACGAGCGCAACTGGTCGGAGAGCGACGCCGCCTGCTCCTTCGTCCGCGGTACGAGGACCTTCCAGCCGAACAGCGGCTTGGACTCGAACCAGGACAGCTGGTCGCGCTGGGCGGCGGCGGAACGCTCACCGACCACGGCTATCACCGGCCGGCCGCCCTGCGGCGAGGGCAGCACCTTCGCCTGCTTCAGGGTCTGCGCGATCGTGCCGAGCGTGGCCGTCCAGGTGCGCTGCCGGGTGGTCGTACCGGCGACCGTCACCGTCAGGGGAGTGTCCGGCTTGCGGCCGCCCGCCACCAGCTCACCGGCGGCCAAGGCCACCGTCTCCAGCGTCGCCGAGACCACGACGGTCCCGTCCGACGCCCCGACCTCCGTCCAGCACCGGTCGGAGGCCGTGCGCGCGTCCACGAACCGTACGTCGGCGCCCTGCGCGTCCCGCAGCGGCACACCCGCGTACGCGGGCACACCCACGGCGGCGGCCACACCGGGCACGACCTCGAACGGCACGCCCTCGGCGGCGCACGCCAGCATCTCCTCAGCGGCGTACGTGTCGAGCCCGGGGTCACCGGACACCGCACGGACGACCCGCTTGCCGCCCCGCGCGGCCTCCATGACAAGATGTGCCGCATCCCGCACAGCGGGTGCACCAGCGGTTGTTGACGCGCCGTCGACAACCGAGAGCTGCGGCGTGCCCGCGAACGTATCCGCGGAGGGCCCGGAGGACGCGGCAGCCGGATCGGCGTCGGTGTCCAGGACGGCGACGCCCGACCGGGCGTGCGCACGGACCACGTCGAGCACCTCGTGCTCGCCGACGAGGACGTCCGCGTTCGCCAGCGCCTCCACGGCGCGCAGTGTGAGCAGTCCCGGATCCCCGGGTCCGGCACCGAGGAAGGTGACGTGCCCGTGGTCCTGAGCGGCGGAAAGGGTGGTGGGGCTCAATGTGCTCGCTCCCCCATCAGACCGGCCGCGCCCTTGGCAAGCATCTCGGCGGCGAGTTCACGGCCGAGCGCCATTGCTTGGTCGTACGTCTCGGGCACGGGACCGGTGGTGGACAACTGCACCAGCGTCGAGCCGTCGGTGGTGCCGACGACGCCGCGCAGGCGCATTTCCTTGACAATCTGCCCGTCGCCCAGAAGGTCGGCGAGCGCGCCCACGGGGGCACTGCAGCCGGCTTCCAGGGCGGCGAGAAGGGACCGCTCGGCGGTCACGGCGCCCCGTGTGTACGGGTCGTCGAGCTCACTGAGCGCGGCGACGAGGTGCGCGTCTTCGGCGGTGTTCGCCGCCCTGCACTCGATCGCCAGTGCCCCCTGGCCGGGGGCGGGCAAAACCATGTCGACCGGCAGGAAGTCGGTGACCTCGTCGATCCTGCCGATCCGGGTCAGTCCGGCGGCGGCGAGGACGACGGCGTCCAGCTCGCCCTTCCGCACGTATCCGATGCGGGTGTCGACGTTCCCCCGGATCGGCACGGTCTCGATGCTCAGCCCGTGGCTGCGCGCGTACGCGTTCAGCTGGGCCATGCGCCGCGGGGAACCGGTCCCCACGCGGGCACCGTCCGGCAGTTCGGTGAACGTCAGCCCGTCCCGGGCGACCAGCACGTCGCGCGGGTCCTCGCGCTTCGGTATGGCGGCCAGCGCCAGGTCGTCGGGCTGTGCGGTGGGCAAGTCCTTGAGGGAGTGCACCGCGAAGTCGACCTCACCGCCGAGCAGTGCGTCCCGCAGCGCGGTGACGAAGACTCCGGTGCCGCCGATCTGGGCGAGGTGTTCGCGGGAGGTGTCGCCGTAGGTGGTGATCTCCACGAGCTCGACGGGCCGCCCGGTCACCCGGCGCACGGCGTCCGCCACCTGCCCGGACTGGGCCATGGCGAGCCTGCTCCGCCTGGTCCCGAGCCTCAGGGCCCTTTGTACGTGTGGCTCACTCATGCTCGCCCTCGGTTCTCGGCGTCCTTCTTGGAGCCGTCGGTCTCGTCGTCGGCCCGCGAGACGGCGGCGACCGTCTCCGGGTCCAGGTCGAACAGGGTCCGCAGCGCGTCCGCGTACCCGGCGCCGCCGGGCTCGGCCGCGAGCTGCTTGACCCGTACGGTCGGCGCGTGCAACAGCTTGTCCACGACGCGCCGCACGGTCTGGGTGATCTCGCCGCGCTCCTTGTCGTCGAGGCCGGGCAGCCGCCCGTCGAGCCGCGCGATCTCGCCGGCTACGACATCGGCGGCCATGGTCCGCAGGGCCACGACAGTGGGTGTGATGTGGGCGGCGCGCTGAGCGGCGCCGAAGGCGGCCACCTCGTCGGAGACGATCCGGCGCACCTGGTCCACGTCGGCCGCCATGGGCGCCCCCGCGGAGGCCTCGGCGAGCGACTCGATGTCGACCAGCCGCACTCCGGTCAGCCGGTGCGCGGCCGCGTCGATGTCCCGCGGCATCGCCAGGTCAAGGAGCGCGAGTACGGGCTCGGGCCGGGGCACCTCGACGACCGACTCGGGCCTGCGCCGCTCGGGGATCCGTCCGGTGACACGGACGGTGGCGGCGAGCGCGGTGATGAGCTCGGCGTCGGCGGCGGGCGAAGGGCGGCGCTCGCGGCGGTCGACGGTCGCGTTGTCCACCCAGGCCGCGTGCTGCTCCAGCGTCGCCGCGTCCATCCCGGCGACCGCGGCCTCCCCGAGCACGGAGAAGCCGCCGCCCTGCACGGCCGACAGGTCGAGCGGGCAGCCCTCCTCGGTGCCGACGGAGGTGGGGGGCAGCGGGGTGTCCTCGTGTACGGGTCGTACGCCCGTGCCGGTTGCCGTGCGGCCGGACTCGGCGCCGGCGGTGGCCGGGCCCCCTTGCGCGGGGACACGTCCCTCTACCGCCGTCGCGACCGACTCGGCGGTCAGGACGAGGCCGGTCGCGCCCGTACAGGACACGACAAGTCCGGCACGTGTCAGCTCGGCGGGGACCGCGTCCATCGTGACCGCGCGAGCCGTCACATCCGTTTCGCCCTGCTCGGTGAGGATCTGGGCGAGGCGTTCGGCGCGGTCGTACGTCCGGTTGGCGATCACGATCTCGCGGACGCCGGCGCGTGCGAGGGTCGCCGCGGCGAGGGAGGACATGGAGCCCGCGCCGATGACGAGGGCCCGCTTGCCCCGGGCCCAGGTCTCGACGTCGGCGCCGGAGGCCAGCTGTTCCAGACCGAAGGTGACCAGGGACTGGCCGGCGCGGTCGATGCCGGTCTCGGAGTGGGCGCGCTTGCCGACCCTGAGGCCCTGCTGGAACAGGTCGTTCATCAGCCGGCCTGCGGTGTGCAGTTCCTGCGCCCGGGCCAGCGAGTCCTTGATCTGTCCGAGGATCTGGCCCTCGCCGACCACCATCGAGTCCAGCCCGCAGGCCACGGAGAAGAGGTGGTGGACGGCCCGGTCCTCGTAGTGCACGTAGAGATAGGGCGTGAGCTCGTCGAGGCCGACGCCGCTGTGCTGGGCGAGCAGCGTCGACAGTTCGGCGACGCCCGCGTGGAACTTGTCCACGTCGGCGTACAGCTCGATGCGGTTGCAGGTGGCGAGGACGGCGGCCTCGGTGGCCGGTTCGGCGGCGACCGTGTCCTGAAGCAACTTGATCTGCGTGTCCGGGGACAGCGCGGCCCGCTCCAGCACACTCACCGGAGCGCTGCGGTGACTCAGCCCGACGACGAGGAGACTCATGCCGGCATCACGGCGGGGACGTCCCCGTCGGGCCCTTTCCCGGACTCCTTGGGAGTCTGGATCACGGCCTCGGACTCACCCGCGGCCTCGGCTTCCTCACCGGCCTTGCGCTGCTCGTGGAAGGCGAGGATCTGGAGTTCGATCGACAGATCCACCTTGCGCACGTCGACACCGTCCGGCACGGAGAGCACGGTCGGCGCGAAGTTCAGGATGGAGGTGACCCCGGCGGCGACGAGCCGGTCGCACACCTGCTGGGCGGCTCCGGCGGGAGTGGCGATGACACCGATCGACACGCCGTTCTCATCGATGATCTTTTCCAGGTCGTCCGTGTGCTGCACGGGGATGCCCGCGACGGGCTTCCCGGCCATCGCCGGATCGGCGTCGATCAGCGCGGCGACACGGAACCCGCGGGACGCGAACCCGCCGTAGTTGGCCAGCGCGGCGCCGAGGTTACCGATACCGACGATCACAACCGGCCAGTCCTGGGTCAGCCCCAGCTCACGCGAGATCTGGTAGACGAGATACTCGACGTCGTACCCCACGCCCCGCGTCCCGTAGGAGCCCAGGTACGAGAAGTCCTTGCGCAGCTTCGCGGAGTTCACCCCCGCCGCGGCCGCGAGCTCCTCGGAGGAGACCGTGGGTACCGAGCGCTCCGACAGTGCGGTCAGCGCGCGGAGGTACAGCGGAAGCCTGGCGACGGTGGCCTCGGGAATCCCTCGGCTGCGGGTCGCCGGTCGGTGAGTACGGCCAGTTGCCACGGTGCTCCTGCGGGTAGCGCGGGGCTTTAGGCGGTCACACGTCCCCAGACCGCCCCGTCGAATGCAGGCTATGTCTTTGTGAACGCGTGCACAAAGATGGTGTCCGATTTGCCCGGCCAACGTGACCGGGGTCACGCGCCCCCGGCGCATCCGTATGGAACCGGCGCGCGGGCGCCGTCGTTCCTCACTTGATGGGGGCAAAGCCGCACACTCTCCTCAACGATCCCCGCCCCCGAGACCAGTTCGCCATCGATCCTAAGCGACGTTCTGGACCAGTTGGACTACTCAGTCAGGTCTCATGTGAGGGCTTTGCGGAGGCGTTGCTCGTTCACGCGCCAGAAAGTGTGCTGCTCTCCGTCGACGAGCACGACCGGGATCTGTTCCCAGTACTTCTGGTAGAGCTCCTCGTCCTGGGTGACGTCCTTCTCCTCCCAGGCGACGCCGAGCTCACCGCAGACCTTCTCGATGACGGCGTGTGCGTCATCACACAGATGGCAGCCGGGCTTGCGGATCAGGGTGACGAGGTGGGGCTCATGGGCCACATGAGCCGTTTGCTTGTCCGTACGGCGGTCGGCGCGCCTGAAGAGGGGACTCATGCCGCCATTCTCGCGCCGCTCACGGCACGCGGACACGCCGGAACGGTTCGCCTCCTCGTCGCCTCCTTAACGACACGGCCCCAGAGAGTTCACACTGTTCAAACCTCTCGACTCCGGAAGCGCCGAACGGACTGGCTATGCTCACGTCATGGCCGCTCTTGGATGGCTCACTCCCCGTAGGCGCTCCGCCACGGCGCGGAGCGTTTTGGCAGGCGAGGCCTCGGCGGAGGCAGCGCGCAAGTCCTCGCAGGAACAGGAACTGCAGGGCCTCGAAGGCATGGAGGGCCTGCCCGGCGACGCCGAACCCCAGTTCCCCGTACACGGGGACGACAAGGCCGCCGCCTTCTTCGACCTCGACAACACCGTCATGCAGGGTGCCGCGCTGTTCCACTTCGGGCGGGGCCTGTACAAGCGGAAGTTCTTCGAGACCCGCGACCTCTACCGGTTCGCCTGGCAGCAGGCGTGGTTCAGGCTGGCCGGCGTCGAGGACCCGGAGCACATGCAGGAGGCGCGCGACTCCGCCCTCTCGATCGTCAAGGGCCACCGGGTGGCCGAACTGATGACGATCGGCGAGGAGATCTACGACGAGTACATGGCGGAGCGCATCTGGCCGGGCACGCGCGCGTTGGCGCAGGCGCACCTGGACGCGGGCCAGAAGGTGTGGCTGGTCACGGCGGCCCCCGTGGAGATCGCCACGGTGATCGCCCGCCGCCTGGGCCTGACCGGCGCGCTGGGTACGGTCGCGGAGTCGGTCGACGGCGTCTACACGGGCAAGCTGGTCGGTGAGCCGCTCCACGGCCCGGCGAAGGCGGAGGCGGTACGGGCGCTGGCGGTGGCGGAGGGCCTGGACCTCTCCCGCTGCGCGGCCTACAGCGACTCCCACAACGACATCCCCATGCTCTCGCTGGTGGGCCACCCCTACGCGATCAACCCGGACACCAAGCTCCGCAAGCACGCCCGCCAGTTCGACTGGCGCCTGCGGGATTACCGCACGGCGCGCAAGGCGGCGAAGGTCGGTCTTCCGGCGGCGGCGGGGGTCGGTGCGGTGGCGGGCGGCACGGCCGCCGCGATCGCTTTGCACCGCCGGCGTCGCTAGCCTCTGGCGATTGGGGCGGTTCTGCGTGGTGGGTGCCTGGGGTTGTGGGGTTCGTTCCCGCCGTGGTGGCTTGTCGCGCAGTTCCCCGCGCCCCTGAGGGGCGCGCTTCCCCGCCGGTCGTCGAGTGTCTGCCCCGCCGTTGCGGCTTGGGCGCCTGCGGTTGGTTCGTGGGTCGGGGGCGCGCCGGGAGGTGTGGCATCGGTGCGCAGATGGGTCGGTGCGCCGGGGTAACGGTGCGTTGTGATGCCGGGCGCAGGCACGGCTTTTAGGGGCGCGGGGAACTGCGCGACAAGCCACGACGAACCCGCAGCCGCCCACAAACCCTCCCGGCACCCCCTTGCGCGCGTACGCAGCTGCGGGTGCGTTGTGATGCCGGGCGCGGGCACGGCTTTTAGGGGCGCGGGGAACTGCGCGACCAGCCACGACGAACCCGCAGCCGGCCACCGACAAGAACCCGGCAGACGCAACGCCCCCGCCACACAACCAGAGCCGCATTCGCGCTCCCTTACCC
>NZ_VJZC01000340.1 GCF_009377185.1 Streptomyces spongiae
GCCTCACACCTCAACCGAGGTGTGGGGCCGATCCTTTGGCTGATCCGGTCGATCAGCAGTGCTCAGAGACGCGTCACGCCTCGAACACCTCACGCACCAGCTGCTCCTGCTCCGCCTGGTGGCGCTTCGCCGAGCCCACCGCCGGGGACGAGCCGTGCGGGCGGGAGATGCGGCGCAGGCGCTCGCCGTGCGGGACGTCCGCGCCGACCGCCAGGTCCAGGTGGTCGATCAGGTTCAGGGCGATGAACGGCCAGGCGCCCTGGTTGGCCGGCTCCTCCTGGGCCCACAGGTACTTCTCGGCGTTCGGGTACTTGGCGATCTCCGCCTGCACCTCGGCACCCGGGATCGGGTACAGCCGCTCGAGGCGGATGATCGCCGTGTCCGTGACGCCGCGCTTCTTCCGCTCGGCTTCGAGGTCGTAGTAGACCTTGCCCGCGGTGAAGACGACCTTCTTGACCGCCGCCGGGTCCACCGTGCTGTCGCCGATGACCGGGCGGAACTGGCCGGTCATGAACTCGTCCGCCTTCGACGCCGCCGCCTTCAGACGCAGCATCGACTTCGGGGTGAAGACGACGAGCGGCTTGTGGTGCGGGTTGTGCACCTGCCAGCGCAGGAGATGGAAGTAGTTCGACGGGAGGGTCGGCATCGCGACCGTCATGTTGTTCTGCGCACAGAGCTGGAGGAACCGCTCCGGGCGGGCCGAGGAGTGGTCCGGGCCCTGGCCCTCGTAGCCGTGGGGGAGGAGGAGCGTGACGCCGCTCGTCTGGCCCCACTTCTGCTCCGCCGACGAGATGAACTCGTCCACGACCGTCTGGGCGCCGTTGACGAAGTCGCCGAACTGGGCCTCCCACATGACCAGCGACTCAGGACGGGCGAGCGAGTAGCCGTACTCGAAGCCCATCGCCGCGTACTCGGAGAGCAGCGAGTCGTAGACGTTGTAGCGGGCCTGGTCGTCCGACAGGTACAGCAGCGGGGTGAAGTCCCCGCCCGTCTCGCGGTCGATCAGGACCGCGTGACGCTGGCCGAACGTGCCGCGGCGGGAGTCCTGGCCCGAGAGACGCACCGGGGTGCCCTCCAGGAGCAGGGAGCCGATCGCGAGCGTCTCGCCCATGCCCCAGTCGATCGCGTCGTCCTCGATCATCGCCGCCCGGCGCTGCAGCTGCGGCAGCAGACGCGGGTGGACGGTGATGTGGTCGGGGATGTTGACCTGGGACTCGGCGATGCGCTTGACGACCTCGGCGGAGACGGCCGTGTTCACCGCGACCGGGAAGCCGTCCTGCGGGTCGTGGGACTCGCCCGACGCCGGCTGCGAGGTGGCCTCGCGGACCTCCGTGAAGACCTTCTCCAGCTGGCCCTGGTAGTCCTGCAGCGCCTGCTCGGCCTCTTCCAGGGTGATGTCGCCGCGACCGATGAGGGACTCGGTGTAGAGCTTGCGCACCGAGCGCTTCTTGTCGATCAGGTCGTACATCAGCGGCTGGGTGAAGGCCGGGTTGTCCGACTCGTTGTGACCGCGGCGGCGGTAGCAGATGAGGTCGATCACCACGTCCTTGTTGAACGCCTGGCGGAACTCGAAGGCCAGACGCGCGACGCGGACCACGGCCTCCGGGTCGTCGCCGTTCACGTGGAAGATCGGGGCCTCGATCATGCGGGCCACGTCCGTGGCGTACATCGACGAGCGGGACGACTCCGGGGCGGCGGTGAAGCCGACCTGGTTGTTGATGACCACGTGGACCGTGCCGCCGGTGCGGTAGCCGCGCAGCTGCGACATGTTCAGGGTCTCGGCCACCACGCCCTGGCCCGCGAAGGCCGCGTCGCCGTGCAGGGCCACCGGCAGGACCGTGAAGTCCGTGCCGCCCTTGTTGATGATGTCCTGCTTGGCGCGGGCGATGCCCTCCAGGACCGGGTCGACCGCCTCCAGGTGGGAGGGGTTGGCGGCCAGCGAGACGGTGATCTGCTCGCCGTCGAGACCGGTGAAGGTGCCCTGGGCGCCCAGGTGGTACTTCACGTCGCCGGAGCCGTGCATCGACTTCGGGTCGAGGTTGCCCTCGAACTCGCGGAAGATCTGCGCGTACGACTTGCCGACGATGTTCGCCAGGACGTTCAGACGGCCGCGGTGGGCCATGCCGATGACGACCTCGTCCAGGCGGGACTCCGCCGCGCTGTCCAGCACCGCGTCGAGCAGCGGGATGACGGACTCGCCGCCTTCCAGGGAGAAGCGCTTCTGGCCGACGTACTTCGTCTGCAGGAACGTCTCGAAGGCCTCCGCCGCGTTCAGCCGGCGCAGGATGCGCAGCTGCTCCTCGCGCTCCGGCTTGGAGTGCGGGCGCTCGATGCGGTCCTGGATCCACTTGCGCTGCTTGGGGTCCTGGATGTGCATGAACTCGATGCCGGTGGTGCGGCAGTACGAGTCGCGCAGCACGCCGAGGATGTCGCGCAGCTTCATCATCGACTTGCCGGAGAAGCCGCCGACCGCGAACTCGCGCTCCAGGTCCCACAGGGTGAGGCCGTGCTCGGTGATGTCCAGGTCGGGGTGCTTGCGCTGGCGGTACTCCAGCGGGTCGGTGTCGGCCATGACGTGGCCGCGGACCCGGTAGGAGTGGATCAGCTCGAAGACACGGGCGGCCTTGGTGACGTCGTCGTCGTGCGAGGCGTCGATGTCCTTGAGCCAGCGGACCGGCTCGTAGGGGATGCGCAGCGCCTCGAAGATCTCGTCGTAGAAGCCGTTCTCGCCGAGGAGCAGGTTCGCGACGGCGCGCAGGAACTCGCCGGAGGCCGCGCCCTGGATCACCCGGTGGTCATACGTCGACGTGAGCGTCATGACCTTGGAGATGCCGAGCTTGTTCAGCGTGTCCTGGGACGTGCCCTGGAACTCCGCCGGGTAGTCCATGGAGCCGACGCCCATGATCACCGACTGGCCGGGCATCAGACGCGGCACCGAGTGGACGGTGCCGAGGCCGCCGGGGTTGGTCAGCGAGACCGTGACGCCGGTGAAGTCGTCCATCGTCAGCTTGTTGTCGCGGGCGCGACGGACGATGTCCTCGTAGGCCTGCCAGAACTCGAAGAAGTTCAGCGTCTCGGCCTTCTTGATCGCCGCGACGACGAGCTGGCGGTCGCCGTTCGGCTTGACCAGGTCGATGGCGAGGCCGAGGTTGACGTGCGCCGGCTTGATGAGGGTCGGCTTGCCGTCCTTCTCGCCGAACGACCAGTTCATCGACGGCATGGCCTTGATGGCCTGCACCATCGCGTACCCGATGAGGTGCGTGAAGGAGATCTTCCCGCCCCGGGCGCGCTTGAGGTGGTTGTTGATGACGATCCGGTTGTCGAACAGCAGCTTCACCGGGACCGCGCGCACGGACGTGGCCGTGGGCAGCTCCAGCGAGGCGTTCATGTTCTTCGCGACGGCGGCGGACGGGCCGCGCAGCGTCACCAGCTCGGGGCCGCCGGCGGACGCGGCGACGGGCTCGGCCTTCTTCGCCGGCTTCGCGGGGGCGGCAGCGGCGGGCTTGGGCGCGGCCGGTGCGGCGGCGGGCTTCGCGGCCGCGGGGGCCGGTGTGGCCTGCGCGGGCGCGGCGGCCTGGGCCGGAGCCGCGGGGGCCGCGGGCTTGGCCGGTGCGGCGGGCGCGGCCGGAGTCTGCGGGGTGGTGGTGCCCGCGGCCCCCGCGGCCGCGGTACCCGCCGGAGCCGAGGCGGCGGCCGCACCCGGCTTGTAGTCGGCGAAGAAGTCCCACCAGGCGCGGTCTACCGAATTCGGGTCCTGGAGGTACTGCTGATAGATCTCGTCGACGAGCCACTCGTTGGGCCCGAAGGCCGCTGCGGGATTCTTGCCCGCTCGGTCTGCGTCGGTCGAGATGCTCGAGTTACTGGGGGACTGTGGCGACACGGCGGCAACCGCCCTCTTCCGCTTCACAAGGTGATGGACAGCGGGAATAAAGGCTACGCCTCCGTGGCGGTGAAGGTCAGGCCGGGCTGGTCCATCGTCGTGTAAGTCACATCGGAATGCGTGTTTCGGGGCTGGAAATGGCGGGAAACAAGCGAGGTTCCGGTGGGGAGCGCATGCCGCGGCGCGGGCCTGTGGCGGCGTGTGCGCGGCGTTCCGCGTGACGACGGCCTGATCACACGTGTCCGCCAGCGCGGACGCCCACGGATCTTGTGGCTCCACATCGAACTTTACGTCAACTTGGCAGAGATGGAAGTCCCGGACGTGTGACGTGGATCCGGCCAGGTGCGTTTGGTGGGTGGCCGGATGCGTCTCGTCTGCCGGGTTCTGTTTGGGGGCGGGTGCGGGTTGTGTGTGGCTTGTCGCGCAGTTCCCCGCGCCCCTTAAAAGCCTGGGGCGCGCCCGGCAGCCGCTACTGGGCCGTGCGTTGGCCCGGGAGGCCGGGGAGGGCTACCTGGATTCGGCAGCCGCGTTTGGACTCGGCGACGCCGATGCGGCCGCCGTGGAGGTCGACGGCCCAGCGGGCGATGGCGAGGCCCAGGCCGGTGCCGCCGTCGCTGCCGGGGCCGTGGGGGGATCTCACGGCCCCGCGGTTGAAGCGTTCGAACACGCGGTGCCACTCGGACTCGGGGATGCCCGGCCCCTCGTCCAGCACCTCCAGGTCCAGGGACTCGGGCGTGTTGCCGCGCCTGGCCTTCACCGTCACGCGGCCGTGCGGCGGGCTGTGCTTGACCGCGTTGTCGATGAGGTTGGCCACCACCTGGTGGATGCGCTCCGGGTCGGCGTGGGCCGTGAGCTCCGGAGGATGCACGTCCAGGTGCAGGTGGACGTCCGTGCGCGTGTGCTTGCCGGAGTCCGAGGCGAGGCCCCCGCGCGCGGAGGCGACCATGTTGGCCTCCTTGAGGACACCCGACAGGTACGGCCACACCTCGAAGCGGCGTTTGCGCAGGGGCACGACGCCGTTGTCCAGGCGGGAGAGGTCCAGAAGGGTCTCGACCAGGCGCCCCAGGCGCTCCGTCTGCTTCAGGGCCGTGCGCATCGTCTCGGGGTCGGCCGCGGAGAAGCCGTCCACCACGTTCTCCAGCACGGCGCGCAGACCCGCGATGGGCGTGCGCAGCTCGTGCGAGACGTTCGCCACGAGCTCCTTGCGCTGACGGTTCTGGGCCTCCAGCTCGTCGGCCATGAGGTTGATCGTGTGGGCCAGGTCGCCCAGCTCGTCCCGGCGGCTGTCGTTGACCCGGCGCGTGTAGTCACCGTGCGAGATGTACCGGGCGACCGCGTTCATCTCGTCCAGCGGCGCGGTGAGTGAATGCGCCACGAACTGCGTGATGAGAAGTGTGGCGATCATCGAGAAGACCGTGATGAAGCGGAGCTCGGTCTTCGTGTGCACCGCGATCATCGACAGACCCGTGGTGATCAGGACCGAGACGACGACGAGCGTGCCCAGCTTCGTCTTGATCGAGAACGGGCGCACACCGCCCCAGGGTCCCGCGCCCTTGCGCGACTCACCGAGACCGCTCATACCGCCATCAGCCCCCTACGCGAGCACCGTCTCAGGGTGTCGGGGTCTCCAGCGCGTACCCCACACCGTGCACGGTACGGATCCGCTCCGCCCCGATCTTCCGCCGCAGCGCCTTGATGTGGCTGTCCACGGTCCGCGTCCCGGACGCGTCCGCCCAGTCCCACACCTCGGCGAGCAGCTGCTCGCGCGAGAGTACGGCACGGGGGGTGTTCGCCAGGCACACCAGGAGGTCGAACTCGGTCGGCGTGAGGTGCACGTCCTCGCTGCGCACCCGCACCCGCCGCTGAGCGTGGTCGATCTCCAGCTCGCCGAGGCGCAGGATGCCCGAGCGCGGGGTCGAGGCGGCCAGCGCGGCCCGCTCCACCCGGCGCAGCAGGACGTGCACGCGTGCGGCCAGCTCGCGCATGGAGAACGGCTTCGTCATGTAGTCGTCGGCGCCGACGCCGAGCCCGACCAGCATGTCCGTCTCGTCGTCCCGCGCGGTGAGCATCATCACCGGCACCGGCCGCTGCGCCTGCACTCTCCGACATACCTCCAGGCCGTCGAAGCCCGGCAGCATGATGTCGAGGATCAGCAGATCGGGCTGCCATGCCTCGGCGGTGTCGACGGCGGCCGGACCGTCACTCGCGGTCTGCACGAGGAACCCCTCGGCCCGCAGGCGGGTCGCGATGGCGTCGACGATCGTCGGGTCGTCCTCCACGACCAGGACCCGGCGCTGTGCGCCCGGGGTCGCCGCCGTGCCGTTGTGGGAGGTGTGTGTCTGCTCCATCGCCCGCCCCTGTATTGCTTTCCGGGATCCGTGGGGTGATCCCTTGGTTGCGCATGACTGCGGTTGCCGTATGAATGATCGGCGTCAGAGGAGCAGAGTACGGGCAGTTACGGTGCCGCGGCTATCCAGGGCGGATCCCGAGGTGCACGACGTCCGGAACGCCTCGGGCAACCGGGATCTCTTCGGTACGCACCCGCTGGAACCCGGCATTCCCCAAGGTTTCCTCGAATTCCGTTGACGGCTGGGCCGACCACACCGCGAGGACTCCGCCCGGCTTCAACACGCTTGCGCAGCTTGTGAGTCCGGACGGCGAATACAGGCTGTGATTGTCGTCGGTGACGGTCCAGTCGGGCCCGTTGTCGATGTCCAGGCACAGCGCGTCATATGTGTCGGACATCTCATTGACGAATTCGACGAGATCGGCTTCCGCGATCTCCGTACGAGGGTCCGCGAGCGCGTCGGAGGACAACTCGGCGAGCGGCCCGCGCCGGTGCCACTCGATGATGGCCGGCTCACGCTCCACGACCGTGATGCGGCCCCACCGCGGGTTCGCCGCCGCGTGCGCGAGCGAGAATCCGACGCCCAGGCCGCCGATCAGCACGCTCGGCTCCGGCCGTTCGTCCAGGGCGCCCAGCGCCGCGTCGACGAGCAGCCGCTCCGAGCGCCCGTCGGACGTGTCCATCAGGAAGCACCCGTTCGCGATGATCTGGAGCAACTCCCCGTGCCGCCGCAACGCGACCTCGCCGTACGGGCCCTCGCGGCGATCGATGACTTCCGGGATGTCGTACGACGTACTCATGGGGTCATCCTGGCAGCTCCGTTGGGCAGGGCACCGTGAATTTCGACGGGAGCGAACCGCGTCCGGACACTGACGCCGTTGCCCGAGGGGCCTGTCGGGTTCCTGTGAATCGGCGTGAAAGGCGTCTCGCGTGGCGGGGATCACAGACAGCGGCGCGGGAGAGGTCAAAGGTGAGGTGGAACGGAAGGAGCGCCTCACCTTGGACCCAGTGGACGGGGCCGCGCCGCCCGACGTGAGGCCGCCGGTCGCCGGGCCCGGCCTGGACGGGATCCCGCGACCGCGCGGGGCGACGTCCGAAGCGGCCGAGAGCACGGCGAGTACGGAGCCCGCTCCGCAACCGCCCGTCCCGCAACCGCTTGTCCGTGTGTGGGCCGAGCGCCTTCGCGCCCTGCTCCCGACCCCGGCGGGGACCCCCTTCACGTGCGCGTACGCCGCCGTCCTGCTGGTCACCTCGGCGATCACCGAGTACGCCGACCCGTCTCTCGTCCATGCCCTCCACCAGGGCTCCAGCACGGATGTCGCACACCTCGTCCAGCACCCGGTGCTGGTGCTGTTCGCGAGCGCGCTGTGGACGGCGGGTGGACTCGGGTCGCCGTACGCGCTCGGTCTCGTGGTGGTCCTGACCGCTCTGGAGCGCCGTCTCGGCGGCGTGCGCACGGCCGGTGTCTTCTTCGTGGGGCATGTGCTCGCCACCCTCGCCACCGAGGTCCCGGTCGGCCTCGCCGTCCTGGTGGGCCACCTTCCCGAGAGTTCCCTCCATCGCCTCGACTACGGCATCAGCTTCGGTGTGGCGACGAGTGTGGGCGCGCTGGCGGGGTTGCTGTCGCCGTGGCTGCGGTGGCCGTTGCTGGCGGCCTTCGGCGGAATGCTGGTCAACGACCTGATCACCTTGCAGGACCCCCTGACGAACTGGGGCCACCTGATGGCGCTGGCGATCGGGGTGGCTCTGTGGCCGGTGGTGCGGAGGGGCCGGTACGGGCGGTGGGTTCAGGTCTGACTGCCGCATGTGGCTGGTTGCGGTGGCGAAGCGTCACGCCTCGCCGGTCCGAAGCGTCACGCCTCGCCGGTCCGACCCGCGGGACACCGGCACGTGCTGAGCGGGCACTCGGTGCACGGCAGAGCATGGCCGGGGTCCGGCCGTGGCCGGGGTACCGGGCGGCGCGGGCCGGGCGGTGCTCGGCGGGCGCGCCGCCCGGTGGGGTGCGGTCAGGTGGTCGGCCTGATGCGGTGGGGTGTGGTCAGGTGGTTCGCCTGATGCGGTGGGCCGTCGCGACGCCGGTGAGGGCCAGCGCTGTGGTGAGGCCGAAGGTGGCGGTGAGACCGGTGGCGGTGGCCGCGCCGTGTTCGTGGGCCAGGGCGATCGCCGCGCCACCGAGGCCGCTGAGTACGGCGACGGCCAACGTCTGGGCGAGTTGCAGCGCACCGCTGACCTCGCCCTGCCGGTCGGCGGGCGCCTGCTCCATGGCGTCGGTCGTCGCGGCGTTGAACGCGATGCCCATGCCGACGCCGCCGACGGCCCAGCCGAGTACGGCGACGAGCGCCGGCACCGAGTCGATCAGGATGCCGGCGGCGATGATCCCGACGCCCGCGGCCAGCAGCGCGCAGCCGACGGCGATCGGCAGCGCCCGGGAGCGCCCCCTCCAGCGGTCGTCCGCGCGGCCCTGCCAGGCCGCGCCCAGCACCCAGGTGATCGCCCCGGCGGACAGGCCGAGGCCGGCCTCGGTGGTGCTCAGCCCGCGCAGTTGAGTGAGGCCGAGCGGCAGGAATGCCTCGCTGCCGAAGTAGGCGCCGCACAGCAGGAACCGAATCAGCACTCCGGTCGGCACCCCGCGCCGGCCGCGCAGAGTGCCGGGCGGCAGCACCGTGCGCAGGCCCAGTACCGCGGCCACGACGCCGAGCAGCGCGAGCGGCACCAGCACGGCGAGGTTGGTGAACTGCAAGCCGCCGAGCAGTACCGCGGTGCCGGCGCTGACCAGGATTCCGCGGGCCACCGGGCCCCGCCACCAGGCGTCGCGCGCCGCGTCGGCGGCGGGCGGGCGCGGGCGCCCTCGGCGCAGCAGCGGGGGCACCGCCATCGCCCAGGCGAGCCCGATCAGCGGCAGCAGCAGGACGAATACGCCGCGCCAGTGGACGTGCTCGGCGACCAGCCCGGCGAGGGCCGGCCCGACGAGCGAGGGGACGGTCCAGGCGCCGGAGACCAGCGCGAACATCCGGGACCTGAGGTGTTCCGGGTAGTTCAGGCCGATGACGGTGTAGGCCAGGGCCATCACGGCACCGACGCCGAGGCCCTGCACGAAGCGCCCGGCGAGGAAGACCGGCCAGTTCGGCGCGGCGCCGGCCAGGGCGCAGCCGGCCGCGAAGACGGCCAGGCCGAGGCCGAGCGGCCTGGCCGGGCCACGGCGGTCGGCGGAGCGGCCGGCCGCGACGGTGCCTATCAGGTTGGCGAGCATCAGGGCGGAGAATCCCCAGCCGTAGGCGTTGAGGCCGCCCAGCCTGTCGGCGATCTCCGGGAGCACCGTGGCCACGCCCATCGACTCGAAGGCCACCAGACCGACCGAGAGGACGATTCCCCAGGTCATGGCCGTGTACGGGGACTGGAACACGCCCTGCCCCGCAGCTTCGCCCGGTGGCTTCGTCGTGGGGTCGCGCCGCGGCGAGGGATCGGCGGCTCCTTCGTGGGCTGCCTCTTCGTGGGCTGCCTCTTCGTCGGTTGTCTCCTCGCTGGCTGGCCCTTCGTCGGCTGTTCCTTCGTCGGCCAGTTCCCGCCGTGGCATGAGGACCTCGCAATTTCATTACGTTACGGATCGGAACGAAACTGCATGCTACCTATACTGAGCGCCATGGCAAACCCTGGGAGCACCTCCGCCCGCACTCCGGCCAGGGCGGCAGGGCGGCCGCGAGACGCGCGGCTCGACACCGCGATCCTGACCGCCACCCGGGAACTGCTCGCCGAGGTCGGCTATCCCGGCCTCACCCTGGAGGCGGTCGCCGTCCGGGCCGGCACCACCAAGCCGGCCATCCGGCGCCGCTGGGCATCGCGGCAACTGCTGGTCATCACGGCGCTGGGCGAGATCATGGGCACGGCCCCCACCCCCGACACGGGGTGCACCCACTGCGACCTGATCCTGGGCATCGAGACCATCGGTCAGGCTTTCGGGGGCACCTTCGGCCGCCGGACGCTGCCCGCGCTGATCGCGGACCTGGCCGGAGATCCCGACCTGGACCGGGTCTTCACCGACACGATCTTCCACCCGCGGCGGGCCACCACCAGGGCGGCACTGCTCCGCGGCATCGAACGCGGTGACCTCCGTGCGGACGCGGACCTCGACCTGCTGCTCGACCTGCTGGCCGCGACCACGTACCACCGGGTGCTGTTCGGGCATCTGCCGGTCGACGACCGGCTGGCGCACGACGTGGTGATGACCGTTCTCGAGGGCGCGGCGACGCCGCGCTGGCGCGAGCACTACCGGCAGCGTCACGTGGGGTGACCGGGACGGGAGGGTGAACGCGAGTCGGGTCTTGGTCGCCCGGATGCCGGTCTCCGCGCCCTGTTCGATCGCTCCGGGTGGTGCGGGGGTTTGCCTGAGTCTCTGCCTCTGCCTCTGCCTCGCCGCGTAGATGGCGGTGGTGCTTGTCGGGGTTGGTTTCCTCGCCCCCGCCGCCCCTACCC
>NZ_VJZC01000034.1 GCF_009377185.1 Streptomyces spongiae
GCCCTCCCCTCGATCATCCAGCGCGCGCTCGACCCCGCCGCCCAGCACACCAACACCCCCGTACGGCTCCTGCTGTGCGGCTCCGCACTGTCCTTCATGGGCGGACTCCTCGTCGGCAACGCCCCGCTGCGCGGCCGCGCCGGCCTGGAACTCGTCGTCCCCACCCTGGACTTCCGCCTCGCCGCCGAGTTCTGGGAGATCACCGACCCGCGCACCGCACTGCTCACCCACGCCATCGTCGGCGGCACCCCCGCCTACCGCCGCGAGTTCACCCAGGGCGACGCCCCCGCCGGGCCCCATGACTTCGACGCCTGGGTCACCCGTGCCGTCCTCAATCCCGCCCGTCCGCTCTTCCGCGAGGCCCGCTACCTGCTCGCAGAGGAACCCCAACTCCACGACACCGCGCTCTACCACTCCGTCCTGGCCGCCATCGCCGCCGGAAACGCCGCACGCGGCGGCATCGCCGACTACCTCGGCCGCAAGTCCACCGACCTCGCCCACCCGCTCAGCGTCCTCCAGGACATCGGCATGATCACCCACGAGGCCGACGCCTTCCGCCGCAACCGCTCCGCCTACCGCATCGCCGAACCTCTCATCGCCTTCTACCACGCGGTCATGCGCCCCGCCTGGGGCGATCTGGAACGCCCCGGACGCGCCCCCGCCGTCTGGCGCCGCGCCCAGTCCACCTTCCGCAGCAAGGTTGTCGGCCCGCACTTCGAACAGGTCTGCCGCGAATGGGCCCGCTGGCACGCGTCGCCCGCAACCCACGGCGGGCAGGTCACAAGGGTCGGCAGCGGGACCGTCAACGATCCTGCCGCGAAAACCAGCCACGAAGTCGACTTCGCGGTCCATGGCGAGACCGACAGCGGCCGCGAAACACTACTCGCCATCGGCGAAGCCAAATGGAACGAAGTCATGGGAAAGGGCCACCTCGAACGTCTCCAGCACATCCGTGCTCTCCTCACCGCGCGCGGCTCCGCCACCGACGTCACCCGGCTGCAGTGCTACAGCGGCACCGGCTTCACCGACGAACTGCGCCACCTCGCCGGGAACGACCCCGCCATCCAGCTGATCGATCCAGTTCGCCTCTACCACGGCGACTGACCCGGTCGCAGTCACCGCCCCTGTACGGGGAACATGGCCTCCGGATGGAAGCGCGCCGGAAACCGCCGTCCGGCAGCCGTGTCCTCGCCGCCCGCTGAGTTCGAACAGATCATCCAGGAAGCGCGCCGGGAGGCGACCCAGGCTGAGCAGTTCCCGAACGGAGCAAATGCCACATAGTTGCCCCATCCTCACGTGATCATGAACGTGGATCATTTTCTGGCCGGGCAAGGACAACGAGTAAAGATCAATCGAGCGTTGTCTGGTGCCACTCGATCCCATGCCCGATTGGATGCCCGCCCGACGCCAGCAGATCGGGGAGCACCTCCGCGCTGCACGCGTCCATGCCGGACTCACTCAACTCGAGTCGGGCCGGCGGATCGGCCGGAAGCCTCCGTGACCAGCTGGACAGTGCGCCGGTCTCAGAGGAGCAGCCGACCTGGGCCCGCCCGGGCTGCCCTCGGACCGACCGTATCGCCGTCGCTCTCAGTACTGGCAGCTCGGCGGTCCCGAGCACATCAGGCACGATGATCTGAGCCACGCGGCCTCGATGGACGCAATGGGAGCATGGGGCAACAGCGCGTCGTTCTCGTTGCCTGCCGGGACCTTGCCGACCATCCGGTCGGCCGGCGGTAGATGGTGCCCCTCAAGTCGCGACCTCGACACCAGTTGTCTGTCATGAAGCGGGCCGATATCTCTCTTCTGAACAGAGTGCCAGTAGACATGGAGGCCGCGTGCGGCCCATGTGATGGCTGCCGAGACAAAACGAGCCTGTACGGCGGGTTCGATCTGCTTGATCGGTGAACCGCTGAGAAGGCGCAGTGTGCGGTTCCTGCCCTCGGCCACGATGCTGAGCTCTTCCAAGAAGTCCGTCAGGTCCGGCAGCCCAGTACTCATGTAACGGTCGTACCAGAACACGTCGTCACTTCCGTAGATTCGGCAGTAAAAACGCTGCACCGCCGCTTTGCGGTCCTTGGGCCAGGCCGATCCTGAGCCGATAACCAGGTTTTTTATGCCACGACTATGGAATGCCTTCGCTATCACGGATCGGCCTGAAGAGGTCCGGAGGACAACCGGACAAAGGCGAACGTCGATCTCGTCGCAGGCAAGTTCCAATCCCTCCCTGCGCGACAGATCGATGATCCGCTGTGCCGCATCTGACTGGGCGTGATAGGCGACACTGACAACCGCCGCCTCGATTTCTGCTTCAGTCAGTCGGCCGTCGACGTAGCTTCTCAACAGGCCGACACTGCCGCCGTACTCGAGAGCAGCCGAATCAGCCTCGACGCTACCGATCCCTTCTTCACGCAGTGCCTGGGAAATCTCCTCGACAGTCAGAAGAGGCATGGGGAAAACTTCATGAGCAGCGTCCACGAGTGGGCTCGTCTGTTCGCCGAACCGTGAGAGGTTCTCGCCCGGAGCGCCCACGATGAGAGCCCCGGTTGAGACGGCCTGTGGTCCGTCCACGCACAGACGGGTCATCCTCTGCTGCCACGGAGTGCCAGGAGACGACCTGACCATCCTCCCCCAGTCGTCCAAGAGAAGGGCCGCCTGTCCCCAACGTGAGATCTGCGACTCGACTTCTTGCACCACGGAGTCGGGGTCTGTCTTTTCCTCGGGCCGCAGGCTACGGGGAGCGCACCCGATGATTTCCTTGTACTTCTCGGCGATACTGGCGAGAAGAACTGAGCGGCCGGAATCTGGCATCGCGCGGAGAATTACGATCTGCCCGTAGGCGAGGTGTTCGACGATTGCTTCGGCAAGTGCGTCGTGGCTCTTGAACCGGAACGTCATGTCACGTCGTCCTCGTGAGTGCTCTCATTCGGACACTTCCGTTGTCGTGAAGCAGCCCATAGGAAATTGCGTGTTCCAGTCCGGACGTTTCCATGGGATCGAACTGAAGGTTCGACCATCGCTCGCTGAGTACCGTTGATTCCTGGGGGAACCACTCGGCAAAGCTTTCAGGGATGGCGCGGGCGTGCTCCAGCGGTGAACCCGGCCCCTTGGCGGCAAAGGCTTTCTGCACGTCACTCTTCTGCACCTGGTAGGGCACCACCCCTCGAGGGCGATTCCGGTGCACATAGGAGCAGGCCTGGCGGGTCAGCAAAGGGTGGCCGCCGTACTCCTCCATCAGTTCATCGATCACTTCATGGCTTCGGAATTTGAGGCCGGTCCGCTTGCCGAGGGTCCGAATCATGTCCTGCAGCTCCTCCCGGTCCATCGGCTCAATGAACTTGAGCGCCGAGAACTGGAAGAGCGGATTGGTGATACCGCGTACCGAAGCTCTCTCGAAGAGCGAGGGGTCGACCCCGGCGGACAGGATGACCGGAGGAATCTGGCCGCGACTCTGGCGCTTCTGAATGAAAGCGCGAAGTTGCGAGAGTGCCCGAAGGAGCCCGACTTCTTCGTCCGCCTCGGCCCTGCTGAGAATCCGCGACGGGAGTGCACTGTCGATCTCGTCGATCACGAAGATGACGTTGCGCGAGGCGGGGATTGCGTTGAGGAGCGAGTCCAGGTCGCTCATCCAGTATTCGTTGATGAAGTCATCCCGCCCATGGGATCTCAAGCTGCGCAATTTCGGAACGATAATCTTGTTCCTGGCCAGTTCTTCCGAAAGTGACCTCACGATGCCTGCCCGAAAACGTCGCGGAGTTCCGAAGTATTCGTTGAGGTCCAGGTTCACCACGATCGAGCCGAGTTCCCGCTCCAGGACCGAGACGCGATTCAGCAGGCTACTCTTTCCCGCCTTCCGGAGTCCGAAGATGCCCACGTGCTGGCCTTGGGCAAGGAATCGCCTGACACTGGATATGTCGCGCTGTCGGCCAAAAAATGCACTGGGAGAGGTGATGGGGGTTGTGACATTGAAGTGGTCAACGCTCTCCAGCATCTCGGAGACGATGACCCTGAAGTCAGGAACCTCACCCGGCAGGTTCTGTCCTTCGATTGTCAGGATGGCGGCCTCGCCCGCCCGCATTCTGACCAGCCGTCGGGCATTTCCGTCCCTGCTGATCAGAACGGCGATCTCGTCCTCCACCCGCGCGTTGTTTCGCATCTGCGACTGGAGGTCGTTCAAGATTCGCGGCTCGACAGCCTCGTAGTCCGTGACAAGAAAGAGAAGCTCCCGGTCGATGTCGAACATCTCGGCCGTAGATGTGGGAAGGACGGCGAAGAGGCTCCATCGCCCTTGCAACCCCTGTTCGACGCGAACCACTTTGATTCGATTACGACTCAAATAGGCAGTCAAACTCTTGCCGAAAGTATGCCTGCGTTCAAATTCGGCAATCTTCTCTTCGAGCTTCATCTGGTTCCTGGTGGGCGCCGGCGCCCTCTTTGGCTTGTTGCTGGAATCTCCTGAGTTCAACCGAAAGCCCCCCTTTGCGTGACGGAACGTCAGGATACGTCTTTCGGCATGCTCTGCATAGGCGGCGAGATTAGGATGCCAGATCGTGAGGATGCGACAAAGTGAAAACTGTACCCTGTGCAGGTCCTCCATCTGCTGATCCCCCGGTCCAGGCCCGGTACCTCAGTCATCGCGTCGACGGACCTCGCGGACGCAGCGGGGGCGCCAGGCGGTCGTCGAAGCGGACCAGAGTTCGAAGCCGGGGTCGCTTGCGAGGACGTTTCTCGAAACGCAGGGCCCAGTGCCATAGCCGCAGCCGATAGAGAAGGGCTTCGTCTCGTTGCTGTGATCATCGGCGCAGCCGGACTGCGATAGTGGAGTGCGGGGCAGTCCACCACTGTTGCAGGTCCGTTGGCACCACGTAGGCCAAACCACTCGACGAACGGATTCAGCACACATGGGCCGGGAAACCGCGTGAACAAGCGAGAACTGGGGAGGAATATTGCCCCAGACCAGTGGCCATGGGCGCGGTGTTCCCACAGGTCACCGCGCTGCCCAGGGAAAACTCCTGAGAGGTTGTCTCACGTGGCAAGTTTCACGAGCTTCTTGTAGCAGGCCAGGGCGCCGGCCATGGCCAGCCCCTCGGCTCTGCCAGTCGTTGCGGACCACGTACGGGATCTTGAGAGCACGAGAAGCCCATGGCAGGCTCATGCCACATGATCGATGAATTCGCGAAAAACAACCTGCACGGGAGACTACGGCGGGACCGCGAGGCGCTGCTCTGGAAACTCGACGGCTTGTCCGAATACGACGCCCGCCGGCCTTTGACAGCGACCGGGACCAACCTCCTCGGCCTGGTCAAACACGTGGCCACCGTCGAGGCCAGGTACTTCGGCGAGGTCTTCGACCGCCCTTCCCCGGAACCGCTGCCCCGGTGGCAGGACTCCAACGGCAGCGATCTGTGGGCGACCGAGGACGAGACCCGCGATCAGATCATCGGGTTCTACCGGCGCACGTGGGAACACTCGGACGCGACGATCAACGAGCTTCCCCTCGACGCCCCCGGCCACGTGCCGTGGTGGCCGGAGCCTTGTCCCAACACGAACCTGTTCGCCGTCATGGTCCATGTCCTCGGCGAGTCCATCCGGCATACCGGGCACGCCGATATCCTGCGCGAGGGCCTCGACGGCCGGACCGGGGTGCGCGCCGAACACGAGAAGCAGATCGACGAGCAAGCCCGTGCAGCCCACTGCGCGAAGATCGAGCAGGCCACCAGGTCGGCCGCACCCATCAAGGCTTAGAGGTTGCCCCACCTGACTTGATGTCCGTGCGGCATGCTGCCGGTCGCGGGTGCTGATCTGTCGGAGCGTCTGCTTCCTGATGAACTCTGGGAGCCGGCCGCCCCGTTGCCGCCGTCGTTCGCTGCTCGTCCGCACAGTGGTGGGACCGCTCCGTGTGACGAGCGGACCGTGTTCACGGCAGTGGCGTACGCGCTGACCAGCGGCTGTGCCTGGCGGCATCTGCCCCGACGTTGGGCACGTCGCCCGCCACCGCGCATCGCCGCTTCACCGTATGGACCGAGGCCGACCTGCGGCGTCGGCTGCACCGGGCGGTGCTGGACGAACTCGGGGCCCGCGGCGAGTTGGACTGGACCTCGGCGATCGTCGACGCGGCCTCCGTTCACGCCAAAAGGGGGGATCGCTGACCGGGCCGAACCCGGTCGATCACGGCAAGAAGGGCCGCAAGCTGCACATGCTGTCCGATGCCCAGGGCATCCCGCTCGCCGTCGCCGTGTCCGGCGCGAACATGTACGACAGCCTCGCCCTCAAGCCGCTCATCCGCGGCATACCCGCCGTCCGGTCCCGCCGGGGACCACGGCGTGACTCCGGCTGACGGCGGCATGGTGGGACGACGCGTTCTGGGCATCGCGCACGAGGACCACCCGGCTACGGCCACGGCGGCGTCAGCGCCATGTTCCTCGAGGAACTGACGGGGTAGGCATGCGCCGCGGCCGGCGCCCCGGGCATGACCATCTCACTCCGGATGCGCTACCACGGGCCGGTGCCCCTGGAGACCCCCTTGCGGGCGAGCGCCCGAGTCACGGGAACCGACGACCGCAAGATCTTCGGTGACGGGCTCCATCGCCCAGAAGAGACCCCCTCCACCTCCTGGCCAAAGCGAACGGCATCTTCGTCGTACCGGACCCGGACCTGCCCGCGCTCTTTTCCCGTCCCTCAACCACACAAGGTGAGACACCGCCCCTACGCGGAAATGGCGCGCTCTTCTCTCCACGCGTGAGCGATGCGTGACCCAACACCTTTGATCATGGTTTCCGTCCCACTCATGAAGCGGGTGTCGCAGGTTCGAATCCTGCCGGGGCATAGAGAAATACCTGTTCAGAGGCCCTTCCGCCCAACGGACAGAGGGCCTTCGCGCTCGCAGCACACATCTGGCACACATGCCGCTGCGGGCAGAGTCGGGGAGCCGTGCGAGATGCCCGCGAAGGACGAACTGGCCCGGCGCCGATACGACAAGCCGGTCGACCGCTTGGAGAGCCTGATGCGGGCTTCACTGAAGCCTCGCTGCCAGGGCTACCACGGGCAGCTGATCCTGAGCAGCGGCGACCTTGAGGAGATGGGCGAACTGAAGGACGTCCGTCGTGCCGCACGCGAGGCGCCGAGTAGAAGGCAAGTACGGTCGGCCGTCGCCGCCCCCCTTACCGAAGAGCTGTGCAGCCTGCCGGAAATCCGTCGAGCCCGACCCTGCGGCGGCTCTACCCTTGCCGCCATGGCCCATGGAAAGACCTCGTACGTTTGCCTGGCCTGCCGGGCCTCGTACAAGCAGCCCTACCCCGGCTACCACGACCACGACCGGGTCTGTCCACGCTGCGCCGAACCACTGATCCACGTCGGATCCGCCTTCGCGGCACCCAAGAGGCGGGACACCGCCGCCTGGCGTACCCTCTCCGTGCTGCTGCACGCCGGTGTGCGCTTCCACAAGAGCTGCTGCGGCGGCCCCGGCTACCGCCCACGTACCCTCAGCGAGGTACGCGAGCGGATGGCCTACGCCCGGACCACCGGAGAACCGTTCGCTCAGGCGTTGGTCCGCCGCGACCTGCCCTAGCAGCCCGAAAGCAGGGGCGTTCCGCCGCGCCGCAGAAGCGACCCCTGCCGCCATACACAGCCCGCATAAGGCACACATCGCGCCGCGGGATCCTCCAGGACGGCCACGGCCACGGCCACGGCCTCGGCAGCTTTGCGGGCGTTCTTCTCCGCCTTCTCCACCTTGGCCTTCGCCTTGGCCAGTTGCTTGGAGCGGCGCTTGTGCATCTTCTTCGAGACCTCGTCCAGGCGGTCGGGGAAGAGGCGCCCGTACGTGTCCAGGGTCAGCGTCGCGGACTTGTGGCCCAGGATCGTCTGTACGCCGTTGACGTCCGCGCCGCCGGCAATGGCGAGCGAGGCCGCCGTATGGCGCAGCTTGTGTGGGGTGACCTTGTGGTGGCCCAGCCCGGCCTTCGCGACCGCCCGCGCGAAGAAGCGCTGACACGGAAGTTGCGAGCGCGCAGCGGTCCGCCCTGCGGGGCTGTGAAGAGCGACTCCTCATCTCCCCGGCCCTGGACGTGGGGCTTCACCTCCTCGGCGTACGCCTCGACGATGTGCGCCCGGCAGGCATCCAGGTCCACGCGGCCCACCTTCAACGCGGACGCCTCGCCCCAGCGGAGGCCGGTGCAGGACAGCAGCAGGATGAACACCCGGTAGGCGCCTGACGCGTTGGCCAGCGTGTCGACCTGCATGTCGACCTGCATGTCGTCCAGGTACACATGGTCAGTCGGCATCGGTTTCGGCAGGGGCACGCCGACAGCCGGGTTGGCTGCCGGACGACGGGCCTTGACGGCGTAGCCGAGAACGCGGCTGAGGACGACGTACGCCTCGCGGACCGAACGGGGGCTGAGCTTCCTGCCGCCGGTCGCCTCGCCGGAGACGCCTCGCCGGACAGGAGGTCCGCGAGTCGCTCGGCGATGTCCTCGACGTCGATGCGGTCCAGCGGGGCGGTGCCCCGCTTGGGGATCACGTGGACGTCGAGAACGCCGCGACAGCGAGCCCGGGTTGAGCGCTTGAGGAGGAATTGCGCGGCCAGCCACGGCGACCAGGAAGTCGGCCGGCTTGTCAGCTGCATCTGGGCCCGTCGCCAGGTCACCACCGATCCGGTGCCGCTGCGGATGATCCGCAGCAGCCTCCTGCCCTCGTCGTCATCGTGCCGTGCGCTGGGGGCCCGAGCGGCCGATGGATACGGTCCCTCCATGTCCGACTCAACCGAAGCCCTCAGCAAGCGCAACGCCGAGGTCGTCCGCCGCTACCTTCGGGTCTTCGAGACGAAGCAAATCGCCGAGCTCGAAGAAATCGTCGCCGAGGACGTTCTGGTCCACGGCGCGGGCCTGCACGGCCATGGGCGGCACCATCCCGAGGGGTCGGTCCTGACTCCGGGGCTGTCCAACTGCCGCGTCCACGTGGACGATCTCTTCGCGGCAGGCGACCGGGTCACCGTGGCCTTCACGCTCACCTACACCCACGACCGCAGCGGCCGGGACCTCACCATGACGGGAATCAAGTCCTACCGCCTCCGAGACGGACGGATCGTGGAGTTCTGGGGCGAGACCGACCTGTACGGACTCCTCCGCCAGGCCGGACTCGTACCCGACCAGGTTCCGCCCTTCTGACCGGACCCCACAGTTGCCTTGGAGGTCGCGCAGGTCGGCTGAAGGTCGTGCCATGGTCTGTCAGTTGCCTGGTCTAGGGTCGCCCGCATGGCTGAGCCCTCCTTTCTGACCGCCGTCCGGGAGTCGTACGACACGGTCGCCGCCGATTACGTCGAACGCGTCCCGCCTCCGGCCGAGTTGGACCCGCTGTCACGCGCGATGCTGGCGGGGTTTGCCGAACTGGCGCGGACGGCCGGTCTGGGGGCGGTCGCGGACCTGGGGTGCGGCCCGGGACGGGTGACGGCGCACCTGGCCGGGCTGGGGGTGTCCGTTTTCGGCGTCGATCTGTCGCCGGAGATGGTCGGGCTGGCCCGGCACGCCTATCCGAACCTGCGGTTCACCGAGGGCTCGATGACCGCGCTGGAGATGAGGGACGAAGAGCTCGGCGGCATCCTGGCCTGGTACTCCACCCATCACACGCCCCCGCAGTGGCTGCCGGATGTGTTCGCCGAGTTCCACCGCACGCTCGCGCCCGGCGGCTACCTGCTCTGGGGAGACTATGTCGGCCATGAGCGGCTGCAGCCCACCCACGCCTATGGTCGTCCGGTGTCCTACGAGTCGTATCTCCTGCCCCTGGACCGCATGGTCGACCTGCTGGAGCAGGCCGGACTCGTCGTCACCGCGAGACTGGAACTGGAGCCCGGCGGACGGGTGAACAGACCGCACGCCTGCCTGCTGGCCCGCAAGCCCGAAACGCCCTGACAGGGCTCGTTCCCAGGGTGAGGCCGCTCGGTTGGACGGCCGACGATCACGGGGCGGGGCGGTCAGGCCGTTGGGTTGAGAGGGCGGCCGCATTCAGCGCCGTTGACGACCGTTCAGACGGGGCCGGAGGCCGCAACGGACCAGACGAACGGCCGCCCACAAGCAATACGACCTGTTTTGATCACCGCTCGTCGGGCTCCCTAGGATGCCGAGTATGAAGGTTCTGGAGATCATGCGACGGATCAAAGGCTTCAGCACGCCACTGGGAGGCGTTGACTGGGACCTGCCGATTCCGCAAGGAGCCGTTGCCAGGAAAGTCGTTGTCTACCTGGAGGACCGCAGGGTTCTCACGATGACCCGCATAGGCATGATTGCGGTTGAGGCCCGAGAACACTGTGTCGCGTCCGTGCAGGAGATCAGGGAGACGCTGACACAAATCCTGATGGAGCCTGACACCGGAGATTCCCTCACCGAGAGCCTCAGGGCGATGCGGGCTGCGTGCCGACGATTCCTCAACACCGTGGGCCCTGACCATGCCGGATGGGACCGTGATCACATCGACGACGCCACGTTCGGTGCCGCGCTTGGCGAACTGCGAGCAGTCTTCGGGATCCAGATCGGCATCATCGCCGCGCGCTACAAGATTGACTTGCCCGAGGAGCTGGAAACCATCCTTCCCGACTCTGACGTTGATGACGAATAGGCCCTCGCGGCCTCGCTGACCCGCACCACTACCGCACCAGATCGAGCGGGGAACAGCGAGGAATCACAGGGAAAGCGGCCCAGCGCAACGAGGTCATCGCCCAGCCGTTGACCCAGGTCAGCGCCCAACCACCCCCAGATGCCCGCAGCTTCCCAAGCTGAGAGCTCAGGCACAGTCGTTACGGGTCGGCTGTCGCGACTTGCTCTGGTCGAGGGCACCGTACCGGCAGCGTGGCGGAGGCCGGCGGGGGTGCAGCGAGGCATTCGCGCGCCATCCAGTTGTTTAGCTTCGGCGCCGTAGACGCCGTTTACGTGCCATGCGTCGGCGCCAGCGAGTAGGCCGTGGTACGTGGCTGCTGGGCTCGGGGCTTGGAGGCGGAAAATCAAACCCTCGTGCCGAACCCCGCACGTTCTCCAGTACACGGTTTCCCTGCTGATCGATCATTCGGGTCAGCGCCTCTTGACCGATACCAAACGCGACAGCCCAGGCGATAATCTGGGCACTATTATCCAGCGCTGAAAGTCCTGGTATGAATTCACCATGAATGAGGATAAGGCCGATTAGAGCAGATAGCGCACCGATGGGGATTCGCAAAAGCAGCAGCCCGAGCGGCACCATATAGGGACCCGCAGTACCCCGAATATGCCGGACCGATGCGGCACCCGTCAAAGTGGCCGAGCACATTCCGACCAACGCCACAAGTACAACGTCGGCGCCTCCCGCTTTGTCGTCAACCTCTTGCATGTCGTCAGGTTCTACAGGTTTTCCAACGGGGCATACATGAATCGTCTGGCCGACTCTCTGAGGATCAGCAGGATCGAAGCACAGCTTATCCGCCACCGCAGTAGGGTTGACATATCCCGACCAGATGAATACCGCGACGATCAGCGATGTAACAAAAAATGAAACGAGAAGAACATCGCGAAAATTACGCGCCCTGGCTATTTCCGTTTCCTGAACATGGTTGGCTGCATGCAGGACACTAATCGCCAGCTCCCTGAATCCCGCATCCAAGGTATTTTCATTCTCTCGCAAATGTTCTTCGAGAAGCTTCAATCGCGGGTCTTCGTTCCCCAAGTGGTGTACACCATGTGCAAGTACAACTGCCCCTCGCCAAGCCAACTCTTCATCAGGCGTCAACTGCAGAATCAGCAATTCAGCCTCGTTGATGTTCGCCGAAGCCCGGTCTACCGCTGACCCTGACCACCATGAAAGTAGGTCTGCACGGTCGTCCACTCCATCTCGCGCCGCCTCAAGGAGCACATTAGCCTTCTCTACCAGCTTGCGATTGGGGGAAGACAAGTCCACCTGCGTGTCATACCTATCGAGCTGTGCCTGCAATTCGGCGATATGGGCAGCTGTGCGCTGCCGCCAAGCGCCCTTTCTTGCTCGCGCAGTGACATCCCGGTGACCGTTCTCGGAGAAAACAGGGTTGCTACGTTTGCTCTCCACGTCGATTGGGGCAGCTCCGGCTGCCGCACCTCTCCAAGGTAGCCTCATTCCTCAAGTAGAGAGGCCACTCTCACAGTTCGCAACTCGTATCGTTGATGAATGCACTAATGGGCAGTGCTCCAGGTGAGTGAAACCTGAATTTGCAATCCCAAGCCGCATTCCATACTGGCCAACCGAGTATCCCTAGATCTTGCTGTTCAGTACGCAAGTACAGCAACGGCCCCAGCCGGTAGCATCGCTCCAGGACACCGCCATGCACCGCGGCCGCGTCAAATCGAGCGTGAAATTCGCCTCGTTCCCGTTCCCTTGGGGCCCAACTTGCCACGGTCTGTTGGGGGGTGGCGCCGCCCGGCTGGGTCGGCCGAGGTCGCTCACCCACGGCCGAGAACAACCCCCTGACTCCCGTCCCGCAGGTGTTCTACCGTTCCGCGCATGACTCCGATCAGTCCCGAGCACCCGCTGACCGCAGAAGACGCCCGGGCGTTGCTTGCCAGGCTTCCTGCCCGGGTCGAGGTCAAGCCAGGGATGAGCGAGCGTGAACTTGATCAGGTGGAGGAGCGCTGGGGGTTCCGATTCGCTGTGGAGCACCGGACGCTGCTGGGCGCGGGACTGCCGACCGGGAGCCGTGGCTGGCCCGATTGGCGGGACGGCGACGCGGAGGACCTGGCGGGGAGGTTGGCCCGGCCGGTGGATGGTGTGCTCTTCGACGTGGAGCACAACGGTTTCTGGCACCCTGACTGGGGCCCGAGGCCGGCGGGTACTGACGACGCCTTGGATGTGGCTCGCACGTACCTGGCCAAGGTTCCTGTGATGGTGCCGGTCTACTCGCACCGGTACCTGCTGGCCGATCCGGACCGAACCGGTACGCCCGTGCTGTCGATGTACCAGACGGACATCGTCTACTACGGCACTGATCTCGTCGACTACTTCCACCACGAGTTCGGCCGTCCTGTGCCAACCCCCGAGGACCATCAGTACGCCACGATTCCCTTCTGGTCCTACTTCCTGGACTGAACGGCCGCCGCGGGGCGGGTCAAGCAGGCGCGTTGGCCGCCGAACCCGCCAGGGCCGGCTCCCGGACGATGCGGCGGCGCCGGGTCGGGAGGGGCAGCGGGTTGGCGACGCCCCAGGCCGCGCCCTTGCAGATCAGTTCCTTGTAGACGGCGGCGAGGCGTCCGGTCAGGGCGGCCCGCACAGCGCGGTCGTCGGCGGTGACGTACTGGATCAGGCCTTCCTTGCGGCCCAGCGAGATGCACTGGTTGAAGTAGCGCAGCGGCATGTTCGGGAGCTTGCCGCCGGTCAGGCGGGCCGCGATGGCGTCGGCGGCCTGCCATGCCATGGGGGTGCCCGTGGCGCACGACATCCGCAGCGGCTTGTCTCCGGGGCCCATGGCCATGGCCGCGTCGCCGATGGCGTACACGTCCGGGTGCGAGACCGAGCGCATGGTCCCGTCGACCACGATCTGGCCGGTGTCGGTGACCTCCAGGGTGGTGGCCCGCGCGATCGGGTGGACGGCGAAGCCGGTCGTCCAGACCGTGACCGCGGACGGGATGGACGTGCCGTCGGCCGTGAGGACGTGATCGGGCTCGACGGCGGTGACCGCGGTGTGCTCGTGCGCCGTGATGCCCAGCTTGTCGAAGACCTTCCGCAGGTGCCCGCCGCCCTTGGGCGAGAGCCAGTCGCCGAGGCCGCCGCGAGCGGCGAGGGCGACGTCGAGGTCCGGGCGGGTCTCGGCGATCTCGGTCGCGGCCTCCAGGCCGGTGAGGCCGCCGCCGACCACGACCACGGGCTGTCCGGCGTCCAGGCGGGCCAGACGCTCGCGCAGCCGGAGCGCTCCGGGGCGACTGGCGATCTCGTGGGCGTGCTCGGCGGTGCCGGGGACGCCCTGGTCGTTCCAGGCGCTGCCGAGGGCGTACACGAGGGTGTCGTACGACAGTTCCTCCTCCCGCCCCTCGGTGCCGTTCGCGACGGTGCCGTTCGCGACGGTGCCGTTCGCGTCGGTGACGGCGACCGTCTTGCGGTCGACGTCCACGCCGGTGACCCTCGCGAGCTTCAGTGCGACTCCCGTGCCCGCGAACATCTCGCTGAAGGGCCGCGGCCGGAGGTCCTGGCCGGCCGCGAGCTGGTGCATCCGGACGCGCTCGACGAAGTCGGGCTCGGCGTTGACGAGGGTGATCGCGACGTCCTCGCGGTGGAGCCTCCTGGCGAGGCGCCCGGCGGCGATCGCTCCGGTGTATCCGGCTCCGAGGACGATGATGCGGTGCTGCATGTCCGTACTCCTGTCTTCAGCGGGTTCGCCCCTTGAACCGGGCGGCCCGCCGTTTCCTGACAGCAGCGGGATGTGAAGCACCTCACATCTGGGTCAGAGACATCTGGGTCAGAAGGCGGTGTGGAGGATGGGTTCGCCGTGGTCGGTGGCCGCCCACAGCCGGGTCGCGCGTTCGAGCTTGTCGGGGTTGGCCTGGCTGCGGACGGCGACGATGCCCTCGGCCGTGGCCTCCAGGCACATGATGCCGACGACCCGGCCGTCGAGGACCGCCACGACGGCGGGGTCGCCGTTGGCGGTCGTGGCGTAGACCTCGGGTGAGCCACCGACCAGGGCACGCTTGGCCTTGCCGGGCTTGAACAGACCTCGCATGAACTTCGCGACCGCGAGAGCGCCCTCGAACGCCTTGGTGCGGGCCGGCACCTTCCCTCCGCCGTCGCCGACAGCGATGGCGTCCTGGGTGAGCAGCCGCACCAGCGGTTCGGTCCGGCCGCTGGTTGCGGCCGCGAGGAACTCGTCGACGATCCGCCGGGCGGCGGCCTCGTCGATCTCGGTGCGAGTCCTGCCGTCCGCTACGTGCTTCTTGGCGCGGTGGAAGATCTGCTGGCTGGCCGCCTCGGTGACATCGATGATCTCGGCGATCTCCCGGTGCGGGTAGTCGAAGGCCTCCCGCAGCACGTACACCGCGCGCTCGTTGGGGGAAAGGCGTTCCAGCAGGGTGAGGACCGCGTACGAGACCGATTCGCGCTGCTCGGCGGCGTCGGCCGGGCCGAGCATCGGGTCCCCGGCGAGCAGCGGCTCGGGGAGCCAATGGCCCACATAGGTCTCGCGTCGCGCGCGAGCCGAGGTGAGGTGGTTGAGGCACAGGTTGGTGAGCACCTTCGTCAGCCATGCCTCGGGAACCTCGATGCGGTCGGCGTCGGTCGCCTGCCACCGCAGGAACGTCTCCTGCACGGCGTCCTCGGCCTCGCTCGCGGAGCCGAGGAGGCGGTAGGCGATGGCCTCCAGGCGGGGCCTGGCTGCCTCGAACCGATCCACGTCGTTCATGGTCAGGGCCATGGCCCGGATCCTAGCTCTCGCGGTGCGCGACGGCCGCTGCATTTCGGCCCCGCGCTGCTCGGCCGGTACCGCAACGCGTTCCACAGCCGCCCGAAAGCCGCCCGAAGGAGCCACCCACCCAAGCGCGCCGGAGGTGGGGCACTGGTCTCCGGCCTGTCGGCGCGAGGAGGATCACGACGGGCAGGGCGAGAAGCAGTCGGGTGAGCTGTTCGGCTTGGGTCACGGGTGCTCCTCGGATGTGGAGAGTTCGGCGCTCAGTTCAAGGGCGAGAAGACCGAACGTGCCCGCACGTGCTGTCCGTCGAGAGAGGGCGCGGAGACGGGCACGGGATGAGGGAAGAGGCAGCCGGAGGGGTCGAAGAGCCGGTCCTGGTAGAAACCCGACAGGTATGGCGCCCCGGAGGTTCCGCCGGATCCCGGCGCTTCCTTCGGCAGGTAGCGATGGGCCAGCCCGAGGTGCAGTCGGCGCCATGCGTAGAGCGCTTCATCGAGGTCTCTGGCCGCGCTCAGTACCGCCGCCCCGTCCTCGGTTCCCTGAGGGACGTCCTGCAGCAGTGAACGCAGTGGCTGGAAACGGTCGTTGAGGTGGAAGAGCAGAAAGGCGTTCTCCGGAACGGACTCCAGCGCTTCCACCTTGTTCGGGTGGACGCCCAGGAGATGTATGTTCAGCGCTTGCGACGAGGTCATCTGAACCGCGCTCGCGTCGCCCGTCTCCTTGCGGAAGCCGAGGAAGTTCTCCACCGACATGGTCCGGCGCAGCACCCGCATGATGTCCAGTTGCAGCTGCGCCAGACGCGCGGCACGCTGCAGGCACCGGCCGGCTTCCCGGAGGCGTCCCTGTTCGAGCCACGTCCTGGCGCTGAGCGTACGAGCCAGGATGCCCGAGGTCGTGACCTCGGTGAGGTGGATGACCCGGAGGAACGCGTTCTCCTCGTGGTGCTGGGTCTGGGGCAGATTCACCAGATACTCGAGGATGTCGCCGTGGCCCGCGGTGCCCACGTAGCCGTCCCACCGAGCGGGAGGAGAGTCGTGCGCGGGCGGCGTCGCGGGCCAGGCCGCGGTCTCTCGGCTCAGCGCCGACAGGCGCTCCAGTCGCTCGTCCATCTCACCCGCCGACGGGGGACGTTGCCATCCCCACGATTCGGTGCCGGCCGCCGATCTTCGCTCGTACTCGAGCCAGGACCGCAGCAGGAAACGAAGCACTTGTCGGCAGTGATGCTCGATCGACGCATCGCTGGAACGGTGCCGCGTGCCGAGGATCTGATTGAGGAGACGGACATTCGCGTAGGGTTGGTAGCGTTTGCCCCGGGGGCCGCTCAGCACGCTGAGCACATCGAGACTCCGGCCGGCACCGGAGAGATCGGCGAGTTTCCACTCACTCTGGAGAACCAGTTCCGCGAATCGCAGTACCCGCCTCTCGCGTCGGCCGATCACCGTGTCGGATGCGTACAGAACGTCGCGCAGGTCCACGTACAGCTCTGCCATCCGGTCGCGCAGTTCCGGGTCCAGGTAATGACGGCCGACCGCACGGGTCGCGAGGACATACTGCGCCACGTCGAATGCGAGAACTGCTCTGACAGTCGACGATGCCTTCATGGGACTCCAGAGGGGTGGGGACCGATCCGGGCCGTCAGGAATGGGATCTCATCAGCTGGTCGGAGGCGCTGGGACGCCGTCCGGCCACCGTGCTCCTTCGGTGACCTCGCAGAGCAGGTCGATGAGCTGCTCGCATTCCAGGGAGACGGCGAGTGCTCCCGCACGGAGCAGTTGGTGAGCGCCATGACCGTACGTGCCCATGGCCTGGGTGGCGTTCGCAGACATGGCCGGCTTGGGCGCGGGGCTCGCGTCGAGAGGCGGCAGAGCCGCGGCGCTCGTGGCCGGCAGGGGAATCTCGTGGGAGGTGAACAGGCTGTTCATGACCGACGCGGTGGCACGCGCCGCGTTCACCACCGGCGGGGGCACACCTACGGTGTGCGTGGCTCCGACGGCCAGTAACTCAGCCACCGCGAGGGCATGCGCATCGAGGGGGGCGGGCGTCCGGCCGTCTCCTGACCGGAGCCACAAGTCGCTTGTCAGTTCGGCGAGTTCCGGCAGATGCCGGAGGTCTTGCGGGCTGTAGAACGTGGTGTGCCGCCCCGAGAAGCCGGCCGCCAGAAGCGCCCGGACGAGTGCGGTGTTGTGTGTGTCCGGTGAGCTCCCGGTTCCCACGGACACGAACACCGCGCCGATGTAGGCCTGTTGCCATTCCCGGCTCGCCACCACGACGGGCGGTGCGGGAACCTCCTCGGTCGCACGTATGAGAAAGCGCCGTTCGTGCATCGGGGGTGGCTCGTCCCAGACAGGTGAGGCTGTCCGGTGCGCCGTCATGTCAACTCGATGCTCTCGGCCCGGGGGGTGCCGTCGGCCTCGTCGAGCAGTGAGACGACGTCGTCCACCGCTTTCGTGAACCGCTCGCTGCTCAACCCCGGCGCGTCGAAGACCACGAACAGCAGCCGCTCGGTTGACCGGGTGATACCCGTGCGTGCGTCGGGCCCCTGGAAGACGGAGGCGAAGACGTCCACGTCGTCACGGAGGACGGGCTCGTCGGCGCGGCACACCACCTGGGACCGGAAGCCGGGAAACCGCGTGTCCTCCACGGCGTACTCCACACGGATCCCTCCGCGCACCGCGTCAAGGTCCTGTACCCCCATCAGCACTCCGTTGGACAGCTCGCAGTGGAGCAGCGCGCGAACCGGGGCAGGTCCGCGGAGGGGGCGCCCGTCCGATACGGACGCCAACTGCGCGGTGAGCGGGCTGGTGTGCCCGTGCAGCGCGAACCAGTCCGTGTAACACCTGGCGTTCTCACGCGCGTACTCGGCCGAGCCGGCGAGCACTTCCTGATGGTGGGCGACTGCCTTCTCCAGACGCTTCATATCCGGCCTGGCCGTGACAACGGCCAGGCGGTCGAAGCCCGTGTGAGCAGGAGAGCGGGGCTGCCGCCCGAGCAGGATCGGCACGGCGGGCTCCACGCCAGGATGGGACACGAAACACACTCCTCGAACACACGTAGATGAAGCAGAAGTGTATGGCGGTCGACCGAATAGGGAACGCGAGCATGCCCCGAACTCCACACAGGGCATACTCCCTCGGCAACTGCGTACTTTAGCTCAGAGGATGCCCGGGAGCGGAGACGGCCATGACAAAGAAAGGTTAATGGCCGATATCTTTCCCTGGCTGTTGCGCGATTCCCGGTCGGTCTTGTGCGGCCGACACACCCGCCTGTAAAGTCCGTTGTTGATCTTCGCGACACCCGAATCCATTCACACATGGCGAGTGATCGTGTTCTCTGTCGCCGAACGCTGCCGACCGGGACCACAGCAGCGAATTGGGGGAGTTGTTGCCTGGAATCCGTGCGGCCTCGACTGGTATCCCATACGTCTCTCCTCGCGTCTTTGCGGACCTTATGAGCGGTTTCCCGACCGGCGTCGCTGTGATCACCACCAGTTGCTCTGACGGGGAGCCCTACGGCTTGACCTGCTCCTCTCTGGTCAGCGTCACCCTCGACCCACCGACGCTCCTGGTATCCGTAAAGAGCGTGAGCCCGGTTCTCGACGCCATACGCCGAAACGGATCTTTCGCCGTGAACCTGCTTCACGCGGACGCGGAGCAAACAGCCCGGATCTTCTCCACCCCCGTTCCCGACCGCTTCAGCCAGGTGCAGTGGGAAACATCGAACACCTTGCACCTCCCATGGCTTGTCGAGGATTCCTTCGCGTTTTCCGAATGTGAACTCACGGAAACCCATCAGGTGGGTGACCACGTTCTGACGCTGGGGCGGGTTGTTCACGCCGAGACCCGTCTGCGGTCCTCGCCACTGCTCTATGGGATGCGCGGATTCGCCGCCTGGCCCACCACGCGGCCCGACTCCCTCGCCCTCTCCGAAACCGGCGGCCCGCGCCGCTGAGGTGTTCGCGTTCCACTCACAGTGCTCACGCACGACCGGGAAGGACCAGATGGACGACCACCGGATCAGGAACATCGTCATCCTCGGCGGCGGCACGGCCGGCTGGATGACTGCCTCGTACCTGGGCAAGGCGCTGCAGGGCACCGCGACCATCACGGTTCTGGAGGCGCCCTCCATACCCAAGATCGGCGTGGGCGAGGCCACGATCCCGCTGCTGCAGAACGCGTTCTTCAACTACCTCGGCATACCCGAGGACGAGTGGATGCGCGAGTGCAACGCCGCCTTCAAGACGGCCGTCAAGTTCATCAACTGGCGTACGCCCGGCTCGGGTCAGGCAGACGCCCGCCCCTTCGAGGGACGCGGCGACCACTTCTACCACCCGTTCGGGCTACTCCCGAATCACGATGGCATCCCGCTCTCCCACTACTGGTACCGCAAGCGGGTCCTGGGCGAGACGGACCTCCCCTTCGACTACGCCTGCTTCAAGGAGCCGGCGACCATGGACGCGAAGCGGGCGCCCCGATGGGCTGACGGCGGCCCCGCGACCCGCTACGCCTGGCACTTCGACGCTCACCTGGTCGCCGACTACCTGCGCCGCTACGCCACCAGCAAGCAGGGGGTCATCCATGTCCAGGACGAGATGACCGAGGTCATCAAGGACGAGCGTGGCTTCCTCACCGAACTGCGCACCAAGGGCGGGCGCACCCTGCCCGGCGACCTGTTCGTCGACTGCTCCGGCTTCCGTGGTCTGCTGATCAACGAGGCGATGGAGGAACCCTTCATCGACATGAGCGACCACCTGCTGTGCGACAGCGCGGTCGCCACCGCCATCCCCCATGACGACGAGAAGGACGGCATCGAGCCCTACACCTCGGCCATCGCCATGGAGTCGGGGTGGACCTGGAAGATCCCGCTGCTGGGCAGATTCGGCAGCGGCTACGTGTTCTCCAGTCAGTTCACGGACCACGACGGGGCCACCGAGGAATTCTGCCGGATGTGGAACCTCGACCCGGAGAACACCAAGGTCAACCGCATCCGGTTCCGGGTGGGGCGCAACCGCCGCGCCTGGGTGCGCAACTGTGTCAGCGTCGGCCTGGCCTCCTGCTTCCTCGAACCCCTGGAGTCGACCGGCATCCACTTCACGTACGGCGCGATCTACCAACTGGTCAAGCACTTCCCCGACCGGCGGTTCGACCAGGCCATGATCGACGGGTTCAACCGCGAGATCGAGATCATGTTCGACGACACGCGGGACTTCATCCAGGCGCACTTCTACTTCTCGCCGCGCACGGACACCGAGTTCTGGCGCGCGAACAAGGAGCTGAAGCTCACCGACAACATCCTGGAGAAGGTGGCCGCGTACAAGGCCGGCCTGCCCATCAACCAGCCCTTCACCACGGCCGAGACCTACTACGGCGACCCCGGTGCGGAGTTCCGCAACTTCTGGACCAACGGCAGCTACTACTGCATCTTCGCCGGCCTCGGGCTCATGCCCGACCACCCGCTGCCGATCCTCGACCACAGGCCCGAATCCGTCGCCGGTGCCGACAGGCTCTTCAGGCAGATCAGCCAGGAGCAGCAACTGCACGCCGAAGGGCTCGGGGACAACTACCAGTACCTGCGCTCCCTTCACGGAGCGGAGTAGCGGGCGGAGCTCACCGACCCCAGCCGCGCCCCCAAGACCGAGGAAGAAGGGAAGCACGTGTACGAATCGCTGGTGCCCGTGACGCACCACTTCTACCCGCTGCAGCGGTACACCGACCCGGAAGTCGCCCCGTTCTCCGACTTCCTGCGGCTCCTGGACAGCCGCAAGCCGGAACCGACCGACAACATGATCTACCTGCACATCCCCTACTGCGAGAAACGCTGCACGTTCTGCCCGTTCCACGTACGCGTCAAGCGCGACGTCTCGGTGTACGAGCGCTATGTCGTCGCCCTCGAACGGGAAATCGAGATGCTGGCGCGCCTGCCGTACGTGCAGGACATGAAGTTCCGCGCCGTGTACTTCGGGGGCGGCTCCCCCTCCCTGCTCACGGTCGCGCAGATCAAGCGGCTGTACGACGCCCTGCGCCGCGGCTTCTCCATCGACGCCGATGCGGAGTGGACCTTCGAAGGTGAGCCCGCGGGCCTGTGCGACCCCGAACTGCTGGAATATCTCGCCTCGCAGGGCACCAAGCGGCTCAGCTACGGCATCCAGACGTTCGACGAGCCACTGCGCACCACGATGAACATCGCGGCGACGGTACAGGACGCCCTCACGGCCAACGAGCGTGCCAAGGAGCTCGGCTTCGAGGACATCAACGTCGACATGATGTACTACATGCCCGGTCAGACGCCGGCCGCCGTGGAACGCGACCTGAAGGAACTCGGCAACTGCGGCTTCGACAGCGTCGACTACTACTACATGTCGTACTACGCGATGCCCAAGAGCACCTTCCTCGGCATGGAGAAGGGAACGTACCCCCGCAAGCCCCCAGCCGAGATGCGGTTCAAGATGGGCCAGCTCGTGCAGCGGCGCATGCGGGAACTCGGCTACCACCACGTCACCGACCACGTGTACTCCAAGCGCCCCCAGGGATCCGAGTACTACCGCATCCTGTGGGGCGGCGGGTTCGGCGAGCACCGGGCGGAGACCCTGGCCGTCGGTGCCTCCGCGCGTGGCTACCTGGGCGGTTACAGCTACGCCAACACGCTCGCGCCCGACCCCTACGTCGAGGAGATCGAGGCGGGCAAACTGCCGGTCACCAAGGTGTCGGCGCTCCTGGAGGAGCCCCGCAACCGCGGCATGATGTTCTTCCCCAAGTTCTTCCGCACGGAACTCTCCCGCATACCCGACGACGCCCGGACCCGGGTCTTCCTCGACAACCTGGTGGAGCAGGGGTACGCGGTCGTCGGGGACGGGGAGCTCCGGCTCACGGACAAGGGCAAGGAGTGGATCCCGAACATCACCGTCGACCTCTTCGAGGACACCCAGCGCGAGATCCACGACAACTGGGTCCAGGAACTCGAGTCGCACTATTCGAATCGCGTCACGCTGTGACCCTGCCGGGTGACCGGATGAGCGGAAAGTGAAGTATGGCCAAGCGAATCATGGTGGTCGGCGTCCCGTGGAGCACGCACGAACTGGTGCCCGCGGCGCGCGACGCCGAGCGGTTGGGGGCGCGGCTGAACGTCGTCGACACTCCTGACGCCCTGCGTACCATCGGCGACGACGTCCCGTGCGAGCGGATCGCCGTCGCCACGCTCGAAGAGCCCGAACTCGTGGCGGCAGCGCACGAGATCGCGCCCGACTGCGTCGTGTCGATCACCGAGCTGACCATGGAACACGCCGCCCTGGTTCGCGAGGCCCTGGGTCACCCCGGCACGTCCGCGGACGTCGAACTGACCGTCGCGGACAAACTCCGTACCCGTGCCGTGCTGCAGAAACACGGTCTGACCGGTGTCGGGCACTGGGAGACCACGCTCGACGAGGTGGCCGGCCTCGTCGCGACGCTCGATCTGCCGGTCGTCGTCAAACCCCGTCAGCTGACAGGCAGCGCCGGCGTCCGGCTGGTCGCGGACCCCGACGATGTGACGCCGCTTCTGGAGCAGTACGACCAGGAGACCGCGGCTCACTTCCGCCGTGACCGGCTGCTGGTCGAGAGCTACGTGCCCGGCGAGGAGATCAGCGCGGAGGGCATCGTCGTGGACGGCGAGCTCCACCTGTTCACCCTCACCGACAAGGTGAACACCGGAGCCCCCCACTACGTCGAAGTCGGCCATCTGATGCCCGGTGCCAAAAGCTCCGAGTGGGAGCCGAGGATCCACGACTACCTGCAGCGGTGCGTCACCGCCCTCGGAGTCGTGACGTCCCCGGTCCATGCGGAGGTGAAGGTGACGGACGATGCCGTCGAGGTCATCGAACTGCACACCCGCTACGGGGGCGACGACATCGTCCAGCTCATCGAGCGGAGCTGCGGGATGCGGCCCTTCGAGACCTACTTCGCCGCGATGCTCGACGGCACGCGTCCCGCCCCCGGCCCGCACGCGGGTGACGCCGTCTGGGGCGTCGGCTTCTTCAGCGCCCCCGTCGGCTCGGCGTTCCACTGGCCCTCGTACGACTTCCCGTATCCGCAGGCGGTGATGCGGTTGGAGGTCGACGCCACCGCCGAGCCTAAGCTGCGCGCCTACGAAGGGGTGCGGCTGGCGTACTGGCGAGCGGGCCGCGCGCTGTTCTCCGCGCCCACGCACCGCCCCGTGCGCGAGAACATCGACTTCCTGCGAGCCCAGCTGCCGCGCGCCGACGAACAGGGCGCGAGAAGGGCCTCCGACTGATGGGCGGGAGTTCGTCGGCCCTGCGGGTGCCCGACACCGCCTGGGACGCCTCTTTCCCGGCCGCCGCCGCCGAACTGCCCGCCCGGTTCGTGGCCCACGACGAGGGCTACCGGCGTATCAGGCCCGCGCTGCTGCCTCTGGTGGTGTCCCCTGGCGCGGCGAGCGCCATGTGGGACACGACGCGCGCCTGTCTGGAGCGGGTCCGCGACAAGGCCGCGCGCATCCTCGACGACCGTTCCGGCGCCGCGATCGCGGAACTGGGCTATCCGCCCGAAGAGGTGTCCTGGCTCACCGCCCACCCGCCGAAGGCCCTGGACGGCGCGGGCGCCTTCGCCCGCGCCGACTTCGTGCTGGGCCCGGACGGGCCGCGGCTGGTCGAGATCAACGTGGGGCCGACGGTGGGCGGCATCGGAATCCTCGACCGGTACGCCGAGGTCGCGGACGACCTGCTCGGTGCCCACGGATTCCACCGCACCGGTTCGCGGGCCGCCGGTCTGCCCCGCCCCGCGCGGGCATGGGGGCGCGCACTGAGGCGGCTCGCCGGTCTGCCACCGCACGCAGCCCAAGCCGCCTCGCCCCGGATCGTGTTGGCCGTCACCGACGAAGAGGCGGACATCCCCATCCCCCACGATGCCGCGCACTATCTGGCCGCCGAGGGGTTCGACGCGACCGTGTCCCGTACGGACCGGATCCGCTTCGACGGCCCGAAGGCCACCGTCGACGGGCGCGCTGTGGACGTCGTCTACGGCTGTTTCACCTACGACGAGATCATCACGCCCCGCTACCGGGCGTTCGTCGACGCGGCTGTGGCCTGCGACGCGGCGGGGGGACCGACGTACGTGGCGCCGCCCGTGTTCACACTGCTCGGAAACAAGGCGATGCTCGCGACGAACGGCGGCGAGCAGCCCGGCGACCGGCACACGGCGGGCACCCACCTGCTCACTCGCGCTGTCCTGCCACAGGCACGCGCCGAGCGCGAACGACTGGTGCTGAAGCCCACGGTGGGGTACGGAGGCCAGGGCGTGGTCATCGGGCGCGACGTTTCGGACGATACGTGGGAAGAGCGCCTCGAAGCCGCCCTGAAGAGCCGCCCTCACGTCCTCCAGGCGTACGTGGAGCCGAGCAGCATCGAACTCCCCACGCCCGACGGGCAGTCCTCCTTCGAGGTGGGCATCGGCTGTCTGTACGTGGACGGCGACTTCGGCGGATTCCTGGCCCGTTGCGTGCCCTCAGGAGTCGGCGGTATCGCCAACGTCCATCAGGGCGCCGTCTTCGGCGCCGCGGCCGGTGCGCCGCCCGGCGAGGACGTGCGCGGCGGACACTCGACCGGCGGTGGCACGCGGCCATGACGATCCCCGGCACCCGTGTTCTGGCGGTCCACTCCGCCGTCGCTCCGGCACTGCTCCAGTCGCTGCTCACCGCCGCCGACGAGGTCGTCCTGCTCGTCCCCGCCGGAGCGGGAGACGAGGCTTCTTTGCCGCCCGCCCTCGCTGCCCGGGTCCTGGTGCACACGTACTCCTGCACCGAGGACGCGGTGGCGCTGGCTCGGAAACAGCACGGCGCGGCACCCTTCGACGCCGTCCTCGCGGTCTGGGAAGGCGCGGTGGAGGCGGCCTCCCTCATCACCGAGGCGCTCGGCCTGCCGGGCTGTTCTCCGGACGCCGCACGGGCCGCACGCGACAAGTCGCTCGCCGCCGCACGCTTCCACCGCGCGGGCGTGCCGCACCCCCGCAGCTGGACCTTCGACGCCACGGCCCCCGATGCCGGCGGCGAGGCACTGGAGCAGTGTGCCGAAGGCCGGCTCGTGGTCAAGATGCCACGGTCCACCAACAGTCAGTCCGTCATGCTCGTCCGGAACCGCTCCGAGCTCGCGGAGGCGATGGCCGTCATCCGCCGGCTCTACCGCACCGGACGCCGGGACAACCGGCTCGCCGACCTGTACGAACGGCCGGACGGCAGCGCCCCTGTCCTGGCCCAGGAGTATGTCGGCGGTGTCGAGCTGAACATCGACCTGCTGCTGTCCGAGGACGCTCACGCTGTACTCGGCGTCTTCGAGAAGCATCCGGCCGTCGGGCCCACCTTCGGCGAGACGCACAGTGTCCACCCCGTCTCGCTGGCCGAGGCCGAGCTGCGCCGGGCCGTCGACGTCGCCGTGGCCGCCACCCGCGCTCTGGGCGCCACCAGGGGAGCCGCACACGTCGAGCTGCGTATGGGCGAGCGGGGGCCGGTCGTCATCGAGGGAGCGCTGCGGCCGGGCGGCTTCCTCACGCCGCTCGCCATGCGGCGCCTCACCGGCGTCGACCCCGTGGCCGCTCTGACCCGGCTCATGGTCGCCGGCTCCCTGCCGGAGGTTCCGCCGGTGCCCGGCGACCGGGCCTGCCTGTACGGCGCGGTCAACGTGGAACGTACGGGCCGGGTCGTCCGCATCACCGGTGAGGCAAGGGCTCGTGCTCTGCCGGGTGTCGTCCTCCTGGACGTCATCAAGAAGCCGGGAGACGTCCTGGTGACCCTTCCGGAGGGGACCGACTACCACATCGCGGCCTTCCTCGTCGAAGGCGGGAGCCGGTCCGAGGTGGAGGGCACCGCTGAGCGGATCAGGAGCTTGCTGAAGGCGGAGCTGGAGGAGGCCACGGCATGACGTACCTGGCGCTGGTGGGCGTGCCCCGTACCGCGTACACCCTGAACGAGGCGGTGATCCAGGCACGGCTGCGCGGTTTCGACGTGGCGCTCGTCGACCGGGCCGCGGGCCTCGCCGCCGTTCCCGGCACGATGCCGGTGTCCCGGCTGGTCGAGGTCGACCGCATGACCCCGGACGACGTCGCCCAGGCGCTGGCCGCTCTGCGTCCCGAGCGAGTGCTGTCCTTCTCAGAGCTCCATCTCGGTCTCGCGGCCCGCGTCCGGGAGCGGCTGGGTGTGCCCGGCGAGGCAGGCGCGGTGGAGGACCTGGTCCGGGACAAGGGCGCCACCCGTCACCGTCTTGTCGAACGCGGCCTCTCGCGCGTACGCCACGCCATGACGACCCTCGCGGATCTCCCGCGCGCCGCCGCCGAGTTCGCCCCGCCGTTCGTCGTCAAGCCGGTCGACATGACGGGCAGCATCGGCGTACGCGCCATCCGGTCGCACAGCGAACTCGCCGCCTACGGGGGCCTGTTCGAAGACCCGAGTGTGGAGGCGCACCAGGAACGGCGCCTGCTGCTGGAGGAGTTCATCACCGGCACCGAGTACAGCGTCGAAGGCATCTGTGTGGCCGGGACCTTCCATCTGCACGCCGTGACCCAGAAGGCGACCAGTGGCTTTCCCGACTTCTACGAGACCGGGCACCTCCTGCCGGCCCGCGCCCAGTACACCGACGGGCGTTTCGCGCCCTACCTCCAGAAGGTCGTGACCGCCCTCGGCATCACCACCGCCCCGATCCATGCCGAGGTCAAGGTGACGGACGAGGCCATCGACCTCATCGAGATCCACTCACGGTTCGGCGGGGACCTCATCCCGCTGCTCCTCGAACGCGCCCTGGACATCAAGGTGTTCGGGCAGTTCTACGACGCTCTGCTGTCCGGCTCGGCACCACGCACTCCGACCGCCCCGGGGAAGGTCGCGGGTGTCCGCTTCATCGGGCGGCCCGTCGACGGAACGGGTCTGCGCCTGCCCGCCCTGCCCTCCGGTGTCGAGGCGGAGATCGTCCTCACCGGTTCCCACGCCCGCGAACCCGTCGCCCTGGACAACATACGGATCCCCAACCGGCGGTACGGACACGTGCTGTTCACGGCGCCCGATCACGAGGCCGCGGAGAAGTTCACGACGCTCATGGAAAACGATTGGCAGGCCAGTAGTTGATTCTCGAACTCGTCACGTTCCGAATCCGTCCCGGTGTGTCCGAGGAACAGTTCGCCGAGGCTGTCCGGTCCGTGGACGGTTTCCTGACCGAGCAGCCGGGCTTCCTGTCCCGGCAGGTCCTCACCGTCGAGGGCGACCGGAGCCACGTCGACCTCGTGTGGTGGGAGGATCTGGCCGCCGCCCAGGCCGCCGCGGAGTCGATCCGGAAGGACCCGCGCGCCGCGTCCTTCATGTCCTGCCTCGATCCCACGTCGGTTCACCTGTCGCACGCCCGGCTCACCCACTCCCGCCCGGAGAAGCCCTAGTGGTGGCCGAGCCCTCCACCGAGCGGCCGGAGGGCGGTGCGCCCCCCGGCCGGCTGGTGGCCTTCCTGCGCGCGCACTTCGGAGGGCTGCCCCACGTCTACTGGGTGGTGTGGTCGGGCATTCTGGTCAGTCGCGCCGGCACCATGGTGGTCCCGTTCCTCACGCTCTACCTCACCGACCAGCGCGGTATGTCGGTGGGCTGGGCGGGCTCCGTCGTCACCATGCTCGGGCTGGGAAGCACCTGTTCGCAGTTGGTCGGCGGGTTCCTGAGCGATCTGTGGGGGCGCCGCGCCACGTTCGCCACCGGCCCGGTCGCCGCCGGCGCGGCGCTGCTGGCCCTCGGCTACGTCCGGGGGCTCCCGGCCACCCTGGCGGCGGCCTTCGTCGCGGGTCTGTGTCTGCAGCTGTACCAGCCCGCGTCGGGTGCCATCGTCGCCGACACCGTGCCGAAGGAGCACCGGGCACGCGCCTACGGCCTGCTGTACTGGGCCGTCAACGTCGGCTTCTCCATCGCCTCCGTACTCGGTGGCGTCCTGGCACAGCGCGGCTTCCTGTGGCTGTTCTGGATCGACGCCGTCACCTGTGTGGTGTTCGGCCTGCTGATCTGGTGGCGGCTTCCCCCCGACGACGTGGACGGCGCGAAGGGGGACGCCCGCCCGGCGGGCGGCTACCGGGAGGTCCTGCGGGACCGCGTCATGGTCTCCTACGTGGTGCTGCTCCTGCTGCACGCTTCCGTGCAGTTCCAGGTCGGCTCCACCTTGCCCCTCGCCATGGTGGACAGCGGGCTTACGCCGGCCGACTACGGACTGGCCGTGGCCGTGAACGGCATCCTCGTCGTCGTCGTACAGCCCCTCGTCGTCAGACGGCTCAGTGAGCAGGACCGCAGCAACGTCATCGCGTGCGGGGTGCTGCTGATGGGGACGGGCTTCGGTCTGGGCGCCTTCATGTCCAGCCTTCCGGGCTACGCCTTCACCGTCGTGATCTGGACAGCGGGTGAGATCACGATCGCGGCCGTGGTGCAGACCGTCGTCGCCGACCTCGCCCCCGAGCACCTGCGGGGCCGCTACAACGGGCTGTTCGGGGCGGCCTACGCACTGGCCGCCGTGGTCGCCCCGGCCGGCGGGACCCAGCTGTACGCCCACGCGGGCCCCACCGCCCTGTGGGCGACGTGCTTCGGACTCTGCTCCCTCGTGGCCGCCGGTCAGTGGGCGCTGGGGCGAGCCGTCCGAGCGCGCGGCACAACCCAGCAGCTTGCCGAGACCGCCAAGGAGTGAGGAGCCGTTTCCATGACCGACACCAGAGCGGGCAGACCGGGCGGGGGACTCGACCGGTCACTGGGCAGCCGCCAGATCATGATGCTGTCGATCGGCGGTGCCCTGGGGACGGGGCTGTTTCTGGGTGCCTCGTTGGCGATGTCCATGGCGGGCCCTTCCGTGGTGGTCCTCTACCTCGTCGGAGCGGTCTTCGCCGCGGCGCTGGCCTACGCGCTGGCCGAGATGGCCTCCGCGCATCCGGAAGCCGGCGGCTTCGGCTGGCTCGCCGACCGCTATCTGGGACCGCTCGCCGGCTATGTCCAGCGATGGAGCTACTGGGGTTGCCTGGTGGTCACCATCGGGGGCGAGATCGTGGCCGCGGGCATCTACCTCCGCTTCTGGTGGCCGGAGCTGCCGCTGTGGATACCGGTGGTGGCCCTGACCGTCCTCATCGCCGCCATCAACTGCGCCGCCGTGTCGGTCTTCGGTGAGCTCGAATACTGGTTCGCGCTCATCAAGGTGCTGGCGGTCGTCCTGTTCATCGGCTTCGGTGTCGTCTTCATCTTCTTCGGTGTGGGCGGGGAGCCGGCCGCGGGCCTGGGCAACTGGACGGAACACGGAGGATTCGCCCCGCACGGCGCCGAGGGCATGCTGCTCGCCCTGACCGTCACCACCCTCGCCTACGGAGGCACGGAAGCGGTGGCCATGACGGCCGCCGAGTCCAAGGACCCCGGCAAGGACGTGCCCAGAGCGGCCCGTGGCGTGGTGTTGCGGCTGTTGCTGTTCTACGTGCTGGGCACCGCCGTGATCGTCTCGGTCATGCCGTGGACCGAGACGGCGAACGTCTCCGGCGTGGACCAGAGTCCCTTCGTCCGCCTCTTCGACCTGATCGGTGTCCCTGCGGCGGCCGCCCTGATGAACGCCGTCGTTCTCACCGCGGCGCTGTCCGCCGCCAACACCAATCTGTACGTCGCCTCCCGCATGATGCACTCCCTGGCGCTGAGCGGCTTCGCTCCTCGGGCGCTCGGCCGCACCAGCAGCCGCAGGACACCGCTGGCGGCCGTACTGGCCTCGGCAGTCGGACTGGTGGCCGCCGCGGTCGTCTCCGCGGTCTCACCGGAGGACGCGTTCCCCGTGCTCCTGGGCGCGGCTCTGTTCACCGGTATGGCCACCTGGCTGATCATCTTCGCCACGCATCTGGCGTACCGTCGGTCCGGGGTGGCACAGGCAGTCGGGAAACCGGCCGTTCGTCTGCCGGGGGCACCCGTCACGACCCTGATCGCCATGGCCTTCACCGTGCTGGTGATGGTGCTGACCGGTTTCGTGGACGCCTTCTCACTGGCCTGGAAGGCAGGCGTACCGTTCATCGTCGTGGTCGCCCTGTCCTACATGCTGCCGGCCCGCAAGCGGCGCCGTACCGCGGCGGCGAACCCTCCGGCCGCGTCGGCACAGCCGTCGACCAACGCCGTTCCCGGCCAGAACTGACGGCCTTCACCGCTCGCGGTGGGCGATGAGGCCGGGGCCGCGCCCCGGACCGCCCTGGTTCAGCCCAACGTGTCCATCAGGGCGGTGACATAGGCGTCCAGCCGCTCCTCCACGGTTCGCGTCGTCAGCTCTGTCCTCCCCGCCTCCCGCCATGGCTGCGACACCGAAGTCACTTCTTCCGCGAACGCCAGCCCGCTCCGCACCCGCCAGTACAGCCGCTCGCTCGTGGCCGCGGCCGGCACCCCGCCGGCCTCCTCGTACGCCTCCGCGAACCGCAGACCCCACACCGGGCCGTGCAGCAGCGCGAGGTTGGTGGAGCAGTGCGCCACATCGAGATCCGTCGGGCCCCAGGAGGTCGCCGCCCAGTCGACGACGCCGGTGATCCGGGCACCTGCCGGTCCTGGGGGCGGCACCTCGAACAGCACGTTGCCGGGTTGGAAGTCGCGGTGCAGGAACCGCCCTTCACAGGGCGGCGCGGGCCGCCGGATCACGTCGATCGCCGCGGCCCAGGCCGCCGCGTCGGCGCCCTTCGGAGTCACGACGGTGTCGGCGGTCGTCAACGTCACGTACTTCCGGGGCCGTTGGGCGGGTCGCAGCGCGTGGATCGCCACGAGTTGGCGGGCCAGCAGAGGGACGCGCGTCTCCAGTCCCTCATCGTCGAGGACCGTCCGGCCCGCCAGATGTGTCATGAGGAGCGAGGGATACTCGCACCGCGCGGCGGTCGGATCGACCGCGACCAGTCCAGGAGCCGGCACGCCGGTCCCCGTGAGCAGGGTGAGGGCGTCGGCCTCCCTGTTCAGCCGGTCCTCGGCGTGCTCCACGTCGACGAAGGTCCGCAGCACCAGGTCACGGGTGTCTCCGTCCCGCCTGCGGACGGTCAGCCGCCGTGTCTCGGCGGTGATGCCGCCGTGGAGCGCCTCGGTCCTGACGATCCGTTCGCCGACCTCCAGGTGCCGTCTCACCCAAGCCAGTGTCAACGGCCGGACAGCCGCCGCCTCATCGTGGTCGCTCACCGTGCCACCTCACCATCCGGACGGCGCCACGCGCGAGAGCCGGCTTTCGTCACCGTTCCGAAACAGCCGTGAACCGCCCCGACAGGTGCCCCGTAGAGCCACGTGTGTGCGGCCCAGCGGCCGCGGCGATACCAAGCGACGGAAGGAATCGGCATGGCCGGCGGCAACATCCAGATCAGCCCGGATGAGATGCGGGAGGCCTCGACCTGGCTGCAGAACCAGAAGGAGCTGATGCAGCAGAGCCTCCACGAGGCCAACACCAAGATGGAGGAGATGGTCGAGGCGGCCTACGCGACGCCGGGCTCCGAGACCAAGTTCCGTCCCTTCTGGGAGGAGTACAAGAACGGTACCCAGGAGGCGATCGAAGGGCTGCAGGGCGTCAGCGAGTTCATCAAGCAGGCCGCCGACGCGTTCGTCGACACCGACGACCAGACGTCCGGCTCCATCGGCTGACGTGCCCCGCACCGTCCGGCCCCACCCCCCGGTGAGGGGCGGGGCCGGACGGCCGGAGCAGGAGAGGAGACGCCGATGGGTCGCATCAGCGTTCCCGTGCAGGACTTGAAGGACACGGCCACGCAGCTCCAGAACATCGGGGATCTGATCGGCAACAGCGCGACCCTCTTCCACGCCGCGGGCGACCGGGAGGACTTCGAGAGCATCGCCGGCGACAGCAGGCTCGCGGAGGCGCTCGACGGGTTCGACAAGGCGTGGGTGGCCGGTCACGAACGGGTTCACGACAACGTGAAGAAGTTCTCCGAGAACGCGGACGCGATCTCCGAGAACTTCACGAAGACGGACGACGACGTCGCCAACTCGCTGGACGAATCGAAGAAGGAAGCGTGACAAGCGTGACAGGAGACGCCGTGCGGAAGGGAAAGCGGAGGGGAAAGGCGTCATGACGCATCCGGTCACGGAGCAGCCCGAGGGCGCGCCCGCGGGCTACACGCTGAGGTTCCCCGACTCCTGGTGGCAACTCGACCTCGACCCGAGCACCCGGGACGCGTCGATCCGCCGCCGTATCGAGTCCCAGGTGAAGAAGGCACCGCAGCTCTCCCGCGAGCAGGTGGACGAGCTGATCCGCAGTACCCGGCGCACCGCCCGCGAGGCGCACGCGCGGGGCGCGCTGCGGGCGTCGGGGATGCTCAGGATCCTCCACGCGGGCAGCGGACCCCTGGTGCTCAGCGCCACGACGGTCGTGCTCCGGATCTCCGTTCCCGAGGATCAGTCGGAGGATCTGGCGGACCTCGTCGTCGCGGCCGGCATGCAGCTCGGCACCCAGGCGGAGGGCACCGGACTGCCCCCCGGCGAGGTGGAGTTGGTGGAACTGCCCCAGGTCGGAGCGGCCGGGCGGATCACCAGGATCGAGGACGTGGACCACAAGGGGACGCCCGTCCCCACCGCGGTGCGGCACACCCTGATCCCGGTGCCGAACAGCCGGGACTACCTGGTGCTCGCCAGCTCCACCCCCAACGTGGATCTGGCGGACCAGTTCTACGAGGTCTTCGACGCGATCGCGGAGTCGTTCCGCTTCGAGGACCCGGCCGGCACGTCCGGCGCAGCGGATCCGGCGGCGGAAGCGGCCGGTGGAGGCCCCATGGGCGAAGCAGACAAGGGAAGGTGAGGTACGCGGCCATGGCGCGTCCAGCGGTGTCCGAGTGGGAATCGGTTTTCGGCTTCTCGGACGACCCGACTCCGGGTGATGCGGAGGTCCTCGGAGATCTCGCGAGGAGCTATCGCTCAGTGGCGGACAATGCGGGCGATGCCCTCCCCCTCGTCTCCGGGCTGGAGAACCAGCAGGTGGGCGAGGGCAAGACCATGGACAAGCTCCGGGACAAGCTGGGCGACCTGGCCGAGCAGGTGCGCAAGCTGCACAGCTCGTACGACCAGGCGGCCGGCGCGCTGGACACGTATGTCCATTCACTGCTCGATCAGCAGCGGAACGCCGACAACGCGCTGGAGAAGGGGCGGGAGGCCAAGGAGCGGCTGGCGTCGGCCACCGCGGTGGTGCTCGCGGCCGGTGCCGAGATCGGCCGGCTGGACGGGGCCGAGCATCCCCCGGACGACACGGAGGCGCGGGCGAGCACGCGGCGGGCGCTGGACGAGGCCCACAGCAAGCAGTCCACGGCGCAGATGCAGGCGGATGACGCACAGGCGGACCTCGACGCCGCCCGCATGCTCGCCGAGGACGCACGGCAGGTGCGCGAGGAGGACGCCGCCGTCGCGGCCCAGAAGCTGGACGACGCGAAGGACGAGTCGGTCGCGGGCTACAGCCTGTGGGACAAGATCAAGAAAACGCTGAGTACGGCACTGGGCATCATCAGCGCGGTGCTGGGTGTCGTGGCCCTGCTGATACCCGGCCTGCAGGGCCTGGGAATCGCCCTGACGATCGGCAGCATCGTGGCCGGTGCGGCGTCGCTGGGGATCAACATCTCCGTCATGGCGGAGACCGGCGAGTGGAACATAGCCGAGATCGTGCTCGGCGTCGTGGGCATGGTCGCGGGCGGGGCCGCGCTCCTCAAGGGCGTTGGGGGGATCGGCGCGGCTCTCAAGAACGTCAAGCCCGGCTCGATGAAGAATCTGCTGGGCGGCTTCCGCCTCTTCGGCCGGGGTCCGAAAAGCCGTAAATGCGAGACAGACCCGGTCGATGTGGCCAGCGGCGAAATGCTGCTGACGCAGACCGATCTGGAGCTGCCCGGCATCCTGCCGTTGGTGATCACGCGTACCCATCTGTCGACCTACCGGTACGGCCAGTTCTTCGGCCCGTCCTGGGCCTCCACCCTGGACGAGCGCCTCGAAGTCGACGACCGGGGACGGGCATTGTGGGCCCGCGAGGACGGCTCGATCCTGACCTACCCGAGCCTTCCCGCCACCGGGTCGGATGAGCAGGCGTGGCCCGAGGAAGGACCCCGCCTCCCTCTGACCTCCGCCGGAACCGGCACCACGGGCGAGGTCACCTACCGCATCACCGATCCCCACACCGGCCTCGTCCGCACCTTCACGGACAACCCCGACGACGACAACGGCCTGCACTGGCTCACCCGATGGCACGACCGCAACGACAACGAGGTCAACGTCACCCGGCTGGAGGACGGCACCCCCACGAGCCTGGTCCACTCCGGCGGCTACCGGGTCGACGTCCACTGCACCGCCGGCCTGCTGACCCAATTGACGGTGAGCACGCCCGAGGGCCCGGTCGAGGTCATGTCCTACCAACATGACGCGGACGGGAACCTCACCCACGTGGCGAACTCGTCGGGCCAGCCGCTGGTGTTCGGCTACGACGACGAGTCCCGCATCACCTCCTGGACGGACCGGAACGACTCCACCTACCGCTACGTCTACGACGACGACAACCGCGTCACGCAGACCATCGGCCCCGAGGGCTACCTCTCCTCACGCTGGTCCTACGACCCCGACCAGCAGCAGACGCATTACACCGACGCCTGCGGCGCCACGACCGTCTACCAGCTCAACGAGCTGTACCAGGTCACCGCCGAGACCGACCCCCTCGGCCACACCACCACCTCCGAGTGGGACCGCTACGACAACCTCCTCGCCCGCACCGACGCCCTCGGCAACACGACCCGCTACGAGTACGACCGGGCCCACAACCGCACCGTCATCGAACTCCCGGACGGCAGCCGGTCCACGGCGACGTACAACGAGCTGAACCTCCCTCTCTCCTCGACCGGCCACGACGGGACGACGTGGCACAGCGAGTACGACGAGCGGGGCAATCTCACCGCCATGACCGCCCCGGACGGGGCCACCTTTCGGTTCACCCTCGACCGCGCCGGTGCCATCGCGACCGCAACCGACGCGTCGGGCGCGGCAGCCACGTATGAGAACGACGACGCCGGTCTGCCCCTCTTCGTCACTGATGCCTCCGGCGGAACCGCCATGCTCGAACGAGACGCGTTCGGCCGCCCCACGGTCCTCACGGACCCACTGGGTGCGATCACCCGCACGGTATGGACCGTCGAAGGCCACGTATCGGAACGCACAACCCACGACGGCCGCAGCGAACACCTCACCTGGGACGGCGAGGGCAACTGCCTCACGCACACCACCCCCGCAGGCGGCACCACCAGCTTCGAGTACACACATTTCGACAAGCTCGCGGCGCGTATCGAGCCCGACGGCGCCCGGTGCACCTACGTCTACGACGCCCAGCTCCGCCTCACCCGGGTCACCAACCCGCAGGGCCTGAACTGGGATTACACCTACGACCATGTCGGCAATCTCATTGAGGAAGCCGACTTCGACAACCGCGAGATCCGGTACGCCCATGACGCGTTGGGTCGGGTCACCTCCCGAACGACGCCGCTCGGCCAGGAGATCGGCTACACGTACAACGAACTCGGTCAGCTGACGTCCAAGGACGCGGCCGGGGTGCGGACCGACTACACCTACGACGCCGCAGGCGCTCTCATTCGCGCGGTGTCCCCCACCTCCACGCTCACTTTCGAGCGGGACATCATGGGGAACCTACTGTCACAGACGGTGGACGACCGCACCACCCACTACACCTACGACGTCCTGGGCCGTCGCACCTCCCGCACCACGCCCACTGGCGCTTACACCGAACTCGCCTACGACGCGGCCGGCAACCGCAGCTCCCTGACCTCCGACGGCCACCGCATGGAGTTCACTCACGATCTCCTCGGCCGTGAGCTGTCGCGCGGTCTGGGCACGACCGCCTCGCCGGTCGCCATGACCACAGCCTGGGACGTGGCCGGGCGCCCCGTCGCACAGCGGCTGACCGCCCCGGGCGGGAACGTCCGGGCCCGCACCTACGCGTACCGGGCGGACAACTACGTCACCTCCATCACCGACGAGGCGACGGGTGCCGGCCAACGGATGGAACTGGACCAGGCAGGGCGCCCGTTGACGGTCACGGCCGAAGGCTGGACCGAGTCCTACGCCTACGACCAGGCCGGCAACCAGACCGAGGCCGCCTGGCCCGACGAGGCGCACCGCACCGACGCCCGCGGCCCGCGTACCTACAGCGACACCCGTCTGCTCAGTGCCGGTGCAGTCCGGTACGAATACGACGACGCGGGCCGCATGGTGCTGCGGCAGAAGCGCCGCCTGTCGAAGAAGCCCGACACCTGGCGCTACGAATGGGACGCCGAGGACCACCTGGTCTCCTGCGTCACGCCCGACGGCACCCGGTGGCGCTACACCTATGACCCGATGGGCCGCCGCACCGCCAAGTACCGCATGGCGGAGGACGGCGTCACGGCGGCCGAAACGGTGTACTTCACCTGGGACAAAACGCGCCTCGCCGAGCAGACGGACAGCACCACCGGAGTCACCATCACGTGGGACCACGACGGACACCGCCCCCTCACGCAGCTGGAGCGCAAGCCGAGGAGCCAGGACGAGTTCGACTCCCGCTTCTTCGCCATCGTCACCGACCTCGTCGGCACCCCCACCGAACTCGTCGACGAGCAGGGCGACAGCGCCTGGCGCTCCCGCACCACCCTGTGGGGCGTCACCACACGCAACCGGGACGCGATCGCTCACACACCGCTGCGTTTCCCGGGACAGTATGAAGACCCCGAAACGGGTCTGCACTACAACTACTTCCGGCACTACGACCCCGAGACTGCCCGCTACACGACGCCGGACCCGCTCGGCCTCGAACCCGCCCCCAACCCCCGCGCCTATCCGCACAATCCCCATACGTGGTTCGACCCCCTCGGGCTCGCACCGTGCGACGAGCTGGAGAGCCTTGCCAAGGAAGTGGCCGACCAGGCGCCCCTGAATAGCCAGGGGTGGCGGACGGTCGCCGCGGTCCGTGACAACCAGGGAACTACGTGGGTGGCCGGCACGAGTAATGGCAAATTGACTGAGCTGCAGAAGAACCTCGTCACGACTCGGGGGGCCACACCCCTGGACAACAAACAGTACATTTCTCCGACGGTGATGAAGGGCCCTCACGCGGAGGAGAACCTTCTGGAATGGATCGACAGGATTGGTCGGAAGCCCACATACGGTGCAGCCAGTCGCAGCGTGTGCGACGGCGTCTGCCCAAATCTCATCTGGCGTTTCGGAGGAAAGATAGAGGGGCCCATACACACCGGAGACCGTGGAACGAAGATTCGACATTTCCAGTTTCCAGCCAATATCCAGTAAGTTGACCGGTGCGGGCGCGAAACAGCACCCATGGAGCCCCATGAGGAACGGGAAGCCACATGCCCGAAGAAATGGCCCCTCAAATCATCGGCCAGGAGACCGTCGAAGGAGTCGCGGAAGCCTGGGGACGCCATGAGGGGAGGCAGTTCCGGGATGGGATGTTGCGGCTGGTGACACGCTCCACGGAGCTGGTGGCTGTCAGGACGATACGTTCGTCCACCCAGCCGCCGCTCTTTTCCGCCGACTTCCTCTCTGTCCCGTTGGTGGACCTCGCCGAGTGCTATTACGTGACTCCTGCCAGGGGTGGCGTCGCGGCGTCCCGGCATGACTCGGTCTCGTATCACTCCCGTAGTGGTGCGGTCGAGTGGAGCTTCAGGCACTTTCCCTGGAGTGACACCGGCAGCGGAGCCTGCGCGGAAACCCCGGACAGGCGCCATCTACTCGCCGTCGTTCCCGGAACTCCCGACGATGCAGGGGAATATCCGGGTGACCGCTGCGTTCTTCTCGAATCGGAAACCGGGGAAGTGATCGACGAGACGCTTCTCCCCTCATTCTCCGCCTTCTACGCCCTGGAGGCTCCCTTTCGGCAGACCTCGACCTTTTTTCTGTCCGCAGGGCAGGGCCAGGACGATGCGTATTCCTGGAAGGTGGACATTGCGGATGGCTGTCTGCACCTCACGGAGCTGGCATCGGGCATGGAGCGTGTGACGGGTGCGCAGCACGACAGAGTTCTGGTGCAGCATGTCGGTGGCCTCCGGTTGCAGGTGCGGAGTGCTGTCCCCGACGGGCCTCCGCACGTCGAATCCGAGGTGTACTCGGCGGATTTGAGGGCCGATAAGGAGTCGTACATCACGGGTGACTCCGGATTTGTCGACGACTCCCGCGTCATTGCCGCTGTGGGCGAAGAGTCGTGGTCTGAAGAAACCGAGCATTTCCTGCTCGGCGTGGAAGACCTGACTGTTCATCACCGGGTTCGGTACCCGTTTCCGGTCGGCCTGGATCCGAAGGCCCTCGGTGACGGAACGTGGATCACCTCGAACGGAACCGACGTGCACCGCTGGCGCATCGGGCAGTAGCGAACGCCGGCGAATTCGGGCCAGGCTCCGTGGGGGGCCGGCCCGGACCCGCCCCGCATACGAGAGGGCTCCCGCCGAAC
>NZ_VJZC01000341.1 GCF_009377185.1 Streptomyces spongiae
CTACCCTCCCTCTACCCCTTCCACCCCTGACTCCTCAGCACCCCCGACACATCCGGCGCCCGATAGTGCTCCCCCTTGAGGACCTTGCCGTCCTCGCGGCGGGCGACGCTGCCGTCCGGGCCCAGCTTGGTCATGTTGGAGCGGTGGATCTCCGCGATCACGGCGTCGAGGTCGATCCCGTGGACGAGGGCGGTGCCGTACGCCACGTACACGACGTCCGCGAGTTCGTGCGCCAGCCGGTCGAGGGGGCCCGCCACGGCCACCTCGGCGACCTCGGCAGCCTCCTCGGCGAGCAACTCGCCCCGGTGTGCGGCGAGTTCGGGAGTCACCTCCGTCGGCTCGGCGCGGGCGGCGAGCCCGAAGGCGCGGTGGAACTCACGGACGAGATCGGCGGGAGAGGGGTGCATCCGGCGACCCTACCGGTGGGGCGGCCTGCGGCTTCTTCTGCGCGTATCTCGCAACTCGCCAGTAGCAGGGGGTCGGTGTACCGCGGGGCAACCGGGCCCCCTACCCTTCCTTGAGTCTTCAAGCTCGGCCGGCGCGCATCCCCGGCCCGCTCTGCCCTGCCGGCACGGCGGGGCGAACGCCCGCGCCCGTCAGTCGTCCCCACAGCCAGGACTAGCACGACAAGAAACGTTGAGGACCCCACCGTGACAACTCCCCCCACCTCCCCCTCTCACCGGGCGAAGTCCAAGGTGACCCGGCGCACCATGATCGGCGCCGCGGGCGCGATCACGGCCGCGGCCGTGATCACACCGACCGTGATGGCCACGACGAACGACTCCGACGGCGCCAGCATCGACACCGACGAGACCAAGGCCGGTACGACCTCGGAGACGTTCCCCAAGACCCGCGCCAAGGCCGCCACGGGCGAGGCCCCCGTCGAGGCCGCGTTCCCCATCGGCTACGTGGGCGTGCGCTGGGAAGGCACGTCCGGCGCGTCCGGCGGCGGTATCCGGCTGACCGACGCGGACGGCGGCCAGGGCGCCTGGCAGGACTTCAGCGCCGCGGGCTGCTCGGAGACCAACGGCGGCGCCCTGCTGATCGCCACCGACAAGGCCTCCGGCTACGAGCTGAAGGCGCCCGACGGGTCCACCGAGATGCGCTCGCTCGCCCTCGACACCCAGGAAGGGCCGGGGCGCAAGGTCGCCGTTCCGTCGGACCCGACCCGTGTGCGGGGTGTCGCCTACCTGTCGCGGCCGGCCTGGGGCGCGGACGAGAAGCTGCGCTTCAAGCCCGACGGCACGGAGAACACGCCGACCGCGTACTACCCGTTCCAGACCATCGCCGTCCACCACACCGCCACGGTCAACGACGACCCGGACCCGGCGGCCACCGTGCGCGCGATCTACCAGCTCCACGCCATCACCAACGACTGGGGCGACATCGGCTACCACTTCCTCATCGACGAGGCGGGCAACATCTACGAGGGCCGTTACTCCGGTGACGACGGCATCCCCGCGCACGACAAGGACGGCAACCTGGTCACCGGTTTCCACGCCGTCGGCTACAACATCGGCAACCTCGGCATCGCCCTGCTCGGCACCCTGACCGACCAGGGCCCCACGGACGCCGCCCGCGAGTCGCTGACCCGTCTGATCCGGGTACTGACGCGATTCCACGGCGTCGACCCGAAGGCCACCGTCACGTACAAGAACCCGGTCAACGGCAACGTGAAGGAGGTCCCGGAGATCACCGGTCACCGCGACTGGTTCGACACGGAGTGCCCCGGCCAGACGATGTACGACGAACTCGACCGCCTCCGCGACGCGGCAGCCCGCGGCTGAGCCGAGGGTTCCCCGCGCCCCTTCAGGGGCGCGGGGAACTGCGCGACCAGCCACAACGCACCCGCAGATTTCACACCGGACCCAGCGGAGCACCTTGGCCGCAAGCGCAGCGACCTGGCAGGATCGCGCGCATGTTTCAGGCTCACCACCTCATCCGCGCCCACCGCGTGCTCCTGGCCTCGACGGCCGGGCTCGTGGTCCTCGGGCTGCTGGCATGGTGGCTGTGGCCGCGCGAGGAGCCGCCGACCGGGACGATCACGATCAGCACGGGGTCGAAGAGGGGCGTCTACCAGCAGTACGGCGAGTTCCTGCGCGAGGCCATCGCCAAGGACATGCCGGGGCTGAAAGTGGATCTGGAGCTCAGCGACGGCTCCCAGAAGAACGTGGAGCAGGTCGCCACCGGACAGGCCGACTTCGCCATCGCCGCCGCCGACGCCGTGGAGACCTACCGGCTGACCAAGGCCCCCGGCTACGACCGGCTGCGCGGGATGGCACGGCTGTACGACGACTACGTGCAGGTGGTCGTCCCGTACTCGTCGACCATCAGGAGCATCAAGGACCTCAAGGGCCTGCGGGTGGGCGTGGGGCCGAAGAAGTCCGGGGTGCGGCTGATCGCGAACCGGGTGCTGAGGGCGGCCGGACTGGACCCCGACAAGGACATCGTCCCGGAGGCCGACACCATAGCCGACGGCCCGACCCGGTTGCGCGAGGGCCGGATAGACGCCTTCTTCTGGTCGGGCGGTCTGCCGACGCGCGGACTGGTGGACCTGGCCAAGAAGTACCGGTTCCGGTTCATCGACATCCCCGCCGGCACCGTGGCCCAGCTGCACGAGGAGGGCAAGGCCTACCTCTACTACCGGTCCTCACTGATGCCCAGCGACGCCTACCCCTCCACACAGCGCGGCGAGACCGTACCGACGCTGACCGTGGCGAACCTGCTCATCACCCGCGAGGACACCGACCCCCGGCTCACGGAGTGGCTCACCCGTACGGTGATCAGGAGCCGCGACACCATCGGCCGCCAGGTGCACGCGGCCCAGCTGGTGGACCTGCGCACGGCCATCTACACGGACCCGCTGGCCCTCCACGAGGGCGCCCGCCGGTACTACCGCTCGGTCAAGCCGTAGAGCCGCGGGGCAGTCAGGCAGCCGACGACGGTCAGGCAACCGGGCCCGTCCTGGGCACCGCGACGGTCACCCTCAGGCCGTGCGGCTCGTGACGGGCGTACGTGATCGATCCGCCGCCCGCCGCGAGGAGGGCACGGCAGATGGACAGACCGAGGCCGGAGCCCTTGATGTTCTGGTGGCCGGGGCTGCGCCAGAAACGGTCGCCGACGCGGTTGAGTTCCTCGTCGCCGAGACCTGGCCCGCCGTCGGTGACGACGACCGAGGAGACCGTGCCGTTGGAGGAGACCTCCACCTCCACGTCCTCCCCCTCGGGCGTGAACTTCAGGGCGTTGTCGATCACCGCGTCCAGGGCGCTGGACAGCGCCACCGGGTCGGCCCACGCGGTGGTGGCGGGGCAGGTCCCCGTCAGCCGTACGCCCTTGCTCTCGGCGACCGGCTCCCACGCGGCCACCCGCTCGGCGGCCAGCTCGCCGATGTCGGTGAGCCTGAGGTCCGCCTCGGCGTGCTCGGCGAGCGCCAGGTCCAGCAGGTCGTCGAGGACCTGGGCGAGGCGCTTGCCCTCGGTGCGGACGGAGGCGATCTCCTCGTTGTCCTCCGGCAGTTCGAGCGCGAGCAGGTCGATGCGCAGCAGCAGCGCGGCGAGGGGGTTGCGCAACTGGTGCGAGGCGTCGGCGACGAAGGCACGCTGCTGCTCCAGGACGTCCTCGACGTTGTCGGCCATCTCGTTGAACGAGCGGGCCAGACGCCTGAGTTCCGGCGGCCCTCCGGCGACCGCGACCCGTGACTTCAGGCGTCCGGACGCGATGGCGTGGGTGGTGGTGTCCAGGACGCGTACGGGCTTGAGGACCCAGCCGGTCAGGCGCAGCGCGGCCCCGACGGCGAGGAGCATCGCGGCGACCAGGCCCGCGGCGATGACCAGCCAGCCGCGAAGGATCTTCGAACGCATGGGCCCGGTCGGTGAGTCGGTGACCACGACGGCCACCACATCACCGTCCCGGATCACCGGGGACGCCACGACGAGCCGGTGCCGCTGCCAGGGCCACACCTGCTCCGGGTCGTGGCTGCGGCGCCCCGCGCGGGCCTCCTCGAACGCGACGCGGGCCTCACCGTCCGTGGGCACGTACCAGGTCCGCGGCGCGCGCGAGAGGGGCTTGGCGTTGCGGTCGAAGACACCCGCCCGGATGTCGTAGACGTCGTGGTAGCGCTCGAGTTCCTTCTGCAGGGTCGCGCCGCGCTCGTCGGTGTCGGGGGAGTCTGCGGAGCTCTCGGTGACGAATTGCGCGAGGGCCGCGAAGCGCGCCGTGTCGTCGATGCGGTCGACCACGACGTCCTGCTGCTGCGCGCCCGCCAGGCTCACCCCCAGCGGGATGCCGAGCGCGAGCAGCACGGCCGCCATGAGGACGATGAGCAGCGGGAGAAGACGAGTGGTCACGCGGGCACGCTATGACGCGGGGGCGACGAGCCGGTACCCGACTCCGCGCACTGTCTCGATCAGTGCGGGCATGCGCAGTTTGGACCGCAGGGACGCCACGTGCACCTCCAGGGTGCGCCCGGTCCCCTCCCAACTGGTGCGCCACACCTCGCTGATGATCTGCTCCCGCCGGAAGACCACCCCGGGCCGCTGGGCGAGCAGCGCGAGCAGGTCGAACTCCTTGCGTGTCAGCTGCACCACCGAACCGTCCACGCTGACCTGGCGGGTCGGCAACTCGATCCGCACGGGCCCGAGATGGAGCGCGCCGTCACCGGACTCGGCGGTGTCGTCCGGGACGCTGCGCCGGCTCACGGCGTGGATGCGGGCGAGCAACTCCCCGGTGTCGTACGGCTTGACCACGTAGTCGTCGGCGCCGAGGTTCAGGCCGTGGATCCGGGACCGTACGTCGGAGCGGGCGGTCACCATGATCACCGGGGTGCTGGTGAGCTTGCGGATCTTGCCGCAGACCTCGTATCCGTCCTGGTCGGGCAGGCCGAGGTCCAGCAGCACCACGCCGAACCCGTCGCTCTCGGGGACCAGCGCCTGGAGCGCCTCCTCGCCGCTGCGGGCGTGCGTGACGTCGAAGCCGTGCCGCGCCAGCACCGCGGACAGGGCGGCCGCGACGTGGTTGTCGTCCTCGACGAGCAGCAGTCTCATTCCGGCCCCCTCCGGTCCGTTCGGTCGTTCGTGCCACATGGCAGTCACGCCGATGTCGGAGGACCGCGTCAAGAGCGTTCCGCCCGGCGTTACCCAGCCGGTACGCTGCATGGTTCTACCGCTACGGGGAGTGTCGGTCTGCGACCGGATCGTTATGCTCAATTCTCCCTCAGATGTAATGACGCTGGTCGAAGCGGGTTACTACTGTCCTCCGCAACCGAGGAGGACGGAGCCATAGAGCGATGACCGAAGTACCGGTGGCCAAGGACGCCGTGGCCGGGACGAACGACCTGGTCGTCCTGAAGAGCGTCAACAAGCACTTCGGCGCGTTGCACGTGCTCCAGGACATCGATCTGACCATCGCCCGGGGCGAGGTCGTCGTGGTGATCGGGCCCTCCGGGTCCGGCAAGTCCACCCTGTGCCGCACCGTCAACCGGCTGGAGAGCGTCGACTCCGGCTCGATCCTGATAGACGGCAAGCCGCTGCCCGCGGAGGGCAGGGAGCTCGCCCGGCTCCGTGCCGACGTGGGCATGGTGTTCCAGTCCTTCAACCTCTTCGCGCACAAGACGGTGCTCGAGAACGTGACGCTGGGACAGCTCAAGGTTCGCAAGACCGACAAGGCGAAGGCCGAGGAGAAGGCGCGCGCCCTGCTCGACCGCGTCGGCGTGAGCACACAGGCGGACAAGTACCCCGCTCAGCTCTCGGGCGGCCAGCAGCAGCGCGTCGCGATCGCGCGGGCCCTGGCCATGGACCCGAAGGTCATGCTCTTCGACGAGCCGACCTCGGCCCTCGACCCGGAGATGATCAACGAGGTCCTGGAGGTCATGCAGCAGCTCGCCCGCGACGGCATGACCATGGTCGTCGTCACCCATGAGATGGGCTTCGCCCGCTCGGCCGCCAACCGTGTGGTCTTCATGGCTGACGGCCGCATCGTCGAAGAGGCCGCGCCGGACCAGTTCTTCAGCAACCCCCGCAGCGACCGGGCCAAGGACTTCCTGTCGAAGATCCTTCACCACTGAGCCTCACTGAGCCCCATTGAGGGCTCAGGCACCACCCGGTGAGGGCCAGGCACCACCCGGCCCTCGACGGCCCACGTCACCCGCATCCGACGGTCCGCGGTCTGCGTCCTACTTTCCGCACCGACGGCCCGCATCTCTTCACCACACAAAGGATGTGCCCCATGAAGCTCCTCAAGGTCACCGCCGCCTCGGCCACCGTGTTCGCCCTCGCCCTGACCGCCACCGCGTGCGGCTCCGACGACGGCGGCGACAGCGGCAACGGCGGCGGCAAGAAGATCACCGTCGGCATCAAGTACGACCAGCCGGGCATCGGCCTGAAGGAGCCCGACGGCTCCTTCTCGGGCTTCGACGTCGATGTCGCCACCTACGTGGCCAAGCAGCTCGGTTACGACGCGAAGAACATCGAGTTCAAGGAGACGCCGAGCGCCGACCGCGAGAACGCGCTCAAGCGCGGCGACGTCGACTTCATCGTCGCCTCGTACTCGATCAACGACGAGCGCAAGAAGCAGGTCGACTTCGCGGGCCCGTACCTCCTGGCCCACCAGGACCTGCTGGTCCGCGCCGACGAGAAGGGCATCAGCGAGGGCACGGACCTCAACGGCAAGAAGCTCTGCTCTGTCACGGGCTCGACCTCGGCGCAGAACGTCAAGAAGGAGATCGCTCCGAAGGCCAACCTCCAGGAGGTCGGCACGTACTCCGAGTGCGTCGACGGGCTCGCGAGCGGCGCCGTGGACGCGCTGACCACGGACGACTCGATCCTCGCCGGCTACTCGGCGCAGGAGCAGTACAAGGGCAAGTTCAAGCTGGTCGGCCTCAAGCTGAGCAACGAGAACTACGGCATCGGTGTCAAGAAGGGCGACACCGAGATGGTCGACAAGATCAACAAGGCCCTGGAGAAGATGGTCAGCGACAAGTCCTGGGACAAGGCCGTCCAGGAGAACTTCGGCGACAGCTACAAGAACGAGCCCGCCCCGAAGATCGGCGACATCGTCAAGTAAGGCAGGAATCGGCGGTGGGCCGCTCGACGGACCGGCCCACCGCATCCCCCCTCGGCACACGCGGAAGCGCGGGAGATCGTGTTCGACTTTCTTGAAGGCTACGACGTCCTAGGGGCGTTCTGGACGACAGTGCAGCTGACACTGCTCTCGGCCGTCGGCTCCCTGATCTGGGGCACGATCCTGGCCGGTATGCGAGTCAGCCCCGTACCGCTGATGCGCGGCTTCGCCGCCGCCTACGTCAACGTCGTGCGGAACATCCCGCTCACCGTCATCATCGTGTTCACCTCGCTGGGCCTCGCCAACATCTTCAGCGTCACCCTGGGCGCGGCCGACGACTTCGACGCGAAGTTCTTCCGGCTCGCCGTCCTGGGCCTGACGGCCTACACGGCGTGCTTCGTGTGTGAGTCCCTGCGCTCCGGCATCAACACGGTGCCGGTCGGCCAGGCGGAGGCGGCCCGCGCACTCGGGCTCGGCTTCACCCAGGTGCTCACCCTCATAGTGCTGCCGCAGGCCTTCCGCGCGGTGATCGGCCCGCTGGCCAACGTGCTGATCGCACTGACCAAGAACACGACGGTGGCGGCCGCCATCGGTGTGGCGGAAGCCGCTCTGTTGATGAAGGAAATGATCGAGAACGAGGCGCAGCTCCTCCCCATCACCGCGATCTTCGCCCTGGGCTTCGTGGTGCTGACGCTGCCGACCGGTCTCCTCCTCGGCTGGCTGAGCAAGCGACTGGCGGTGAAGCGATGAGCTCCGTTCTCTACGACACTCCGGGCCCCCGGGCCAAACGGCGCAATGTCCTGTACACGGTGGTGTTCGCCGCCCTGCTGGTGCTCCTCCTCTGGTGGGCCTGGCAGACCATGTCCGACAAGGGCCAGCTGGAATGGGCCAAGTGGAGCCCGTTCACCGAGTCGCAGGCGTGGACGACGTATCTGCTTCCGGGGCTCGCCAACACGCTCAAGGCGGCGGCCCTGTCGATGGTCATAGCCCTGCCGCTGGGCGCGGTCTTCGGCATAGCCCGCCTGTCGGACCACCGGTGGGTGCGCGTCCCGGCCGGCGTGATCGTCGAGTTCTTCCGCGCCATCCCGGTGCTGATCCTGATGGTCTTCGCCAACCAGTTCTACTCGGAGTCCACGGCCATCAGCAGCGACGAGCGTCCGCTGTACGCGGTGGTCACGGGCCTCGTGCTCTACAACGCCTCGGTGCTCGCCGAGATCGTCCGCGCGGGCATCCTGTCGCTGCCGAAGGGCCAGACGGAGGCCGCCCAGGCGATCGGTCTGCGCAAGACGCAGGTCATGACGTCGATCCTGCTGCCGCAGGCCGTGACCGTCATGCTGCCGGCGATCGTCAGCCAGCTCGTCGTGATCGTGAAGGACACGGCGCTCGGCGGCGCCATGCTGAACTTCACCGAGCTGCTGAACGCCCGCAAGACGCTGGCGGCGAACTACGCGAACGTCATCCCCAGCTTCATCGTGGTGGCGGTCATCTTCATCGTCCTCAACTTCATCCTGACCAGCTTCGCCGCCTGGCTGGAGAACAGGCTGCGGCGCGGCAAGAAGTCGACCGGAGCGGTTCTTCCGACGGCGGCGGTCGCGGGCACGGCGGCGACCGGCGTGGGAGGCGGGGGCGGCATCGGTATCGGTGGCGGGGCGCCCGGCGGCGACGGAACCTAGCCTCCTGAACGGCCCTGACGTACCGCTCAACTGACGACATGTGAACATTCGGAGGCAGTGGCGGGCGCGCCACTGCCTCCGTCACTTGACGCAAACACCGGCAGTGGGTTGCATACGTTCTGTGATCGTGCACCCCGCTCCATCTGGATGTTCCCGAACGTTCCGCAGGACACCGCTCCGGGCAGGGGGCACCGCGCCGTGGACCCGGTGATCATCGTCGGAGCGGGGCCCGTCGGGCTCACGCTCGCCCTCGCGCTCGCGCGCCAGGAGGTCCCGTCCGTGGTCCTCGACGAGGGCCCCGGCAAGGACGAGCAGCGGCTCGCGCGCACGGTCGTCCTGCGCGAGGACACGGCCGCGCTCCTGGCACGGCTGAGCGGATTCCCGCTGGCCGCAGCGGGGCTCGTCTGGACCGGATGGCGTTCCGTGCGCCGTCGGCAGGTGATGCGGAACATCCGCTTCGACGACGTGCCCGACGTGCCCGGCGAGGCCGCGTCCGGGGGTGCCTCCCGCGGTGCCACGGAGGACGCCGTTCAGGAGGCGTCCGCGGGGCCGGCCCCGCTGCACCTCGCCCAGCATGTGCTGACGGGTGCGCTGCGCGACGCCATCGCGGAGGAGCGGCTGGTCAAGGTGGCCGTGGAGAGCCGCCTCGACTCGATCGAGCAGGAGGCGTCGGGCGTCACGGCGCACACCCGCGGCCCCAAGGGCACCTGGTGGCGGGGCAGCTACCTCATCGGCTGCGACGGCCCGCGCTCGACGGTGCGCAAGCTCCAGGACATCCGCTTCCCGGGACGTACGGCCGTGGAGCGGCACGCCGTGGCGGCGCTGCGGACGGAACTCCCGTGGTCCGGCGAAGCGTTGCTGCACCGGGCACCGCCGTGGCGGACGTCCGGGCCGTCGGCCGGGGAGATCACCGCCCGCCCCCTCCCCGACGGCGTGTGGCGCCTGGACTGGCTGCTGCCGCCGGGCAAGGACCTGGTCACGCCCGACCTGCTGGTGGCACGCATCCGGGAGACCCTCGCGGGCTGGAGCGCGGGTTCCACGCCTCCGTACGACCTGCTGGACACCGGAGTCCACGCCGTCCACCACCGCCTCGCCCGCCGTTGGCGGGCCGGCCGGGTCTTCCTCGCCGGGGACGCCGCACATCTGCTGGGCGCGCTCGGCACCCAGGGCCTCGACGAGGGCCTCAGGGACGCCGACAACCTCGCCTGGAAACTGGCGCTGGCCTGGCACCACGGCCCTCATGAGGCGCTGCTCGACAGTTACCAGGTGGAGCGGCGCGGGCTCGTCGCCGCCCGGTTGCGCGCCGCCGACCAGGCGCTGCCCCTGCTGCGCGGCGGCAAGGGCCTGCGGTCGTACGTCCCCGGCTCGTCCCGCGGCCATGACGCGCTGCTCACGGACGGCCACCTGGGGCGCGGCCCGCTGGGCGCGCCCGGGGCGTACGCCGATTCACCGCTCGCGCCTCCACGCACCGAGTCGGAGACCGCCGTCGAGACGGCCCCGGGTTCGCAGGTCGTCGACGTGCGGGTGACCGCCGAGGACGGCACCTTCGTCCGGCTGCGGGACCGGCTCGGGCGCGGGGCGCTGCTGGTGGTGCTGATCGCACCGGGCACCGGGGTGTGGGCCCGCAAGCACTGGGTGAGCGCCGGGATCATGCCACGGCTCGCGGCCGCCGTGACCGCGCTGCCGCACCCTGCCGAGCTACTGGTCGCCGAGAGCTACCCGGGCGCGGCCGCGCACACGGTGCTGCTGGTCCGTCCGGACGGCCATCTGGTCACCGCGCTGAGCGGGGTGCGACCGTCGGACCTGTACACGGCGGCGGAGGCGGCCCTGGGCGACCGGAAGAAGTCGGAGGCGGCGGGCACCGGAGCGGGGGCAGGAACCGGGGCGGGCACCGGAACCGGTGGGGTCGGCTGAGCCGACAGGCCGAACCCCCGGTCACCGTGAGGTCCACATAG
>NZ_VJZC01000342.1 GCF_009377185.1 Streptomyces spongiae
ACGGCTTCATGAACGAGTACCCGACCGCCCGCCTGTACGCGGACGACCACACCGTGTGGTCCGTCGACGGCGAACCCGTCGAGAGCACGGCGGACATCACGGCGTCGGAGCCCGAGCCGGCGCCGACCACGAGCGGGAGCGCTCCGGACGCCACGGTGAACAGGAGCGGATCCCCAGCCCGTACGGAAGGGCGTACCTGTACGGGACGCTCATCGCACCCAGGCGGAAAGGCATCATGAAGCCCGTGTCCCCAGTGACCTCGCTGCGTCGCGCCCCCGTGCAGCGCCGCAGCGCCGAACGACTGACCAGGATCCTCGACGCCTGTGCGGGCCTGCTCGACGAGGTGGGCTACGACGCCCTGAGCACCCGTGCCGTCGCCCTGCGTGCCGATGTGCCCATCGGCTCGGTGTACCGCTTCTTCGGCAACAAGCGGGCGATGGCGGACGCCCTCGCCGAGCGCAACCTCGACCGCTTCACCGAGCGCGTCACGGAGCGGCTGCGCGACACGGACGGGGGAGCGGGGTGGCGCACGGTCATGGACACCGTCCTCGACGAGTACCTCGACATGAAGCGCACGGCCCCCGGCTTCGCCCTCGTCGACTTCGGCAACCAGATCCCCGTCGGTGCCCGCCACGCCGAGCCCAACACCCGCGTCGCGGACCGCCTCAGTCAGCTCCTCTCCGGCTATATCGACCGCAGCCCCGACGAGGATCTCCGCCGCACCTTCCTGGTCGCCGTGGAAACCGCGGACACCCTCGTCCAGCTCGCCTTCCGTGTCTCTTCGGAGGGTGACGAACGGATCATCCAGGAGGCGCGGGAGTTGCTGCGGGCGTATCTGGGGCGGGTGCTGGACTGAGTTCTCCGGGGCCCCTTGGGGGTGCGCCCCCAATCCCCGCGAGCTGGTAGAGCCCCTTGGTGTCCGTTGGCGAGTGCGGGGTGTCTTGGGCTGGTCGCGCAGTTCCTCGCGCCCCTTGGGGGGTGCGCCCTCAATCCTCGCGAGCTGGTAGAGCCCCTTGGTGTCCGTTGGCGAGTGTGGGGTGTCTTGGGCTGGTCGCGCAGTTCCCCGCGCCCCTTTGGGGGGCTGCGCCCCCCGGCCCCGCCATCTCGTCAGGCCCGGGTCTGCGACAGGGGCTCCCCTGGATGCGTACCGGTCGGTATGCTCAACCCGCCCGTACGACCACGCCGCCGGGAGGCGACATGCCCAGTACCGCCCTGCGTATATGCCCCCTCTGCGAAGCCACCTGCGGTCTGACCCTCACCATCGAGGGCGCTCGGGTGACCCGGGTGCGCGGGGATCGGGACGACGTGTTCAGCAAGGGGTTCATCTGCCCCAAGGGGGCCTCGTTCGGGGAGGCCGACGGGGATCCGGACCGGCTGCGCACCCCGCTGGTCCGCAAGGACGGGGAACTGCGTGAGGCCACCTGGGAGGAGGCGTTCGATGCCGTCGCCGCAGGCATCAGGCCGGTCGTCGAGGCACACGGGCCGAACGCCGTCGGCATCGTGCTCGGTAACCCGAACGTGCACACCATGGCCGGCGCGCTCTACCCGCCCGTCCTCCTCGCGGGCCTCGGCACCCGCAGTGTCTTCACGGCCTCCACGGTCGACCAGATGCCCAAGCACGTCTCCAGCGGACTGCTGTACGGCGACGCCAACGCCATCCCCGTACCGGACCTCGACCGCACCGACCACCTGCTGCTCCTCGGCGCCAACCCCCTGGAGTCCAACGGGAGTCTGTGCACCGCCCCCGACTTCCCCGGCAAACTGAAGGCACTCAAGGCGCGCGGGGGCACCCTCACCGTCGTCGACCCGCGCCGCACCCGTACCGCCAAACTCGCCGACCGGCACGTCGCCATCCGGCCCGGCACGGACGCGCTGCTGCTCGCGGCGATGGCACACGTCCTCTTCGAGGAGAAACTCGTCGATCTCGGGGAGCTCACCCCGCACGTGCAGGGGGTCGACGAACTCGCGCACGCCACGAAGGAGTTCACGCCGGAAGCCGTCGCCGAAGCCTGTGACGTGGACGCCGCGACGATCCGCGCCCTCGCCCGCGAACTGGCGGCCGCGCCCACCGCCGCCGTCTACGGACGCATCGGCAGCTGCACCGTCCCGCACGGCACCCTCGCCAGCTGGCTCGTCGACGTGCTGAACATCCTCACCGGCAACCTCGACCGGCCCGGCGGCGCCCTCTTCCCGCTGTCCGCCACCGACAAGACACCCCGGCCGGCCGGACCCGGCCACGGGTTCCAACTCGGGCGCTGGCGCAGCCGGGTGAGCGGGCACCCGGAGGCGAAGGGCGAGGTGCCGCTGTCCGCGCTCGCCGAGGAGATCGACACCGCGACCGACGAGGGCACGCCCGTGCGCGCCGTCATCGCCGTCGCCGCCAACCCGGTCCTCTCCGCCCCCGACGGCGACCGGCTCGACAAGGCCCTCGGCACGCTGGACTTCATGGTCAGCGTCGACCCGTACCTCAACGAGACCTCGCGGCACGCGCACGTGATCCTGCCGCCGCCCCCACCCTCGCAGGCCCCGCACTTCGACTTCGCGTTCAACACCTTCGCCGTGCGCAACCAGGCCCGCTACAGCCCCGCCGCCGTCCCCCTGGAGGACGGCAGGATGCCCGAGACCGAGATCCTGGCCCGGCTGGTCCTCGCCGCGACCGGCATGCACGGCGCCGACCCCTCAGCCGTGGACGCGATGGTCATCGACCAGACGCTGGGCAAGGCCGTCAAGGAGGCCCACTCGCCCGTGCACGGGCGGGACCCGCGCGAACTCGCCGCGGCACTCACCGGGGACACCGGCCCCGAGCGGCGCCTCGACATGATGCTGCGCCTCGGCCCGTACGGCGACGGCTTCGGCGTACGACCCGACGGGCTGAGCCTCAGCAAGCTGCTCGACCACCCGCACGGCATCGATCTCGGGCCGCTCCGGCCGCGGTTGTCACAGCGGCTGAAGACCCGCAGCGGCAAGGTCGAGTTGCTGCCGCAGCCGATCGCCGACGACCTGCCCAGGCTCCGGCAGGCGCTGCGGGAGCGCCAGGACGGGCTCGTGCTCGTCGGGCGCCGGCATCTGCGGTCCAACAACAGCTGGCTGCACAACGTGCCCTCCCTCACCGGCGGTACGAACCGCTGCACGCTGCACATCCACCCCGAGGACGCCGAACGCCTCGGGATAGCCGACGGGGACGCCGTACGCGTCAAGGGCGCCGGGGGAGAGGTCACCGCTCCGGTCGAGGTCACCGACGCCATCCGGCGCGGGGTCGTCAGCCTCCCGCACGGCTGGGGACACGACCGTCCCGGCACCCGTATGAGCCACGCCGCGCTCGACCCGGGCGTGAACGTGAACCAGCTCCTCGACGGCTCACAACTCGACCCGTTGTCGGGCAACGCGGTCCTCAATGGCGTGCCCGTCGACCTCGCTCCAGCAGGCATAACGCTGTGACCTGGAGTTCTGCGCTTATTGCTCGCATGTCAACGTCTTGTTAACGCTTGTCGACGGGCCCTAACGTCGCTCCAACCGCCGGCCCTGGTGGCTGTTCAAGGGCGAACGTTAGGTATCCACTTATGCTCACCATCCTCGGCTTCGCCATGATCGCGACCTTCCTGGTCCTGATCATGATGAAGAAGATGTCGCCGATCGCGGCGCTCGTGCTGATCCCCGCACTCTTCTGCGTGTTCGTCGGAAAGGGTGCCAAGCTCGGCGACTACGTCATCGAGGGGGTGGGCACCCTCGCGCCTACCGCAGCGATGCTGATGTTCGCCATCGTCTACTTCGGCCTCATGATCGACGTCGGTCTCTTCGACCCGATCGTCCGGGGGATCCTGAAGTTCTGCAAGGCCGACCCGCTGCGCATCGTCATCGGTACGGCCCTGCTCGCCGCGATCGTGTCGCTCGACGGCGACGGCTCCACCACCTTCATGATCACGGTCTCGGCGATGTACCCGCTGTACAAGCGCCTGAAGATGAGCCTGGTCGTGATGACCGGCGTCGCCGCCACCGCCAACGGTGTGATGAACACGCTGCCCTGGGGCGGCCCGACGGCCCGTGCCGCCACCGCGCTCAAGCTCGACGCGGGCGACATCTTCGTCCCGATGATCCCGGCGCTCCTCGTCGGCCTGCTCTTCGTCATCGTCCTCTCGTACGTCCTCGGTCTGCGCGAGCGCAAGCGCCTCGGCGTGCTGAGCCTGGACGACGTGCTGGAGCAGGAGAAGATCGTCAAGGACGGCGAGGGCGAGAAGCAGGAGCAGGCCGAGACGGTCCTCGTCGGCGCGGGTGCCTCCGGCGGCAAGGGCAACGACAAGGGCCGTACGGCGAAGACCACCGGTGGCGCGGGCAGCGGCACCGACGCCGACGACGACTCCGAGAACGGCCACGAGGACGTCCGTCTCCAGGGCCTCGACCCCAACCGTCCGACCCTGCGCCCCAAGCTGTACTGGTTCAACGCGCTGCTCACGGCGACCCTGCTCACCGCGATGATCATGGAGTGGCTGCCGATCCCGGTGCTGTTCATCCTCGGTGCCGCGCTCGCGCTGACCGTCAACTTCCCGAACATGGCCGACCAGAAGGCCCGGCTCGCCGCCCACGCCGACAACGTCCTCAACGTCTCCGGCATGGTCTTCGCCGCCGCCGTCTTCACCGGCGTCCTCCAGGGCACCGGCATGGTCGACTCCATGGCCAAGTGGATCGTCGACAGCATCCCCGAGGGCATGGGCCCGCACATGGCGCTCGTCACCGGCTTCCTGAGCCTGCCGCTCACGTACTTCATGTCGAACGACGGCTTCTACTTCGGTGTCCTGCCGGTGCTCGCCGAGGCAGGCGCCGCGCACGGGGTGTCGCCGCTGGAGATCGCTCGCGCCTCGCTCGTCGGCCAGCCGCTGCACATGTCGAGCCCGCTGGTCCCGGCCGTGTACGTGCTCGTCGGCATGGCCAAGGTCGAGTTCGGCGACCACACGAAGTTCGTGGTCAAGTGGGCCGCGATCACCTCGCTGATCATCCTCGGCGCGGGAATCGTGTTCGGCATCATCTGAGCCCGGCAGGGCAGTTGAGTCGGAGAGAACGTTTCGAGGAGGACCGTGTCGTGAGGCCCGGTGGGAACCGCGGCTGGCTGCTCCGCCTCGTCATCGCCTTCAGCTTCGCGCAGGGGGCGGTGTCGATGGCGCGGCCCGCCGTGTCCTACCGGGCCCTCGCGTTGGGCGCCGACGAGCGCGCGGTCGGTGTGATCGCGGGGGTCTACGCCCTGCTCCCGCTGTTCGCCGCCGTACCGCTGGGCCGCCGCACCGACCACGGGCGGTGTGCGCCCCTGCTGCCCGTCGGCGTCGTCCTCATCTCCGGCGGCTGTGTGTTCAGCGGTCTCGCCGACTCGCTGCTCGCGATGGCCGCCTGGAGCGGGGTGATGGGGCTCGGGCACCTGTCCTTCGTCATCGGCGCGCAGTCGATCGTCGCCCGCCAGTCCGCGCCGCACGAACAGGACCGCAACTTCGGCCACTTCACCATCGGCGCCTCCCTGGGCCAGTTGGTCGGGCCGATCGCCGCGGGCGCCCTGATCGGCGGCGCGGACCGGGCGGGCACGAGCGCGCTCGCCCTGCTCGTGGCGGGCGCGGGAGCCGCGGTCGCGTTCACCTCGCTGTGGCGCATCGAGCGTCGTACGGCACCCAAGTCCCGTGCGGCACAAGGCGAACGGGTTCCCGTCCACCGCATCCTGCGCACCCGGGGCGTACCCGCGGGCATCTTCATCAGCCTCGCCGTCCTGTCCGCGACGGACGTCCTCACCGCGTACCTGCCGGTGGTCGGCGAGGAGCGCGGCATCGCGCCGTCCGTGATCGGCCTGCTGCTCAGCCTGCGCGCGGCGGCCACCATCGCCTGCCGGCTCGTGATGACGCCCATGCTGCGGCTGCTCGGCAGGACCGCGCTGCTCACCGTGACCTGCCTGGTGGGGGCCGTGCTGTGTGCCGGGATCGCGCTGCCCGTGCCGGTGTGGGCACTCGCCGGGATGCTCGCCGTCCTGGGGTTCTGCCTCGGGGTCGGTCAGCCGCTGTCCATGACGACGGTCGTGCAGGCCGCCCCGGACGACGCCCGCTCCACCGCCCTCGCGCTGCGGCTGACCGGCAACCGGCTCGGCCAGGTCGCCGCGCCCGGCGCCGCGGGTCTGGTCGCCGGCGTCGCGGGTGTCGCCGCGCCGTTCGTGATGCTGGGCGCGCTGTTGTTGCTGTCCTCGGGGATAGCGTTGCGCTCGCCCGCGAAGCCCGGGAACGGGCAGGTCGAGGGCGGGGCCGACAAGGGCCGTGGGCCCGGGGCGTCCTTGGGCCGGAAGAGCGAAATCTGACGGCTTGTGAAGCGCGGCACCGACACCGGCCGACGTGGATGTGACAAAGAGTCAGTCGTAGCCCGATTTGTGTGACTATCACCTGACTCTCGGAGGTCTCGCATGCCCACCTCGTCGTCCCTCTCATGCCGCGCGGGCGCGCGCCCGGGTGTCGCTGCCCTCGCGGCGCTGACCGTGGCGGGAACCGCGTTCTTCGTCGCACCGACCGCCGCCGCCGTCGCGGCTCCCGGCGACCGCGGCGACATCAAGATCCACATGACGGACACGGACGCCGTCCCCCAGGCCGGCCGGCCGAAGATCTGCGAGTTCTACCTGGAGGCCGTCAACTTCGAATCGGCCCAGGGCATCTCGTGGGCCATCGAACGACACCCCGCGAAGCCGGGTGCCGCGCAGCTCTCGGGGCGTGTCCTCCTCACGGACGGCGCGGGACGCACGGACGACAACCTGTCGCTTCCCGAGGCGCAGTACAAGATCACCTGGCGGGTCGACGGCGGCATGGGCGCCGGGAAGCAGAAGGCATTCAAGATCGACTGCACCCGCGAGGCGCCGGCCAGCGCCCACGCGCCGGGCGGCGCCCCGAACGCGGTCCCCAACGACGGGCCGAACGGCGAACGGAACGCCGAGCCCGGCAGCGCGCCGCACGCCGGACCCAACGCCGAACCCGGCAGCGGCGCGAACGCCGTACCCGACAACGAGACGAACACCGAGCCCAACAGCGACCGGAACGCCGAGTCCAACAGGGCCCGGAACGCCGAGACCGGAATCGGCGTGCATGCCGAGCCCAACGTCGAGCCCAAGGCTGAGGCCAAGATCGAGCCCAAGGCTGAGGTCGAGGCCAAGCCCGAGGTCGAGCCCAAGGCAGAGGTCGAGCCCAAGTCCGAGGTCCAGGCCAAGCCCGAGGTCGAGGCCAAGTCCGAGGTCGAACGGAACAGCGAGCTGAACGCCGAGCCGAACGGCGCGCCTCCCGCGGGCGGCGGCGGTCTCGCGCAGGAGCAGGACTTCGCACCGGTCGCGGGCGCGGCGGCCGCGGGCCTCGTCGCGGTCGCCGGAGCCGCGTACCTCGGGCTGCGCCGCCGTCGCTCCGATGGTGCGGCGTAGGGGCACTCCGAGGCCCTGGTACCGGACGCGCGCCTACCGCCTGACACGGACGATCGTGGTGACCGTCTCCCTGGTGGTGGGCGGCGTCCGGTGGGCTCAGGACGAGCCCGCCGACCCCGCCGGGGCCCGGACCGACGCGCGCGGTGTCGGGGCACCGCACGCGCCGGAGCCCCGGCGGACATCCTCCGGTGCGTCCCCGGGCACGCTGCCACGGTCCCGGGCGGCGTCCCTCGCCATCCCCTACCTCGGTATCGCGGCCCCTCTCGTCGGCCTCGGCCTCGACGGCCGAGGCCGGCTGACCGCGCCACCGGTGGACGACCCCAAAGCGGCCGGCTGGTACGAGGGCGGCCCTTCGCCCGGTGAGTCCGGCACGGTGGTCGTCGTCGGCCACCGCGACACCCGGACGGGGCCCGCCGTCTTCGCCGCACTGCGTGAACTCCAGACCGGCCGCCTCGTGGCGGTCCGCCGCGCGGACGGGCTCACCGCCGTCTACACCGTGTACGCCGTGCGGACGTATGAGAAGGCGCACTTCCCCAACCAGGAGGTCTACGGCCCCCGGAACCGCCCGGAGCTGCGCCTGATCACCTGCGGAGGCCGGTACGACCGGAAGACCGGCTATGCGAGCAACATCGTGGTCTACGCCAACCTGACGGCGACGAAGGGGCCGACGGGTGCCACGTGAGCCGAGACGGATCGTCGACGACCGGAAGCGGGTCGACTTCTGAGACCTCCGGGTGTGGGATCGTCCGGGGCCCCTGGCGACAGAAAACTAACATCGCTAGTTTAGGGTCCGGACGACGAGCACCGCCCGGGAGGAACGCGATGAAGGCACACGACGGCATGTACATCGACGGCGCCTGGCGGCCCGCCGTCGGGAGGGACACTATCGCGGTCGTGAACCCGGCCGACGAGCAGGAGATCGACCGGGTCCCCGCGGGCACGGCCGAGGACGTCGACACCGCCGTACGCGCCGCGCGCGCCGCCCTGCCGGGCTGGGCCGCCACCCCGCCCGCCGAGCGGGGCGCCCTCATCGGCGCCCTCCGGGACGTCCTCGTCGCCCGCCAGGACGAGATCGCCGAGACCGTCACGGCCGAGATGGGCTCCCCGCCGCCGTTCGCGCAGAAGGTGCAGGCGGGGCTGCCGGTCCTGGTGGCGGGCTCGTACGCCGAACTCGCCGCCGAGTACGCCTTCGAGGAGAAGGTCGGCAACTCGGTCGTCCACCACGAGCCCGTCGGCGTCGTCGGCGCCATCACGCCCTGGAACTACCCGCTCCACCAGATCGTCGCGAAGGTCGCCCCGGCCCTGGCGGCGGGCTGCACGGTCGTGCTGAAGCCCGCCGAGGACACCCCGCTGACCGCCCAGCTCTTCGCGGAGGCGGTGGACCAGGCAGGCATCCCCGCCGGCGTCTTCAACCTCGTCACCGGCCTCGGCCCGGTCGCGGGCCAAGCGCTCGCCGAGCACGAGGGCGTGGATCTGGTGTCCTTCACGGGTTCCACGGCGGTCGGCCGGCGGATCGCCGCGACGGCCGGAGCCGCGATCAAGAAGGTGGCCCTGGAACTCGGCGGCAAGTCCGCCAACGTCATCCTGCCGAGCGCCGACCTCGACCGCGCCGTGGCCGTCGGCGTCGCCAACGTCATGTCCAACTCCGGCCAGACGTGCAGCGCCTGGACCCGCATGCTCGTCCACACCTCGCAGTACGAGCGGGCGGTCGAGCTGGCCGCCGAGGCCGCCGGGAGGTACGGCGACCGTATCGGCCCGCTGGTCAGCGCCAAGCAGCGGGAACGGGTGCGGGGTTACATCGAGAAGGGCGTCGCGGAGGGTGCGCGACTGGTCGCGGGCGGTGCGGAACCCCCGTGCGAGCAGGGCTACTTCGTCAGCCCCACGGTCTTCGCGGACGTGACGCCCGAGATGACCGTCGCGCAGGAGGAGATCTTCGGCCCGGTGCTCACGATCCTCCGCTACGAGGACGAGGACGACGCCGTACGGATCGCCAACGGCACGGTGTACGGGCTCGCGGGTGCCGTGTGGGCGGGCGAGGAGGCGGAGGCGGTGACCTTCGCACGCCGGCTCGACACCGGTCAGGTGGACATCAACGGCGGTCGCTTCAACCCGCGGGCCCCCTTCGGCGGGTACAAGCAGTCGGGTGTGGGGCGCGAGCTCGGCACGCACGGGCTGGCCGAGTACCTCCAGACCAAGTCCCTCCAGTTCTGAGGAGCCGTTCTTCATGGCCACCGTGGTCCGTGCCGCCGTCCTGCCCGCCGTCGGGGCTCAGCTGGAGATGACCGAGATCGAACTGCCGCCGACCGGCCCCGGACAGGTACGGGTCCGGCTGGCCGCGGCCGGGGTCTGCCACTCGGACCTGTCCCTCTCCGACGGCACCATGCGGGTGCCGGTGCCCGCCGTGCTCGGCCACGAGGGCGCGGGCACGGTCGTGGCCGTCGGCCCCGGCGTCACCCATGTCGCGGTGGGTGACGGCGTCGTCCTCAACTGGGCGCCCTCCTGCGGCACCTGCCACGCCTGCGGGCTGGGGGAGGTGTGGCTGTGCGCGAACGCGCTGACCGGAGCGGGGGACGTGTACGCGAAAAGGGTTCCTGACGGGGCCGACCTCCATCCCGGCCTGAACGTGGCCGCGTTCGCGGAGGAGACGGTCGTTTCCGCCGGCTGCGTGCTCCCCGTGCCGGACGGGGTCCCGCTCACCGACGCGGCGTTGCTCGGCTGTGCCGTCCTCACCGGATACGGGGCCGTCCACCACTCGGCGAAGGTCCGGCCGGGGGAGACCGTCGCGGTGTTCGGCGTCGGTGGTGTCGGGCTGGCGACGCTCCAGTCGGCGCGGATAGCGGGCGCCGAGCGACTGATCGCCGTGGACATCTCTCCGGCCAAGGAGGAACTGGCCCGGTCGGCGGGCGCCACGGACTTCGTCGTCGCCTCGGAGAACACGGCCCGTGAGATACGCGCGCTCACCGGGAGGCAGGGAGTGGACGTGGCCGTGGAATGCGTCGGACGGGCCGCCACCATCCGTGCGGCCTGGGACTCCACGCGGCGGGGCGGCCGCACGACGGTCGTGGGTATCGGCGGCAAGGACCAGCAGGTCACCTTCAACGCGCTGGAGATCTTCCACTGGGGTCGCACCCTCGCCGGCTGTGTGTACGGCAACTCCAACCCGGCGCGGGACCTGCCGGTCCTGGCCGGCCTTGTGCGGGCGGGGGAGTTGGATCTGGGGGCGTTGGTCACGGAGCGGATTTCGTTGGAG
>NZ_VJZC01000343.1 GCF_009377185.1 Streptomyces spongiae
GTCGTACGGCGGTCAGGGCGCCGTGGGGCGGCGGCGCGGGCGGAGGAACCGGGGCGCGGCGAAGTCGAGTTGACGGGAGCGGTGACGTGAGACGGATCTCGGCGCTGGTGGCGGTGCTCGCGCTCGTCCTGGTCCCGCTCGTGGGAGCGGGGGTGGGAACGGCCGCGTGGGCGGCGGACAAGCCGGCCGTCAAGCTGTCCAAGTCCCAGGCGGGGACGGGCGGTTCGATCACCGTGAGCGGAAGCGGATGGCGGCCGAGGGCGCTGCTGATGCTGCTGATCTGCGGTCGCGCCACACCGTCCCGCGGGGTGATCGGCGGCACCAACTCCTGCGCCAACGCCGACGGCCGGGCCGTCACCACCGACTCGAAGGGCGCCTTCAGCAAGAAGCTGCCCGTGGTCGAGCCGCCCGTGCCCTGCCCGTGCGTGGTCCATGTCGCGACGGTGACCGGCGAGAAGGCCGAGGCGGACGCGGTCTTCCAGGTGGCCGGGCACGCGGTGGAGCCGTTGCCGGAGGAGGCGGCCGGGGGGCGGCTCTCGATCCTCACGGACACCCGGCTGGACGGTTCGAGCGGGCTGCTGACGTGGTTCGGGGCGCCGCCGCAGCGTCGGCTCGTCTTCACCGTCGGCAACCTCGGCACATCCCCCGTCAAGGACCCGGTCTTCCAAGTGGGCACCTCCCACGGGGTGTTCGCTCCCCAGTGGGAGGAGCAGCAGTGGCGCGGCACGATCCAGCCGGGCAAGAAGGCGCGGATCGCGTTGCCGGTCGAGCTGGCTGCCGGGGCGCACGGGTCCTACACCGTCTCGCTCAAGTACGGCGGCAAGGTGCTCGCCGAACAGCCCTGGGGCGTGGGGCGGCCCTGGGGCGTGAGTCTCTTCTGGATCCTGCTCGCCGTCGTCGTGCCGGCCGCGGTGTTCCGCATCGGGATGGCCGTGGTCGAGCGGGTCAGGCCCCGCGCCCGGGTGTCGGGGCGGCACCGGGGGCTACGGCTGCCCGAACTGCGCGGACGGCTGCTGGGTTCGGTGCTGGGACGCACGTCGACCCGCTCCGGGCCGACCGTGCCGCGGGCCGAGCCGTCCAGGTCCGCTGTGGCGTCCCCCACGAGCGCGGTCCCTCGTACGACCCCGACCCTGCCGTGGTTCACGCCGGACTCCGAGCCGGGGACGGCGGCGGCCGGGCAGCTCTCCGCACCGAAAGAGAACGGTTCGACGACTCCGACCAGGAAGGGAAACACGTGAGCGCGCAACGGAGAGTTCTCACGGTACGGCGTGGGAGAGCTGAGCGACGCCGGGGAAGCGCAGCCGGGGTGGCGCTGATGCTGGGCGGGGCCGGGGTCCTGCTCGGGGTGGCCGCGGTCCCGGCGCAGGCCGCGGAGGTGTCGTACGCGACGAAGTGCGTGCCGCCCGACATCTCGGGGCTGCCGCCCGTCGAGGGCACCACCAAGGCGGAGGTGACCGCGCCCGCCACGGCGAAGGTGGGGGACGAGGTCGAGCTGGTGTGGAAGTTCGTCCAGGCGGCCTCCAAGAACCCCGACCTCATCGACCTGCCCGCGAACTCCGTCCAGCCGAGCGGCACGCTGAAGGCGGCCGGGGCGCAGACGGCGGACATCGCGATGCAGGGGCCGCGGGAGAACCCGGCCATTCCCAAGGGCGGCGCCATGGTGCTGTCCGAGATGAAGGGCAAACTGAAGCTGACGAAGGCCGGGCAGGTGACGCTGACGCCGGACGCGTACGCGATCAACGTCATGTCGACCGACACCAAGTGCGCCCCGACGGAGGCCGTGCAGTCCGCCGCCACCATCAACGTGACCGAGGGCAGCGGGGGTACGTCGACCCCCACGCAGACACCGACGCCGAGTGGGACGCCGACACCGACACCGACGCAGACCGCGACGCCGACCCCCACCGGTGGTGACGACGGCGGGCAGACCGACTTCACCGGCAAGGAGGTCCAGGTCCCCTACAAGTGCAAGACACCCATCGGCGACAAGGACGCCACCTCGCCCGTGCAGATCAACGCCAAGAAGAACGGCGGGAGTTACGACCTCACCGTGCAGTTCAAGAAGTCGGTGATGGACAGTCCGGCGGACATCCCCAAGGACTCCGTCAAACCGTCGATGGAGGTGGCCCTGGGCGGTGCCGACACGGGCACCGTGCATGTGGAGGGGCCGACGAACTCCGAGGCGATCAAGTCCGGCGACCCGATCGAGGTCCCCGATCTGACGGGTACGTACAAGCCGGGCGCCTCCGGTGAGTCGACGCTCTCGCCGGGTGTGCTGACGGTCGAGGCGCTGGGCACGACGACGACGTGCACCCCGTCCAAGAGCGAGGTCTCGCTGACCCTCGACACGACGGAGCAGCCCGGCGGTGCCGCGGGCGGCGGTTCGGCGGGAGGCTCGGCCGGCGGCTCGTCGACCGGCTCCGGCGGCACGTCGGGTGGCCTGGCCGAGACGGGCGCCGAGGACCACGGTTCGCTCAAGGCGCTGGGGCTGGTCGCGGGGACGGTGACGCTGCTGGGCGGCGCCGTGTTCACGTTCCTGCCGCGTCGCCGGGTGCGCTGACGGTTCCCGGAACGGCGCACCAGCAGCCCTGGAACAGCCGAAGGGCCGCCCCACCGGGGAGGGTGGGGCGGCCCTTCACACGTCCTGTGCGTCCCGCGTCAGCGCACGTCGCCCATCATCTGCTTCACCTTGTTGCGGTACATCCACACCGCGACACCGGCGACCACGGCGAGCGCGGCCTCCAGGGCGACGACGCCGGTGCCGTTCAGGCCGACGCCCGCGATGGAGAGCAGACCCGTGGTCGCGTCGCCGGCGGTGACGGCCAGGAACCAGACGCCCATCATCTGGGAGGCGTACTTCGCCGGGGCCATCTTCGTGGTCACGGACAGGCCGACCGGGGAGAGCATCAGCTCACCGACGGTCTGGACGAAGTAGATCGCCACCAGCCACATCGCGGCCGCCTTGTGACCGCCCTCGGCGATCGACAGCGGCGCGAGGAACAGGAAGAAGGACGCGCCGACCAGGACCAGACCCGAGGCGAACTTCACGATCGTGCTCGGCTCCTTGCCGCGCCGGTTCAGCGCGAGCCAGAACCAGGCGAAGACCGGGGCCATGGCCATGATCAGCACCGGGTTGACCGACTGGTACCAGGAGACCGGGAACGACCAGCCGAAGACGCTGTTCTCGGCCGACGAGTCGGCGAAGATCGACAGGGTCGAGCCGCCCTGGTCGTAGATCATCCAGAAGACGGCGGCGGCGACGAAGAACCAGATGTACGCGGACATCTTCGACTGGTCGGCGCGGTCGAGGTCCTTGTCGCGCTTTATGCGGACCAGCACCATCGTCGGGATGATCACACCGAGCAGGGTCAGCGGGACCAGGATCCAGTTCAGCGTGTAGTGGCCGGAGAAGCCGACGATCGCGTAGAAGACGACGGCGATGCCCGCCCAGATCGCGGCCTTGCGCAGCGTCGAGGTCTTCTCCTCGGCGGACAGCGGCGTCGGGACGACGCTGGAGCGCGGGGCGAGGTGGCGGCTGCCGATCAGGAACTGGGCCAGGCCCAGCCCCATGCCGAGCGCGGCGAGCGCGAAGCCCAGGTGCCAGCTGACGTTCTCACCGATGGTGCCGATGACCAGCGGCGCGGCGAAGGCACCGAGGTTGATGCCCATGTAGAAGACGGTGAAGCCGCCGTCGCGGCGCGGGTCGTCCGGGCCGTCGTAGAGGTGGCCGACCATCGTCGAGATGTTGGCCTTCAGCAGACCCGAGCCGATCGCGACGAGGCCGAGGCCCGCGTAGAACGTGCCGGAGGACGGCAGGGCCAGCGTGAGGTGGCCGAGCATGATGACGCCGCCCGCGACGGCGACGGTCTTGCGGGGACCCCAGACCCGGTCGCCGAACCAGCCGCCCGGCATGGCGAGCAGGTACACCAGCGACACGTACACCGAGTAGATCGCGGTGGCGGTCGCCGCGCTCAGGTGCAGGCCGCCGGGGGCGACGAGGTACAGCGGGAGCAGGGCCCGCATGCCGTAGTAGGAGAACCTCTCCCACATCTCGGTCATGAAGAGGGTGGCCAGCCCGCGGGGCTGGCCGAAGAAGGTCCTCTCGGAACCGGGGCTGCCCGGGGAGACCGAGTCCTTCGTCAGGCTGGACGCCATGGTCGTTCCTTGCTGGTCAGGGCGCGGGAGTCGGGATCCGTGTCACAGATCATTCCCGCACACAAAAGAGACCTTCGGCTTCACATGCCGCCGAAGGTCCCCGTGTGGTGCTAGGTCTGCCCCTTCACCATACGTCAGGGTAACAACGGATCCGAAAGCGCTTGAGACATGAATCACAGGTAAGAAAGGGGGTGTGATCTCTCATTTGAAGGTCGCAAACAGGATCGCATCCCATAGCCGCAGGAGGTCAACCCGGGCGTGTCACTGTGGGTCACGGCAACGGGGGACGGTTCGGTCCGGTGGCGGTGGACGAGCCGGGAGATCGTCGCCCGCGAAGGTAAGAAGTTCGCAGCGTGAAGGTGTGAATCACGGTTGCCGATCACCCTCCCTGGTGCCGTCAAAGGCGGTTTACCATCACCCCATGACCCGAGTACTGCTCGCCGAGGACGACTCGGCCATCTCGGAGCCACTGGCCCGCGCACTGCGCCGGGAGGGCTACGAGGTCGAGGTGCGCCAGGACGGTCCCACCGCGTTGGACGCCGGGATGCAGGGTGGCGTCGACCTGGTCGTCCTGGATCTGGGGCTGCCCGGCATGGACGGCCTGGAGGTGGCGCGCAGGCTCCGCGCCGAGGGACTCAGCGTCCCGATCCTCATCCTGACCGCGCGCGCCGACGAGGTGGACACCGTCGTCGGTCTCGACGCCGGTGCCGACGACTACGTCACCAAGCCGTTCCGGCTCGCCGAGCTGCTCGCCCGTGTGCGGGCCCTGCTGCGGCGCGGCGCGGCGGAGCCCCAGCAGCCGCCCGCCACCCATGGCGTCCGTATCGACGTCGAGTCCCACCGGGCGTGGATGGGGGAGGAGGAGCTCCAGCTCACGGCGAAGGAGTTCGACCTGCTGCGGGTGCTCGTGCGGGACGCGGGGCGGGTCGTCACCCGGGACCAGTTGATGCGGGAGGTCTGGGACACGACGTGGTGGTCGTCGACCAAGACGCTCGACATGCACATTTCGTGGTTGCGGAAGAAGCTCGGGGACGATGCGGCTAATCCGCGGTACATCGCGACGGTTCGGGGTGTTGGGTTCCGTTTCGAAAAAAGCTGACCCCTTGTCTCGCTGATCGCGTTGCCGCCGTTGTGTCTGCGGTGGGTTCTGCGGCTGCGGGTCGTTCGTGGTTGCTCGCGCCCGCGCGGCGGAGCCGCATATAGGAACAGCCCCGCGCCCCTAAAAGATGCGCAGTTCCCCGCGCCCCTTTCGGGGGCGCCCGGCCGGACCGCGACAGCGCAGTACTCCGAGGCACACTGGTCCACGTAAATCTGCTGCTCGGAGGGGTCCGTGCGTCGTCGTCTCATTCAGTCCACGCTTGCCGTGGTGCTCGTGGTGATAGCGGTCTTCGGGGTCTCCCTGGTGATCGTCGAGACGCGCACGATCACCAACAGCGCCCAGGAGCGTGTCGACTCCGAGGCGGTGCGGCTGGTGAGCATCGTGGACAGCCGGATCCTGGGGGACGAGCGGGTCAGCGCGGACGTGCTCAGGGACCAGGTCGCCGACGGGCGGTACGCGCTCATCGACATCCCCGGCCGGGAACCGATCGAGATCGGGGAGCGGCCCACCGGTGACGTCATCCACTCCGAGGAGGAGGGCGACCAGGGCGAGACGGTCACGGTCGAGGAGCCGCGGTCGTCCGTGACCCGGGAGGTCGGCCGTACGCTGCTGATCATCGCCGCGGTCGCGCTGCTCGCCGTCGCCGCGGCCGTCCTCCTCGCCGTACGCCAGGCCAACCGCCTCGCGTCCCCCCTCACCGACCTCGCGCAGACCGCGGAGCGCCTCGGCTCGGGCGACCCGAGGCCGCGCCACAAGCGGTACGGCGTCCCGGAGCTGGACCGGGTCGCGGACGTCCTCGACGCCTCCGCCGAGCGCATCGCCCGTATGCTCACCGCCGAGCGGCGCCTGGCCGCCGACGCCTCCCACCAGCTCCGTACACCGCTGACGGCGCTCTCCATGCGGCTGGAGGAGATCACCCTCACCGACGATCCGGACACGGTGAAGGAGGAGGCGACCATCGCGCTGACGCAGGTAGAGCGGCTCACGGATGTGGTCGAGCGGCTGCTGACGAACTCCCGCGACCCGCGCACCGGCTCGGCCGTCTCGTTCGACCTCGACGAGGTGATCAAGCAGCAGCTGGAGGAGTGGCGGCCCGCCTACCGCAGCGCGGGCCGCGCGATCGTCAGCTCGGGCAAGCGGCATCTTCGGGCCGTGGGGACGCCGGGAGCGGTGGCCCAGGTGCTGGCGGCGCTCATCGAGAACTCGCTGATGCACGGGGGCGGGACCGTGGCGCTGCGCACGCGCGTGACCGGTAACCAGGCGGTGATCGAGGTGACCGACGAAGGGCCCGGCATCCCCGTCGATCTGGGGGCGCGGATCTTCGAGCGGGCGATCAGCGGGCGGAACTCGACGGGGATCGGGCTGGCCGTGGCGCGCGATCTGGCCGAGGCGGACGGGGGGCGCCTGGAGATGCTCCAGCTTCAGCCGCCGGTTTTCGGGTTGTTCCTGTCGCGGACGCCGTTGAAGTCGGTGCCGTCGGGGAGTGAGCGGAGGACTGTGCGGTAGCCGTTTCGGTGGGTGACCGTTTTTGCGCAGTTCCCCGCGCCCCTTTTTTTTGGGGTGGTGCGGCTTGTTTTTTGCTGCCGGTTGTTTGTGGCTGGTCGCGCAGTTCCCCGCGCCCCTTACGGGGCGCCCCGGTTCCCCCGGCGGTACGCCGTACTGCCCGACAGCGCCGGCCTGCGGCGTGGGCCCTCCGCCAGGAACGACTCCGCGCTCGCCACCGCCTCCTTCGCCGGGAGGGTGCGGAAGACCCAGGTGCGGTAGGACCAGAAACGGAACAGGGTGGCGATGCCGATGCCGAGGAACTTGAAGACGTTGCTCTGAAGGGGGCTGTCCCAGCCGAAACCGTAGGTGGCGGCATACAGGACGCCGTTCTCGATGACGAGGCCGACCGCGCTGAACAGGAGGAAGAGCGTCAGCTCCTTCGTCCGGCCGCTCTTGTCGCGGTCGCGGTAGGTGAAGTAGCGGAAGCCGACGTAGTTGAACGCGATCGCGACGATCGTGGCGATGACACTGGCCCGCACCACCTGGAGGTCCGTGACGTGCCGGACCAGGTTGAACACGCCGAGGTTGACCAGCAGTCCCGCTCCGCCGACCGCGCCGAACTTGGCGATCTCACGTCCGAGCTGCTCTATCTGCCGGCGCAGGCCACCGCGCGCGGGCCCCGCTTTCGGCCCCGAGGTGGTATTGCCCATGGTGTGCCGGCCCCCGTCGCGTCGATTCGTCAGTCGGTTTCGTCGGTCGGTTCATCGGTGGATCGTCGGTGCGTCGTCGGTAGGGTGCGCCGACTCCGCCATGCTAACCAGGACCCCTTGGGGCTGCCTGTGTACGAGCTCACAGGAGTCGTCAAGGCTCTGGCAAAGGGTGTGAAAACCAGCCGCCGGAGGGCCGGCCGCGGTGGCCGATACCCTGGGGGTGTGACGTTCCCGGTAGTCGGCATGGTCGGCGGTGGTCAGCTCGCTCGTATGACACACGAGGCGGGCATCCCGTTGGGCATCAGGTTCAAGCTCCTCAGTGACACTCCTCAGGATTCCGCGGCGCAGGTCGTGAACGATGTCGTCATAGGCGACTATCGCGACCTCGACACGCTGCGCGACTTCGCACGCGGCTGTGACGTGATCACCTTCGATCACGAGCACGTGCCCACCGATCATTTGCGCGCGCTGGAGGCGGACGGCATCCCCGTGCGCCCCGGTCCGGACGCGCTCGTGCACGCCCAGGACAAGGGCGTGATGCGGGCGAAGCTGGATTCCATCGGCGTGCCGTGCCCGCGGCACCGGATCGTGGCCGATCCGGACGACGTGGTCGCGTTCGCGGAGGAAGGGGACGGTTTTCCGGTCGTTCTCAAGACCGTCCGCGGTGGCTACGACGGCAAGGGCGTGTGGGTCGTACGGTCCGCGGAGGAGGCCGCCGACCCCTTCCGGGCCGGTGTCCCCGTGCTCGCCGAGGAGAAGGTCGACTTCGTCCGGGAGCTGGCCGCGAACGTCGTACGCTCGCCGCACGGCCAGGCCGTCGCGTACCCGGTGGTCGAATCGCAGCAGGTCGACGGCGTGTGCGACACCGTCATCGCGCCGGCCCCCGACCTCGACGAGGCGCTCGCCCTGCGCGCCGAGGAGCTGGCGCTGCGGATCGCCAAGGAACTCGGTGTCGTCGGCCACCTCGCCGTCGAGCTGTTCCAGACCCACGACGGCCGCATCCTCGTCAACGAACTCGCCATGCGCCCGCACAACTCCGGCCACTGGACGCAGGACGGCGCGATCACCTCGCAGTTCGCCAACCACGTGCGCGCCGTGCTCGACCTGCCGCTCGGCGACCCGCGCCCCCGCGCCGGCTGGACGGTCATGGTGAACGTCCTCGGCGGCGACTTCCCGGACATGTACTCCGCGTACCTGCACTGCATGGCCCGCGACCCGCAGCTCAAGATCCACATGTACGGCAAGGACGTGAAGCCCGGCCGCAAGGTGGGCCACGTCAACACCTACGGCGACGACCTCGACGACGTGCTGGAGCGCGCCCGTCACGCAGCCGGCTACCTGAGAGGGACCATCACCGAATGAGCACCACCGCCGGCCCGGTCGTGGGCATCGTCATGGGATCGGACTCCGACTGGCCCGTCATGGAGGCCGCCGCGCAGGCCCTCGACGAGTTCGAGATCGCGTACGAGGTCGACGTCGTCTCCGCGCACCGTATGCCCCGCGAGATGGTCGCGTACGGCGAGGAGGCCGCCGAGCGGGGCCTGAAGGTGATCATCGCGGGTGCCGGGGGAGCCGCGCACCTGCCCGGCATGCTCGCCTCGGTCACACCGCTGCCCGTCATCGGCGTGCCCGTCCCGCTGAAGTACCTGGACGGCATGGACAGCCTGCTGTCGATCGTGCAGATGCCGGCCGGCGTGCCGGTCGCGACCGTCTCCGTCGCCGGCGCGCGCAACGCCGGACTGCTGGCCGCCCGTATCCTCGCCACGCAGGACGAGGAACTCCTCGGCCGTATGCGGGAGTTCCAGCAGGAGCTGAACGACCAGGCCACCGAGAAGGGCAAGCGCCTGCGCTCCAAGGTGGAGGGCGCGGCGGGCGGTTTCGGTTTCGGCTCGGGTAAGTGATCGGTATCACGCCTATGGGGGAGGCAGGTATGACGTCACTGAGGGAAGCCCGGGAGCTCCTGACCGAGTTCCCCGTCGTCGACGGCCACAACGACCTGCCCTGGGCCCTGCGCCAACAGGTCCGCTACGACCTCGGCGCCCGCGACATCGCCACCGACCAGAGCGCCCACCTGCACACGGACCTCGCACGGCTGCGCGCGGGCGGGGTCGGGGCACAGTTCTGGTCGGTGTACGTGCGCTCGGACATGCCCGGCGCGGTGACCGCCACGCTCGAACAGATCGACTGCGTACGACAGTTGATCGACCGCTATCCCCAGGACCTGCGGGCCGCGCTCACGGCCGCCGACATGGAGACGGCGCGCGGCGAGGGCCGTATCGCCTCGCTCATGGGTGCCGAGGGCGGCCACTCCATCGACAACTCCCTCGCCACGCTGCGCGGCCTGTACGGGTTGGGCGTCCGCTACATGACGCTCACCCACAACGACAACATCGCCTGGGCGGACTCGGCGACGGACGAACCTGGCGTCGGTGGCCTGTCCGCCTTCGGCCGCGAGGTCGTCCGGGAGATGAACCGGCTCGGCATGCTCGTGGACCTCTCCCACGTGGCGGCGACGACCATGCGGGACGCGCTGGACACCTCCACCGCACCCGTGATCTTCAGCCACTCCTCCTCGCGCGCGGTGTGCGACCACCCGCGCAACATCCCGGACGACGTGCTGGAGCGGCTGCCCGGCAACGGGGGAGTGGCGATGGTGACGTTCGTGCCGAAGTTCGTGCTCCAGGCGGCGGTCGACTGGACGGCGGCGGCCGACGAGAACATGCGGGCCCGCGGCTTCCACCACCTCGACACCACCACCGAGGCGATGAAGGTCCACCGTGCCTTCGAGGAGGCCCACCCGCGCCCGGTCGCCACGGTGCCCACGGTCGCCGACCACCTGGACCACATGCGCGAGGTCGCCGGAATCGACCACCTCGGCATCGGCGGCGACTACGACGGCACGGCCTTCACCCCGGACGGTCTCAGCGACGTCTCCGGCTACCCGAACCTGATCGCCGAGCTCCTCGACCGCGGCTGGTCGAAGGCCGACCTGGCCAAGCTGACCTGGCGGAACGCGGTACGGGTGCTGGGCGCCGCCGAGGACGTGGCACGGGACCTGCGCTCGCGTACGGCTCCCTCGAACGCCACGCTGGCGGAGCTGGACGGCTGACCTCGTGCGGGGTGCCCCGGCCCGGGGCGCCCCGTACGCCGGCCGTACCCCCGAAC
>NZ_VJZC01000344.1 GCF_009377185.1 Streptomyces spongiae
GGTTGGGTGTGGCTGGTCGCGCAGTTCCCCGCGCCCCTAAAAGCCTGGCCTCGGCCGGAGAAGACCCGCGCCCCGCGCCCCTAAGAGATTGCGCAGTTCCCCGCGCCCCTAAAAGATCGCGCCGTTCCCCGCGCCCCTAAGAACCGCGCCGGTCCCCGCGCCTAAAGACGCGCCGTTCCCCCGTGCCCCTAAGAACCGCGCCGTTCCCCGCGCCTAAAGACGCGCCGGTCCTCGCGCCCCTTTCGGGGCGCTGAGTCAGTGTTTGCGGCCCACTCCGCAGTAGGCGTCGACGGCAGCTGCGGGAACGGCTGAACCGTGGGGGGCGGGACGCCAGTCGGGCACTCGGACGATGCCGGGATCCACCAGTTCGAGACCGTCGAAGAAACCGGCTATGTCCGCGGTGCCGCGCACGTGGTACGGCACCGCGCCGCTCGCGTTGTACGCCTCCGAGGCGGCGATCATGCCCTCACTGGTGGCTGTGCTGTCGCTGATCACCAGATGGCTCCCCGAGGGGAGCCCGGCCATCAGGCGGCCCACGAGTCCGCGCGCCTGGTCGTAGTCGGCGACATGGCCGAGCGTGTTGAGGATCATCAGGGCGACCGGCTGGGAGAGGTCGAGTGTGCTCGCGGCGGCCTTGAGGACGGCCTCCGGCTCGTACAGGTCGGCGTCCAGATAGGCGGTCCTGCCCTCGGGTGTGCTGGTGAGCAGGGCCTTCGCGTGGGCCAGCACGATGGGGTCGTTGTCGACGTACACGATCCGGGCGTCCGGGGCCACGCGCTGCGCGACCTCGTGCGTGTTGTCGGCGGTCGGCAGGCCGGTCCCGACGTCCAGGAACTGCCGGATACCCGGCTCGCCGGCCAGGTGGCGGACGGCTCGCCCCAGGAAGTGCCGACTGGTGACCGCCACGTCGACGAGGCCGGGAAAGATCTCCTTGATCTGGTCCCCGATCTGCCGGTCGACCTCGTAGTTGTCCTCGCCGCCTACGAAGTAGTTCCAGAAGCGGGCCGAGTGGGGCGTGGAAGTGTCGATCAGTGGGTTGGGGTCTGACACGGCGCGGCCTCCCGGGGATCGGTGCTGGATCGGTGCTGGTCGGTGTTTGTGATCTGAACAGCAACCTAGGTGAACTTGCAATGAAAGCAGGGGAGTTGGAGGGCGCTGCCGGTCACGTACCCTGGGGTTTCGGCCAATCAGGCCGACGTTGTCCCAGCGCGGAGAACAGCACGGCCGTCGCCGCCGCTGTCACCGGGACCATGTACGCGGCGGTCACCGACACGTGCTCGCTCACCCATCCCCCGGCCCCCGCACCGCACGCGATCCCGCCCAGCAGCCCCGTCACCGCCAGCGTCATGCCCTCGTTCAGGCGGTCCTCGGGCGTGTGGTGCTGCACGAGGGTCATCGTGGTGATCATCGTGGGCGCGGTGGCCATGCCGGCGAGGAGGAGGGCGAGAGCGAGGGCCGGGAGCGAGCCGGTGAGGGTGGCCGCGAGGAGGGGGAGGGTCATCAGCGCCGTCATCGCGGCCACACACCAGGGGAGGCGTCGCGAGGCGGGGCCGCCGGGCTTCAACGCGCCGTACAGCAGCCCCGCCGCACACGAACCGAGCGCCTGCAACGCGAGGACGACTCCCGCCGCCGACTGTTGCCCTCGCGCGTCGGCGAACGCGATCGTGACGACCTCCATTGATCCGAAGACCGCACCCATGGCCAGGCAGACGGACAGGACAGGAGCCATCCCGGGCGCGCGGAGCGGCGAGCGCGCCGCGGACGAACCAGAGGAAACAGAGAGACCGAAGGAAACGGAGGGACCAGAGGAGCCGGGCGGGCCAGGAGTCCGGCGTCCGGACGCCGGCGGCTCCGTCGACCGCTGGGACGCGAAGACCAGCACGCCCGTCAGCAGCAGCACCCCGCCCACCAGCGTGCCCGCCTCCGGGAAGAGCGCGGTGCACAGGAACGCCGCCAGGATCGGGCCGAGCATGAAGCACAGCTCGTCCGCGGCCTGTTCGAAGGAGTTCGCGGTGTGCCGGGCCGCCGGGTCGTCCCGCAGCAGATGGGCCCAGCGGGCACGGGACATCCCCCCGGTGTTCGGGGTCGTCGCGGTGGCCGCGTAGCAGAGGAAGAGGGTCCAGTCGGGGGCGCCGAGGCGCACGCAGAGCAGGAGCGCCAGGCTGCCCAGGACCGCGATCACCGTGGCGGGCACGGCCACCCGCGCCTGCCCGTGGCGGTCGACCAGCCGCGCGGTCCAGGGGGCCACCAACGCCGTGGCCGCCAGACCCGTCGCGGTCACGGCGCCCGCGAGTGCGTACGAACCCCGTGAGCCGGCGATCATGATGACCGCGCTCACGCTGAACATGCCCATCGGGAGCCGGGCGATCAGGTTCCCGAGGGTGAAGGCACGGGTGCCGGGGAGAGCGAAGAGGCGGCGGTAGGGGGTGATGAGGACGACGGGGCGGCTGGGTTCGTCGGCGGGTGGTTGCGGCATGGGTACCACCGTCGTCCGGAGCGTGATCAGGCGTCCAACACCTACTCCGTCGCGATTGACACACCTGCGTTGTAAGTTCGCCGGATGCCCGACACCCGCCTCCTCCGTGCCTTCCTCGCCGTAGCCGAGGAACTCCACTTCACTCGGGCCGCCGCCCGGCTGTACGTCGCCCAGCAGGCGCTCAGCCGTGACATCCGGCGGCTGGAGAGGGAGTTGGGCGCCGAGCTCTTCGTACGGACGACCCGGCAGGTGATCCTGACGGCCGACGGCGCCCGGCTGCTGCCGTACGCGCGGCGGGTGCTGGAGGCTCAGGAGAAACTGGCCGCCGCGTTCGGGCACTCGGCGGCCCGGAAGGGCTCCTCGCGGCGGCCGCTGTTCGTCGACGTCAACAGTCCCGGCCTCGTCGGTGAGCGCGTCCTCGCCCGCGCCCGCGAACTCGTCCCCGACGAAGAGCTGATGACCCGCTACGAGAGCGGCCTCACGGGCGCCGCCGCCGAGATCCTCGCAGGACGGCTCGACGCCTCGTTCGGCCGGGTCGCGGGGCTGGACCCGGCGGTGCGCGCCCGGCTCGCCCACCGGCCGGTGCGGTACGAGCCGATGGCCGTGCTCCTGCCCGAGGACCACCGGCTGGCCGCGCGGGACGAGGTCCCCCTGGCCGCGCTCGCGGGTGAGCGCGTGTACGCGGGCGACGGGAACCCGCGGACGCCCGAGTGGACGGACCTGGCGCGTCAGCTCTTCGAGGGCCGTGGCATCGAGGTGGCGCCGCCCGAGCCGCTCGCCGTCGGGGCCGAGGAGTTCCAGCGGGTCATGGCGAAGAACCGCAACCCCGTTCTCGCCGTGGTGGGTTTTCCGGCCATGCCCGGGACGGTGATCCGGCGCCTCGTCGACCCCGTACCCCTGTCACCCGTGTCGCTGGTGTGGAGGAAGGGGTTCCGTCATCCCGGAGTTGAGGCACTGGGACGTGCCGTGGACGCGCTCGCGGCCGAGGAAGGGTGGCAGAGAGACCCTGCGGATGGGTGGATTCCGGCCACAGATGCACTCGATATGATGACCAGCCCCTGACACAGGGCCCGTTCGGAACCTCCACGTGCGCTACATTCATGGCCCGGGCGCACATGGTAGGGGGGCGCTCGGATCGGGTGGGGGCCCGGTCTGAACAACAATGTGCGAAAGTGCCCGGATCGTTCGCGCGCCCGAAAGTGTCCCTTGGGGGGATGTGCGTGCGAGTGGACAACTGGCGGAATGACGCCCAACCGAACCGGCGGAAAACCGGTCGCCCGGGCGGAAGCGGAACCGGTCCGTCGGACCGGGAGGCGACCGGTGACCGGCAGAGCGGTCAGCAGACCGAATGGCCGGACGCGATCGGTCGAACCGCGTCGTGGGAGGGGACCCAACACGTCCGCGTACCGAGACAGCCGTCGTCATCCGGCCAGAACGCGGGCTACGGCACTGAGTCGCCGCGCATCGGATCCTCGTACTCCTCGTCGCATTCACACGAGTCAACGGAGTACGACCCGGAAGGCGGCATGGGACGCGCCGAGGAGCAGTCGCGGTACGACGCGGCAGCCGAAACCCGTCAGTTCAGCGACCCCGACACACGGTGGAACGGCCAGGTCCCGGAGACCCGGCTGAGCGACCGGATGCGGGACAGATCGGAGCAGGAGCCCGGGCTGGAGGGGACGGACGGGCCGGACTCGGACCCGTCGCGGGTCTGGGAGCAGTCCGACGAGCCCGGCCACACCCACGACCCCCACGAGGTGACCGTCCAACTCGACGGCGTGGGGCGGGAGCTGGAGGACTGGCTCGTCCAGCAGGCCAAGGAGGCGCCGGGCGGACAGGACTCGGACGGCCCGGTGTTCGTGGACGAGTCCGGCCGCCGCCGCAGCAGGCTGCGCCGCATAGGCATATTCGTCGGACTCGCCTGCGCGGTCTACGCCGTCGTCATCGGCGTCACGGTCATGTCGGGCAACTCCAACGCACCCTGGCTGCCGGGCCTCGCCCAGCAGGACGACGAGCCGGCGAACAAGGTCGACACGTCCCCGGAGCCCGCCGACCCGGCCGAACCGTCGGAGACGGCGACCGTTTCGCCGAGCGCCGGAGTGTCGCCCACGGCCGGCGCGACCACGGCACCGGACACGGGCGCCACGGCCGACCCCTCGGGGGAGGCGTCCGCCCCGGCGAACACGGTTCCCCGGCCCTCGACCAGCGCGAAGCAGCCCGACGCCGACCCCACCAAGAAAGACCCGGGCACCGACCCGTCCCCGTCACGGCCCGACCCGTCGCCCCCTGCCACGTCGCCCTCCCCCGATCCCAGTGCCTCGGAGTCCACGGGCACCGACGGCGGCACGGGCACCGGCACCGGGACCGACTCCGAGCCCGTCGCCGGAGACGCCCCCGCCCCCGACCCCGTCGCGTCGGGCGCCGCACCCAGCTCCTCGTCGTCCCCGGAGAACATCGTCTGATGGCACGCACCAACCGCCACGGCTCGGCACCGCGTGCCCGCCGTCGGCTGCCCCTGCGTTACCTGTTGCCCGTGCTCGTCCTCACCGCGCTGATGGCGATGCTGATGCTGCGCGGCTACGTGCACAGCGAGATCCTCGCCGACCACCGCGTCCGCCCCCCGGTCTCCTCCGACAAGGTTCCGGAGAAGATCATCGAGGGCGGCCCGGTCATCGACACCCGCAGCGGCCGCACCCAGAGCCTCAAGGTGGACGACAGCCGGCTCGTCCTCACCTTCGACGACGGCCCGGACCCCACGTGGACGCCCAAGGTGCTCGACGTGCTGAAGAAGCACCAGGCGCACGCCGTCTTCTTCGTCACCGGCACCATGGCCTCCCGCTACCCGGACCTCGTCCAGCGCATGGTCGACGAGGGCCACGAGGTGGGCCTGCACACGTTCAACCACCCGGACCTCTCCTACCAGTCCAAGAAGCGCATCGACTGGGAGCTGTCCCAGAACCAGCTCGCGCTCGCGGGCGCGGCCGGCATCCGCACCTCGCTGTTCCGGCCCCCGTACTCGTCCTTCGCCGACGCCATGGACAACAAGTCCTGGCCGATCACGCAGTACATCGGCTCCCGCGGCTACATCACCATCGTCAACAACACCGACAGCCAGGACTACCAGCGCCCGGGCGTCGACGAGATCATCCGCCGCTCCATGCCCAAGGACGACAAGGGCGCGATCGTCCTGATGCACGACTCCGGCGGCAACCGCGCCCAGACGGTCGCGGCGCTGGACAAGTTCATCCCCATGCTCAAGGAGCGCGGGTACGAGCTCAACAACCTCAGCGAGGCCCTGGACGTGCCCAGCGCGCACACCCCGGTCGACGGGCTCGACGCGCTCAAGGGCGAGGCGTGGATCGTCCTCGTCCAGGCGTCGGAGCACATCACCGACGGACTCGTGGTCGGTCTCGCCGTCATCGGCGTCCTGGTCTTCACCCGCTTCGGCCTGATGCTCCTGCTGTCCGGCGTGCACGCCCGCCGCGTCCGCAGGAAGAACTTCCGCTGGGGCCCGGCCGCCCCGGTCACCGAACCCGTCTCGGTGCTCGTGCCCGCGTACAACGAGGCCAAGTGCATCGAGAACACGGTGAACTCGCTGATGGCGAGCGAGCACCCCATCGAGGTCATCGTCATCGACGACGGCTCCAGTGACGGCACCGCCCGCATCGTCGAGGACATGCGCCTGCCGGGCGTACGCGTCGTGCGCCAGCTCAACGCGGGCAAGCCGGCCGCCCTCAACCGCGGTATGCGCAACGCCCGTCACGACCTGATCGTGATGATGGACGGCGACACCGTCTTCGAGCCGTCCACCGTCCGCGAGCTCGTCCAGCCCTTCGCCGACCCCCGTGTCGGCGCGGTCGCGGGCAATGCCAAGGTCGGCAACAAGGATTCGCTGATCGGCGCCTGGCAGCACATCGAGTACGTGATGGGCTTCAACCTCGACCGCCGTATGTACGACATCCTGCGCTGTATGCCGACGATCCCCGGCGCGGTCGGTGCCTTCCGGCGCTCGGCCCTCGAACGGGTCGGCGGCATGAGCGAGGACACGCTCGCCGAGGACACCGACATCACCATGGCGATGCACCGCGACGGCTGGCGCGTCGTGTACGCGGAGAACGCCCGCGCCTGGACCGAGGCCCCCGAGACCGTCCAGCAGCTGTGGTCGCAGCGCTACCGCTGGTCGTACGGCACGATGCAGGCGATCTGGAAGCACCGCCGATCGATCATCGACAAGGGCGCGTCGGGCCGCTTCGGCCGTGTGGGCCTGCCGCTGGTGTCGCTGTTCATGGTCGTGGCGCCCCTGCTGGCACCGCTGATCGACGTGTTCCTCCTCTACGGCCTAGTCTTCGGCCCGACCGGCAAGACGATCGGGGCCTGGCTGGGCGTCCTCGCCATCCAGGCGGTGTGCGCGGCCTACGCCTTCCGCCTCGACCGGGAACGCATGACCCACCTCGTCTCACTCCCGCTCCAGCAGATCCTCTACCGGCAGTTGATGTACGTCGTCCTGCTCCAGTCCTGGATCACCGCGCTCACCGGCGGCCGTCTGCGCTGGCAGAAACTGCGGCGCACCGGCGTGGTGGGGGCACCTCCCGAGGGCATGCCCGCGCAGCGGGTGCCCAGCGGCAGTGAGCGGAGGCCGGTGGGATGACGCAGGGATACCAACCGCAGGGATACCAACCGCAGAGATCCACCGACGCCGAGAACCCGTACTGGGCGTCGTACGAGGAGATGTACGGCGTGCCGGACCAGCAAGTCGACGAGGCGCTGATTCCGAAGGAACCGGCGCCCGAGGAGAAGCAGGCCGAGGCGAAGCAGCCCGAGGCCGAGTCCGACGCGCCGCCGAAGAAGCCCGGCCGTGACCGCTACCTGGACCTGCTGCGTTCCATCGCCCTGGTCCGCGTGGTCGCGTACCACCTGTTCGGCTGGGCGTGGCTGACGATCCTGTTCCCGTCCATGGGCGTGATGTTCGCGCTGGCGGGCTCGCTGATGGCGCGCTCGCTGAACCGCCCGGCGTGGGGCGTGATCCGAGGTCGTGTCCGCCGGCTCCTGCCGCCCCTCTGGGCGTTCAGCGCGGTGGCGCTGGCCCTGCTGTTCGCGGGCGGCTGGGATCCCGGGAAGTCGTCCGACGGTTCGGGGTGGGGCTGGGCGGAGGTCGTCAACTATGTGATCCCCGTCGGTGCCCCGCCCTACCCCGAGGGCGCCGGCTCCGGGCCCGGCCTGCTGGAGGACACCTGGGCGGACCAGGCGGTGGGCGTGCTGTGGTATCTGCGCGCGTACCTGTGGTTCGTGCTCGCGTCCCCGCTGCTGCTGTGGGCTTTCCGCAGGGTGCCGTGGGCGACGCTGCTGGCCCCGCTCGCCCTGACGGCGGTCGTGGGCACGGGCCTGGTCACGATCCCCGGCGAGACGGGCAACGCGGTCACCGACTTCGCGGTCTACGGCAGTTGCTGGGTCCTGGGCATCGCCCACCACGAGGGCTTCCTCGCGAAGGTCCCCCGTTACATGGCGGTCTCCTGCTCGGTGCTGGTCATGGCCTTCGCCCTGTGGTGGGCGTCGGGCCATCCGGGGCCGGAGGGCTGGGACCTGAACGACATCCCGCTGGCCCAGGCCACATGGTCCTTCGGGTTCGTCGTCATCCTCCTCCAGTACTCCCCGTCCTGGCAGGAACTGCCGGGCAGGCTGGCGCGCTGGGACAAGCTGGTCACCCTCGCGAACAACCGTGCCGTCACGATCTACCTCTGGCACAACCTCGTGATCATGGCGGCGTTCCCGCTCCTCGACCTGTTCTACGAACTGCCGTTCATGCAGGGCGAGAGCGCGATCGCGGCACTCGACATGACGTATCAGTTCTGGATCTTCGTACTGGTGTGGCCACTGATCGGGCTGGTGATCGTGGCGCTGGGCTGGATCGAGGACGTCGCCGCCCGGCGCAGCCCCAGACTGTGGCCGAACGGCACGAAGCGCGGGGGGAGCAGGCGAAGGGACTGATGTCTTCCAGGGGGATGAGAGCGACACGGGGGGCGTACCGAGGCGCCGTATGGGGAATCCTGGCCGTTCTTTCCCTGGCGGGGGCGGCGAGCCTGCTGGTCTTCCGGGGCGCCGCGCCCCTGCGTGGAAGTCCGCTGGTGGACATTCTCGCGGCGGCGCTCGGCGCGGTGTCCGTCGGCATCGGTGTGTACGGCATGCGGTTCACCCTCAGGGCCGAGCGGTCGGACCTCGCCCGCCGCGTCGCCGCATTCAAGGACGAGGTGGACGGTCGACTGATCGACGCCCCGCGCGGCTACTTTCCCGGCTCGGACAACGTGATCCCCATCGGTTTCAGCCCGTCCGCCGCCCCCGATGTCACCGTGCAGGGGACGCTGGGGAGCTACTTCACCTCCTCGCGCTGCCGGGACCGGCTGCTGATCCTGGGCGGCCCCGGCTCCGGCAAGACGGTCGCCGCCACCCAGCTGATGGATCATCTGATGGACGGCTGGACGGAAGGGGACCCGGTCCCCGTACGGATCCCGCTGTCCACGTGGAACACCGAGCGCCCGCTGGTCGACTGGCTGGCCGACTACCTGAAGGAACTCCGACTCGTCCCGTCCAGGGCAGTAGCCCGCGAACTCCTCGACGCGCGCCGGGTGTTGCCCATCTTCGACGGCCTCGACGAGATGGATCCGCCCGACGTCCCGACGCGGGAGAGCCGTGCGCTGCGCGCCCTGGAGCGGCTCAACAGCGAGTACGACGCACGGACGGGGAAGGCCCCGCTGGTGGTGGTCTGCCGAACAGACCGTTACGGCGACCTCAAGCAGACGGTTTGGCTGAAGAGCGCCACGACCGTCACACTCCAGCCGCTCTCCAGCGAACAGCAGCTCGATTTCCTCCGCGAGAGCGGACTGCAGGGCGAGAGCGGACTCCAGGGCGAGAGCGGGCAGTGGCGGCCCGAATGGCAGCGTGTCGCCGAAGCCCTCACCTGGAGCGGTACCCCGCACGGACTGGCCGCCGTACTCGACACCCCCTGGCGGATGGCCCTCCTGACCACCGCCTACACCGAGCAGGACGAAGGCGACTTCCGTCCCCTGCGCGCTCCCGACGACCTCCTCGCGATGCAGCCGGACGCCGTGGCGGACCACCTGCTCGCCCTGTACACGCACGCCGCCGCGGCGACCTGGAACAGACGGCCGGGCGTGGGCAGGCGCCGTGACCCCGCGAAGGTCGAGAAGTGCCTCACCCTGCTGGCCCGGCACCTCCGTGACGACAACCGGTCGCCCGAAACCCCGCGGGCGCGCGACGAGGTGGTCTCCGACACGGATCTCGTACTGCACCGGTTGTGGCGGATGCGGAGGTCCGAGATGGGCTCGCTGGAGGTGTGGTTCCTGATCATTCCGTTCTGGGTCTCCCTGGTCCTGGCCGAGCGGCTCCACTTCACGCCCGCGGCGGACAGCCCCTACACGACGTACATCGTCATCGTGGGCATGGGGCTGCTGTTGAACGTCGTCCTGCCCAGGGCGATGGACAACACCGAACGCCAGCCCGTCCCACGCCGCCTCGACTGGCGGCGGATCAGACGACGGAAGACAGCGTTACTGATCGCGCTCTACTCCGTCTGTACGGCGCTGTTCGCCTGGGACCTGCGGGACAGGCCGGTGCTGTTCGCGGCGGTGACGGCCGGGCAGATCGTGGCGTTCCTGACCGCGCAGGCCGTCTGGACGATCTCCGACCGCCCGCAGGCCACCCTGACCGGCCCCCGGGATCCCTTGCGGGAGGAACTGCGCTACGCGGTCGTGTGGACGGTCGTCACGTCGATGTGGGCCGGGGCGATGATCGCCCAGCGCATCGAAACCGGCCTGGGCTTCGCGTACGGCGCGCTGTTCACCGTCCTCCCCGCCTTCGTCGTCGCGGCGAAGGCATGGCGGCGCTACGTGGTGTTCAAGATCCACATGGGCAGGCGGCTCCCCGCGCGCCTCGGCGCCTTCCTGGACTGGTGTGTGGAGGCCGGCATCATGCGCGTGGAGGGCTTCGCCTACCAGTTCCGTCACCGTGAGCTTCAGGAGTGGCTGGCGCGGGCGGAGAGGTGACGGAACGTCCCGCGAGGCACGGGAGGGGACAGCGGGGCGCCCCACCCTCAGCGGAGCGCCCCCGCC
>NZ_VJZC01000345.1 GCF_009377185.1 Streptomyces spongiae
CCTCCAACCTCCACCAGGGTTACCCTCGCAACGGCCACCCAGGCCGTTGACACCGAACGACCGAACGACCGAACACCCGAACCGATCGCCGACTGGGAACGTGGGGAACACCGAGACATGCGCGCACTGCGAATACTGCTCATCCTCGCCGTAATCCTGGGCGGCCTGTTCGTGATCGCGGACCGGGTCGCGGTCAACTTCGCCGAGGACGAGGCCGCGGAAAGGATGCGGACCACCGAGGGCCTGTCCACCACCCCGAACGTGTCCATCAAGGGCTTCCCCTTCCTCACCCAGGTCGCAAGCGGCGAACTGGACGACGTCGAGGTCGGCATCGCGGACTACGAGGCCGCCACGGGCACCGGCGACGAAACGATCCGCATCTCGGACATGAAGGCCGACATGCGCGGCGTCGAGTTCTCCGGCGACTACAGCTCCGCCACCGCGCAGACCGCCACCGGCACCGCCACCATCGCGTACGACGAACTCCTCAAGACGGCGAAGTCCGAGCCCACCGACGTCAGCCCCGGCGTCTCCGCCAAGGTCATCGGCCTCTCCGCCGGAGGCAACGGCAAGATCAAGGTAGAGGTCGAGGCCACCGTCCTCGGCAAGAAGCTGCCCGAGCCGGTCTCCGTACTCAGCACGGTCAGCGTCAAGGGAGACACCGTCCAGGTCCGCGCCGACTCCATCCCGAGCCTGGGCGTCGACCTCGCCGAGAACGCGGTCCGCTCGATCACCGACTTCCAGCAGAACATCGACGACCTTCCCGGCGGCATCAAGCTCGACAAGGTGGAGGGCGGTAAGGATGGTGTGGAGATCACGGTGAAGGGTTCGAACGTAAAGCTGGCGGGGTAGCACGGACCGGGCAGGCCCGGCGCCGTACGGCCTAGGCACACACGCAGCCGCACCCGCACCCGCACCATCCAGCACCGCCAGGTCCGCACGGCCGCCCAGCACTATGGCCGCCGGGCGGACCCCCGGCAGCACCGCCACATCGTTCCGCTCGGCCGCCGCCCGGAGTTCGGGGGTGTCCACGTACGACGCCAAGACCGCCACCGCCCCCGACTTCAGCACGGCGTGAACCCGTTCACGCGGAGTCGGGGCGTCCGGAAGCGGGCCCTCATGGACGCGGGCCGGGCCCAGGACGCCGGGCCAGCGGCGTACGCGGGCGCCCGGGAACCGTTCCTGGATCTCCGCCAACGGGCCCACGCCGACGACCCGGCTCCCCTCCACGGCGACGGCACCGTCCTTGACCGGCGGCTCCGAGTCGTCCCACACGCACCGCACCTCGTCCGCGGCGTGAATCGTCAGCACAGGCACATCAGTTGGACGCCAGCAGCTTCAACTCGGGGTGGGCCGTGCCGCCCTCGATCGCCGTCGACGAGATGTGCGAGGCCACCCGCTCGTCGGCGGGGTCGTTCGCCGGGTCGTCGTGGACGACGATGTGCTCGTACGTCGTGGTGCGCTGGGCGGGGACCCGGCCGGCCTTGCGGATCAGGTCGATGATCTCCAGCCGGTTGGAGCGGTGCTTGGCGCCGGCCGAGGACACCACGTTCTCCTCCAGCATGATCGAGCCGAGGTCGTCCGCGCCGTAGTGCAGCGACAGTTGGCCGATCTCCTTGCCCGTCGTCAGCCAGGAACCCTGGATGTGGGCGATGTTGTCCATGAAGAGGCGCGCGATGGCGATCATACGCAGGTACTCGAAGAGCGTGGCCTGCGTACGGCCCTTGAGGTGGTTGTTCTCCGGCTGGTACGTGTACGGGATGAAGGCCCGGAAGCCGCCCGTCCGGTCCTGTACGTCACGGATCATCCGCAGGTGCTCGATGCGCTCGGCGTTCGTCTCGCCGGTACCCATGAGCATCGTGGACGTGGACTCCACGCCCAGGTTGTGCGCGGCCTCCATGATCTCCAGCCAGCGCTCACCGCTCTCCTTCAGCGGGGCGATGGCCTTGCGCGGCCGGGCGGGGAGAAGCTCGGCTCCGGCGCCCGCGAAGGAGTCCAGACCGGCCGCGTGGATGCGCTGGATGGCCTCCTCCACGCTCACCTTGGAGATCCGGGCCATGTGCTCGACCTCGGAGGCACCCAGGGAATGGATGACGAGCTGCGGGAACTCCTTCTTGATGGCGGAGAAGTGCTTCTCGTAGTACTCGACGCCGTAGTCCGGGTGGTGCCCGCCCTGGAACATGATCTGGGTGCCGCCGAGTTCGACGGTCTCGGCGCAGCGGCGCAGGATGTCGTCCAGGTCCCGGGTCCAGCCCTTGGCCGTGTCCTTCGGCGCGGCGTAGAACGCGCAGAACTTGCACGCCGTCACACAGACGTTCGTGTAGTTGATGTTCCGCTCGATGATGTACGTCGCGATGTGCTCGACGCCCGCGTACCTCCGCCTGCGTACGGCGTCCGCGGCGGCGCCCAGCGCGTGCAGCGGCGCGGAGCGGTACAGCTCCAGCGCCTCCTCGGGGGTGATCCTCCCACCCGCGGCGGCACGGTCGAGGACGGCTGTGACATCAAGAGATGTGAGGTCGGCCTTCTCGGTCACCGGGCGTCCCTTTCGTAAGGTTTCGTAAGGTTCGTCAGGGGTGTGGACGGACCGATCCAGCCTACGCCAGGGGCTGGGATCACCCGACGTCAGGCTGTGGACAACTCCCGGGCCCGACCTCTCATCAGGTCATCAGGCCGCGTACGCCTCCATCAGCAGCCCCACGAAGGCCCCCGCGATCAGGTACGGCCCCAGCGCGACCGGTGTCCCGCGCCCGGCGCGCCGGAGCACGAAGAGCACCGTCACATGCACGCTCCCGACCACGGACCCGGCGAACGTGCCCAGGAACAGCGCCCCCCAGCCGTACCAGCCGAGCACCGCCCCGAGCCCGAGCGCCAGCTTCACGTCCCCGAAGCCGAGGGCGATCGGTCTGATGAGGAAGAAGAGGAAGTAGAACCCGCCGAGTGCGAGGGACCCGAACAGCGCCGTGGGCCACTGACCCGCGTGTTCCGGAAGCAGCGCCGCCGCCCCCAGCAGCACGAGCGCCGTTCCGGCGAACGGCAGCGTCAGCACGTCCGGCAGTCGCTGCACCCGCAGATCCACCAGGGTGAGCAGCACGCCCACCGGGGCGAGCAGCAGCCAGACGGCCAGTTCGGGCCGCGTTCCGGTCGTCAGTGCGAGGGCCGCGCACACGAGGGCGGTCACCAGGGCGATGACGGGTGTGCTGGGACCGTACGAGGCGTATGAGGCGTACGAGGCGTACGAGGCGGGGGTGCCCGCGCCCGCACCCTCCGCGTGCCCCAGGCTCCCCGCGTCGGCGGAAGCCGCCCCGCGCGCCCCGCGCGCCCCGCACGCCCCGCACTGGGCGCGCCCGAGCCAGCCGCGCGCCAGGCCCCTGATCGGGTGCCCGGCCGGGCAGACGTCCTGCCACGCCTCCTCCGGCTCGACCGACAACCGGTACGCGGCCCGCGGCACCAGCGCCCCGACGGCCGCGCCCCAGACGGCGGCGGCCACGGTCAGCCAGAGGTCGAGATCCACCCGCCCAGCCTATGCGGGCAGGGCGACCATCGCCTCGGACCGCTGGTCGCGCCGGCTAGTTGATCCTCGCCATCCGGGCCACGGGGTCTCCGGCGTCCGCGTTGTCCGTCTCGTACTGCAGTTCCTTGCCGACCGGGGTGAGTCGGACCTCGTGCTCGCCCGTCGTGCACGTGCCGGGGTTGTTCTTGTCGGCGATGCTGGTGGCCGTGATCTGCTTCTTGGTGACCTTCTTCAGGACGAGCACGTCGTCGCAGACACCGCCGATGAGGTCGGTGGAGCGGAAGGTCCCCAGCTTCTTTCCCACGGCGGCCTGTTGAAGGGTGACGCGGAACGTTCCCGCGGGCAGCTTCCCGCTCAGGGCGTAGGCGTCGCCCTCCCATGTCCCGACGTACGTCTCCGGAACGGCCCCTCCCCCGGGCGCCTGGTCCTCGACACTGCTCCGGCTCGCCGCCGGCGGGCTCGCCTCCTGGTCGCTGCCGCTCGCGGTGTCGCTGCCGTTGTCGTCGTCCAGGAGTCCCAGCCCGAATATCGACCCCACGGTCACCGCGGCGAACGCGCCCGCGACCGCCAGGGCCACCGTGCAACTCACCTTCCGTCCCCGCCCGTTCGTACCGGGCAGGGAGGTCGCGGCCACACTGACCGACACCTTGCCCGGAGTGGGCGCCTGGGTGGGAGCCGAAGCCGAAGCCGATGCCGATGCCGATGCCTGGGCCGAAGCCGGGACCGCGTCCTCGGGTCTCGGCTCGGGTACGGCGGCGACCCTGTCCGACGGCATGGCGGGCTGCGGCATGGCGGGCGGCGGCCCGAACACCCCAACAGCAGAAGGCGCTTCGACAGCGGGAGAGGGCGAGCCGGCGCCCACCGAAGGACTGCTGAACCCCACCGGCCCGGACGCCGGCACCTCCGTGGCCTCCAGGTTCAGCAGCTGTACGGCACTCCGGCCGACCTGCTCCACCAACGGACCCGGCAGCCAGCCCGCCGCCACCAGCCGGGCCGCGCCCTCGGGTGCCAGGGCACGGGCCACCTCCTCAGGGCTCGGCCGGCCGGACGGCTCCTTCGCCAGACAGCGCCGCACCAGCTCCAGCAACTCGCCCTCCATCGAGCCGAGTTCCGGCTCCTCATGGACGACCTTGTAGAGCAGCGCCGCCGAGGAGTCCCCGGGGAAGGGGGACTCACCCGTCGCCGCGTACGCCAGGACCGCGCCCAGCGAGAAGACGTCCGCCGCTCCCGTGACGCCCTTGCCGAGGATCTGTTCGGGCGACATGTAGCCGGGCGAGCCGATCGAGACGCCGGTGGAGGTGAGGGACGCCGTGCCGTCCGTGGCGCGGGCGATTCCGAAGTCGATGAGAAGCGGGCCGTCCACGGTCAGCAGGACGTTGGACGGCTTCACGTCCCGGTGGACCAGCCCGAGGGCGTGCACGGCGGTCAGGGCCTCCGCGAGGCCCGCGCCCAGGACGCGTACGGAGTGGGTCGGCAGCGCCCCGCTGTCGGCGACGGCTCCCGCCAGCGAGGGGCCGGCCGCGTACGCCGTCGCCACCCACGGCACGGGGGCCTCCGGGTCCGCGTCCAGTACGGGAGCCGTCCACGCGCCGCCGACCCGGCGCGCGGCGTCCACCTCGCGGCGGAAGCGGGCCCGGAACTCCTCGTCCAGGGCGAAGTGCGGGTGGACGATCTTGACGGCGACGGTGCGGCCGCCCGCGCTGCGGCCCAGGTAGACGCGGCCCATTCCGCCCGAGCCGAGTCGGCCCAGCAGGCGGTACGGACCCACTGCCGTGGGTTCGTCGGCTTGCAACGGCTGCGGTTGCATGGTGCTCCGCACCTCCCCCGTGTTCCGCGATGTCCAGCAGCGTAGTGGGGCGCGGTCTCGTCTGCCGGGGTGCTGTTGTTGGGCGGCTGACGGTTCCTTGTGGCTTGTCGCGCCCACGCGGCGGAGCCGCACGATGTAACAGCCCCGCGCCCCTTAAGAACGTGTGCGAGCCCGGCAGCACCAGCCACCCGGCAATTGCTCGCCCCACCCCACACTCCGAATTCGCGAAGAATTCAGTTGCCCTTACCTGAGGACTCCGTTATGGGGCCAGCAGTTCCACGCGTACGTCCGAGGGGAAGCCCGTCGTCGGGCCCACCCTCCTCGCGAACTCGTTCACGGCCTTCAGCTGGGGGCCGCCGAAACGGAAGTCGAGGGTGGTGAAGTACCGCGCCAGGACCTGCTCGTCGAAGGCCTCCCAGCGGGCCGCCTGTTCCGCGACCTTTCCGACCTCGTCGAGGGAGAGGTCACGGGACGCCAGGAACGCCTCGTGCACCTTTCGGGTGACGGCGGGCTCCCGCTCCAGGTACTCGCGCCGGGCCGCCCAGACGGCGAAGACGAACGGCAGGCCCGTCCACTCCTTCCACATGGAGCCCAGGTCGTGCACGTCGAGCCCGAACTTCGGCCCCTCGTGCAGGTTGGCCCGCAGCGCCGCGTCACCGATGAGTACGGCGGCCTCGGCCTCCTGCATCATCAGCGGCAGGTCGGGCGGGCAGGCGTAGTACGAGGGGCGGACGCCGACCTGCTCGGCGAGCAGCAACTGCGCGAGGCGTACGGACGTGCGCGAGGTCGAGCCGAGCGCGACACGGGCGCCGTCCAGCTGGTCCAGGGGTACCTGGGAGACGATCACGCAGGACATCACCGGGCCGTCGCAGCCGACAGCGATGTCGGGGAAGGCGACCAGGTCGTCCGCGTGCTTGAGGAACTCGACGAGTGTGATGGGCCCGATGTCGAGATCGCCCTCTACCAGCTTCTCGCTGAGCTTCTCCGGGGTGTCCTTCGTCAGCTCGAAGTCGAGGAGTGTTCCGGTCCGTGCGAGCCCCCAGTACAGGGGCAGGCAGTTCAGGAACTGGATGTGGCCGACGCGCGGCCGGGTGCGAGAATTGTCCACATCGCGAGGCTAGCCCTCATGGGGTACGGTGCACCCTTCAGGGTGGCTCCCGGCGCGGTGCCTGGCCCCTGGGAGCGGGCCACACGGGCCCCTCTCGCCACACCCTCCCCGTCAGCCCCGCGTCAACCCCTCTCTCGACGCGTTCAAACGTCCGGGTGACGTGATCTTGCCCTCTATTGCTTTCGGCTGCCTGCGTGCTAGGCTCGCCGCAAGTTGCAGTTTGGTTTCCTTGCAGTACAGAGCCTGCGGAGCATGTGACCGCAGGCTCTCGTCGGTTTTCAGACGAATGCAGTTGTGCAGCACTTGTTTTCACACTTGCAGGTTCTGGAGCAGGGCAACCCTTTGGGCCCAAGGAGGGCTTATGGCTACCGGAACCGTGAAGTGGTTCAACGCCGAAAAGGGCTTTGGCTTCATCGCCCAGGAAGGCGGAGGCCCCGACGTCTTCGTCCACTACTCCGCGATCAACGCGAGCGGTTTCCGCTCCCTCGAGGAGAACCAGTCGGTCTCCTTCGACGTGACCCAGGGCCCGAAGGGCCCGCAGGCGGAGAACGTCACCCCCATCTGAGCAGCCGGCTACCCCCAGCCCTGTGCCGTGAGCGCAGTGCTGTGAGCCCAGTGCTCTGATCCGGACCTGATTGCAGTACCCAAGGAGCCCCGCGCCGTACGGCAGCGGGGCTCCTGCCTTTTCCTTGGGCACTTTTTTCGTGCACGTGCACGGCTTTCCCCCTTGCCTCACACGTGTTGCATGATCAGCACGAACGTCGTCCCGGGCACCAGCGCCTCGTAGGAGTGCGGCACATCCCCCCGGTAGGTCACGTAGTCCCCTGGACCGAGCTCGACCTCCTCCCCCCGCGGCCCCGCCTTCAGCCGCCCCGTGCTCATGACCAGGTGTTCCACCGTTCCCGGGATGTGCGGCTCGGACGTGCGTACGGATCCCGGCTCGATCCAGGTGCGGTAGATGTCGCGCCGCGCCCCCGGCGGACCGGGCGACAGGAGGCTCGCGGTGTAGCTGGACTGCTCGGAGTGCACGGTCGGCCCCTCGCCGGCCCGGATCACCCGCACCGACGGGGCGGGCGGCTCGATCAGCGCGCTGAAGGGCACACCCAGCGCCACGCCCAGCGCCCACAGCGTCTCCATGCTCGGGTTGCCGCTCGCCGCCTCCAGCTGGGACAACGTCGACTTCGCGATACCGGCGCGCTTGGCCAGCTCGGAGAGCGAGAGCCCGGCGCGGGCGCGCTCACGGCGCAGGGAGCCGGCGATCCAGTCGAGGGGGAGACGGGACGGGGGCTTCCCGCCCTCGGACGGCGGGGTCTTCCCGCCCTCGGACGGTGCACCGGTCTCGGCATCGGACATGTCGTTCGCTCCAGAATACGATCGTTCGCCTTGACGAACACCACGGTGTTTGTTCATTGTAGAAAACGTGCGTTCGCTTCCCCGAACACCCGCATCCGTATCCGTATCTGCCGCCGCCCTGGACCTGGACTCCGCCCTGTTGCGCGACGTCTCCCTCGTCTGTCTGGCCGGCGGTGTCGTCGGCGTCTCCTTCGGCGCGATCGCGGTCGCCGGCGGGCTGCCGGTATGGGTGCCGGTGGTCATGTCGCTGGTGGTGTACGCGGGGTCGGCGCAGTTCAGCGCGGTGGGGATCCTGCTCGCCGGGGGCGGGCCGTTCGCCGCGGCGGCCACCGGGCTGCTGCTGAACACCCGGACGGCGGCGTTCAGTCTGGCCGTCGCGGACGTGCTGGGGAAGGGACGGCTCACCCGGCTCCTCGGCGCCCACCTCGTGACCGACGAGACGGTCGCCTTCGCCCTGGCCCAGCAGGATCCGGTACGGCGCCGGGTGGCGTTCTGGGTCTCGGGCATCGCCCTGTTCACGGTCTGGAACGTGTGCGTCCTGATCGGCGCCCTCGCCGGAGAGGCACTGGGCGACACCGCCACCTACGGTCTGGACGCCGCCTTCCCCGCCGTACTCGTCGCCCTCGTCCTGCCCACCCTGCGCGAGCAGCCACCCGTACGGCGGGCCGCGCTGCTGGGCGGAGCGGTGGCCCTGGCGGCGAGTCCCGTGACGCCCACGGGGGTTCCGGTGCTGCTGGCGCTCGCCGGGCTGGCTCTGTGGCGGCGGTCGTGAGCGCGACCGTCACCGCGCTGCTCGTCCTGGCCGCCGGGACGTACGCCTTCCGGCTCACGGGACCGCTGTTGCACGGCCGGGTCGAGATCTCCGAGCGCGTACGGCAGCTGCTGGCCGCCGGAGCGGTGGTCCTGCTCGTCGCGCTGCTCGCCACGGGCGCGCTGACCGAGGCGGGCGGCTTCGCCGGGTGGGCGCGACCGGCCGGGGTGGCCGTGGCGGGCGCCCTCGCCTGGCGGCGCGCGCCCTTCGTCGTCGTGGTGCTGGGTGCTGCGGTCACCACGGCCCTGCTGCGGGCAGCCGGTCTCCCCTGATGGAGTACACGGGTCGGGTGACGGAGCACACCGCTCGGGTCAGCAGCGGTCCGGGGCCGAGGAGAGGCCGTACTCCGAGCTGATCCGGTACTCGCCCGGTCGGGTAGCCGTCAGCCGGGTGAAATCGCCGTCCCGTGTCAGGCACCCGTCTTCGGCGCGCAGCCACGGCGAGTACGCCACCCGGATGATCACCGCTCCGGGCCGCGGCACCCGGACGTCGACCGCGGCGCTGGTGCTGCGGACGACGGTGGCGGGCGCCGGGACGAGGGGCACCGCGTCACGCACCCGGTAGACCCTCCAGTGGGCGTCCTGCCACACCGGCTCCAGCCAGTCGGGCCGGTCCTCGCGCACCAGGCGGGCCTCCGCCTCGGCGTACCCGTCGGGCTCGGCGAGCGGAAGGACGACGAAGCCGACCGCCCAGTGATCCAGCCAGGCCCGGTAGGTGACGGCGGAGAAGGTGCCGTCGTAGAAGAGTCGGGCGCGTTCCATGTCGAGCTGGCGGTTCCAGCCGCGGGCCAGGTTGACGTACGGGGCGAATCCGGAGGCCTCGCGGTGGTTGCGGGCCGGGACCACCTCGACCCGGGCACGGTCGGCGCCGAGCCCGCGCAGGGCCCTGGTCACGGGGCGGGTGTCGGCGGCCCAGGCCGGCACGGGGGTGGTCACCCTCAGGTCAGCGAGGGTCTTGGCGCCGACCCAGACGAGGGAGAACAACAGGGCCGCGAGCAGGGTGGCCCGTCGCAGCCGAGTGGCCCGCCGAATCCGGCCGGGCGAGAAGCTACGAGGGAGCAATTGGATTCTGCGTCCCAGCGACACGCCGTTCGCGCGGCGTGTCGCTGGGACTCCGGAGCCAATTGCCGGCGTCTCGAGGACCGTCGGAACCTGGGATGTCGTCAGCACCGCGCACAGCGCGGCCGGTGCGAACAGGGCCGCGAACCGTTCGACGTTCGTGCCGATCGGCGAGGGGACCAGATACGTGAGCACGGTGCCGACCGCGTACACGACCCCGCTCCACCGGGCCACCCGCCACGTGCGCGGGGCGAGCGCGGTGACGGCGAGCCCGAGCAGCGCGGGCGCCCAGATCCGCCCGGCCGGCATCAACTGCTCGCCGGCGAACGGGAAGAGCAGGGTGGTCACCGCGACGACCAGGGCGGGCGGCACCAGCAGGACCGCGGCCCGCACCCCGTCCCGTACGACGAGGAACGCGGCCCCGACCACGGCCAGGAACAGCCCGGCCACCGGGCTGGCCAGGGTGGCGAGCGCCGCGCACACCGACGCGAGCGCCGCCCGCCGCTCCCCCGTCAGCAGCACGCACGCGACGAGCCCGAAGGCGACGCCGAGCGCGAACGTCGTACGGCCGGACGCGACGTTGCACCACAGCGCGAGGGACGCGAGCAGTGCCGGGCCGACGGGGGCGCGCACCCCGGCCCGTAAGACCAGCACGGCCGCCGCCCAGGACGCCGCGAGCCCGGAGAACACGCTCACCGTGCGCACACCGAACGCGGCCATCACGTACGGGGAGATCACGCTGTAGTTCGCGGTGTGCATCCCGCCGTACCAGAACAGGTTGTACGCCGAGTCCCCGTATCGCGCCGCGAACCCCGCCCACGCCTCCTGCGCCGCGAGATCGCCACCGCCCGTGGCGAGGAGCAGCGCCCAGACCGCGTACGGCGGGAGCATGGTGAGCGTGGCGATGAGGGGGACGCGGTGGCGGCGACGCCAGAGGGCGAGGGCC
>NZ_VJZC01000346.1 GCF_009377185.1 Streptomyces spongiae
GAACCCGGGGAGTCCGCCACGGCCCCGGCAACCACCCCGGATCCGGCAGCCACCCCGGACCCGGCCGCCTCCAGCGACCCCTCCCGCCGCCTCTTCGTCTCCCGTGTGGTCGGCGGAGCCGTGGCCGCCGCCGCGGTCGGGACCGTCGGGTACGGCACGTACGGCGTCGTACGCGGCCCCAAGGTGAAGCGGGTCACCGTGCCGCTGGCGAAACTGCCGCGCGCCGCGCACGGGTTCAGGATCGCCGTGGTCAGCGACATCCACCTCGGCCCGATGCTGGGCCGGGGCTTCGCGCAGAAGGTCGTGGACACGATCAACGGCACCCGGCCCGACCTCATCGCGGTCGTCGGCGACCTGGTGGACGGCTCGGTCGAGGACCTGGGCCCGGCGGCGGCGCCGCTGCGGCAGTTGACGGCCCGCCACGGCGCGTACTTCGTCACCGGCAACCACGAGTACTTCTCCGGCGCGGAGCAATGGGTCGACGAGGTACGGCGGCTGGGCCTGGACCCGCTGGAGAACGCGCGCCGTGAGCTGCCCCACTTCGACCTCGCCGGCGTCAACGACGTGGCGGGCGAGGACGAGGGCCAGGGTCCGGACTTCACCAAGGCACTGGGTGACCGGGACACCTCACGGGCCGTCGTCCTCCTCGCCCACCAGCCGGTCCAGATCCACGAGGCCGTCGACCACGGCGTCGACCTCCAGCTGTCCGGCCACACCCATGGCGGCCAGATGTGGCCCATGAACTTCGTCGCCGACCTCGCCAACCCGACCCTCGCGGGCCTCGAACGCCACGGCGACACGCAGTTGTACGTCACCCGCGGCGCGGGTGCCTGGGGGCCTCCGGTGCGGGTGGGAGCCCCGTCGGACATCACGGTGGTGGAGCTGGCGTCGAAGCAGGCCTGAGGATCCTTCAGAGCCCTCCCGGGGCCCCTCGCGGACCCGCTTCCGCAGCCTCCGCGGCACGTCTGTGCACCAGCTGTGAAAACCGTGCGAAACGGCCGATGGTAAGAGCTTTCCTCATGTAGCCGGAAGGCCCTTCCCTCCGCTGAAACACCTGTGGTTGGGTGAGCCGCGCCACGTCCGGTGGCATATGCGATGGGGGCCTGGGGAGGGCACACCGATGCGAGCGGTTCGCATGCGGATTCTCGTGACGCTGCTCGTCCTGGCAGCCGCGGGTGTGGGTGGCTGGCAGCTGCTGCCGGCCGGGCAGGACAAGGGCCGCACCATCACGGTCGGGACGACGGACGCCGTGACGGCCCTCGACCCGGCGGGGGCGTACGACGCCGGGTCATGGGCGCTGTTCAGCAACGTCTTCCAGTCACTGCTGACCTTCGAACCCGGAGGCTCCTCCCCGGTGCCCGACGCCGCGAAGAGCTGTGAGTTCGTGGGCAGCGGCCTGACCACGTACCGCTGCACCGTGCGCGACGGCCTGAAGTTCCCCAGTGGCCGGACCATGACCGGCGAGGACGTGAAGTACTCCTTCGACCGCGTCCAGCGCATCAACTCCGACGTCGGCCCCGCGCCCCTGCTCTCCACCCTGAAATCGGTCGACGCGAACGGACAGACCGTCACCTTCCACCTGTCCACGCCGGACGCCACGTTCCCCTTCAAGGTGGCCACCGGCGCCGGGGCGATCGTCGACCACACCAAGTACCCCGCGCGCACGGTACGCACCGACAGCGGGGCCGACGGCACGGGCCCGTACGTGCTGAAGTCGTACACGAAGAAGAAGCGGGCCGTCCTGGAACCGAACGGGAACTACAAGGGCGCCGTCAAGGACACCGGTCGGCCCGTCACCCTGCGCTACTACGCCGACTCCGAGGCCCTGAACAAGGCATGGAAGGTGAAGGACATCGATGTCGCCACGCGCGAGCTGCCCCCCGCGGTGCTCGCCGAGCTGTCGCCGAGCGACCCGAACCAGCGCATCTCCGAGTCCGACAGCGCCGAGACCCGCAACCTCGTCCTCAACGTCCGCAAGAGCTCACCGCTGCACGACCGCGGCGTACGCCAGGCCGTCGCCGCCCTCGTCGACCGCGAGAAACTCGTCAGCGACGTGTACAAGGGCACCACCGACTCGCTCTACTCGCTCATCCCGGTCGGCATCACGGGCCACACCACCTCCTTCTTCGACATGTACCCCAAGCCGGACCCCAAGCGGGCCCGCGAACTGCTCACCGAGGCCGGGGTCAGCCTGCCCGTGCGCTTCGCCTTCGGCTACGCCAAGGGCAGCGGCTCCACCGCCGAGGAGGCCGCCGAGCTCAAGCGGCAGCTGGAGGCGGGCGGACTGTTCAAGGTGACCACCAAGGCGTACGAGTGGACCGACTTCCAGCAGCAGTACGCCCAGGGAAAGCTGGACGCGTACGCCGTCGGCTGGGTCGCCGACTTCCCCGACGCCGACAACTTCAGCGGCCCCCTCGTCGGCACCGGCGGCAGCATGAAGAACGGCTACAGCAACAAGACGGTCGACCGGCTGATCCAGGACAGCCAGCGGTACGCGGACCGCAGCCGCGCCACCAAGGACTTCCACACCATCCAGGAGTCCGTGGCCCAGGACGTACCGCTGATCCCGCTGTGGCAGCAGAAGGAGTACGTGCTGAGCACCGAGGACGTCGGCGGCGGCCAGTACCTCTCCGACGGAACCGGTGTCTTCCGGCTCTGGCAGCTGGACTGGATATGACGGCTGCTGTGACGGCCGCTATGCCAGCCGCTGTGGCAGCTGCTGCGACAGCCGTCATGGCAGTCGCTGTGACTGCCGCCGTGTGACACCTGACGGGAGCTCATGGTGTGACATTCGCTGAAGTGACACCGCGGTCCCTCACCACGCAGCACCATGTGATGGAGGTGTGGTCGGGGTGAGGAGCAAACGTGCTGAGACGCAACTCCTTCCGGCTGCCCCGGCACCCCGCGTCCGTGGGCCTCGCCCGGCGCCGGGTCCGGGACCATCTCGCCGACTGGGGCCACGGCGACGGTGACGCCGCCCTGGAGGACGCCGTCCTCCTCGTCTCCGAGCTCGCGACCAATGTCGTACGCCACGGCCCCTTGCTGGAACGGGAGTTCGAGGTCGCGGTGACCGCCCTCGCCGACGGCTCCTGCTTCATAGAGGTCTCCGACGAGGGCGTGGTGCCGCCCCGCCTGAGGGAGGTCGGAGAGTGGGACGAGTCGGGCCGGGGGCTGTTCCTGGTGCAGCACCTCGCCTCGGCGTGGGGGGTGTGGAGCAGGGGGAGGCACGGCCAGACGGTGTGGGCGCTTGTCGCTCCGCTCGGGGCGGGGTGACGTCTGCGGTGGCTGGTTCAGGTGGTCGTCAACTGGTCTTGGGCTGCCCGGCTGTGAGGATCTGCTCCACGTCGAGGGTGACTTTGGCGCCGATGGAGTCGGGCAGGGTGACGATCTCGCCGGGGGCGTGGACGCGGTGGTTTGCGTACTCGTCTCCGGCCGGCTCGGTGAGGACGTGGAGGCGTTGGTGTTTGCGGTCGACGATGACGTAGACGGGGATCTTCGCCTGGGCGTATGCGATGACCTTGGAGCGAAGGTCGTTCTGATAATTGCTGGAGGTGACCTCCAGCACCAGCTGGAAGGCGATCGGGTCGTAGCAGTTGTTCTCGATGAGGTGGTCCTCGATGTCGGCGTCGACAACCACCAGGTCGGGGATCGCGTAGTCCTCAACACCGCCTGGAAGCCAAAGCCCTACACCTTCGGCCACCTCGGTTTCGCCGCCCTCCAGGCCAGCGGCGACGAAGGGACGTCGCAATCTGGTCAGGGCGCGGGCGTGAGCGAAGTTGGCGGGCGGCGTCACGACGATCGTGCCTCCGATGATCTCGACGCGGTACCCCGGATTGCGGTCCATGAGCCGGTTCGCCTCCGCGATCAGCGGACGGTCACCATGGGGCCGCTCGACGGATGCTGCGGACATCACGTGCCTCCTGTGGGCTGGTGTCGAGAGCATCATCGTAGGCAGGTCGGATGCCAGGTGTCCCCTTCGAACTGCTTCACCCGAAAGTGATCACTCGCCCCGCTTGCCCCCGGGATCCGGCAGCACCCGAGTCATCCCCGGCAGGAAGTCCGTGAACAGCTCATGCACCTCATGGACGAGGGGCCGCAGCACCCGGAACCGGGCCAACGACACCCCCCGGGTAGTCAGCCGGGCCCCCCGCTCGGCGAGCCGGTAACTCCGCTCCCGCCCCTCCGTCCGGTCGAACACCCAGTACAGCACCAGCCCCATCTGGGAGAGCCACATCAGCTCGGGCAGCACCTCGCGGAGCTCCTCCGGCACCTTGGCCTTCGACCCGGCCAGCACCTCCCGGTGCAGGGAGATGGCCTCCTCCCGAGGCTTCTGCGACTCCGCCGAGAAGGGGCTGAGCGGACTGTCCGGGTCGGCCGCGTTCTTGAAGAACTGCGCCGCGAACTCGTGGTACGGCTCGGCCACGTCCAGCCACGCCTTGAGCACCCCGGCTATCCGCGCCTCCAGGTCCTTCTCCCGCGCCAGCACCGGCCCGACAGCCGCCAGGTGCTCCTCGCCGATCCGGTCGTAGAACCCCTGGATCAGGTGCTCCTTGCCGGCGAAGTAGTAGTACGCGTTGCCGACGGAGACCCCGGCCTCCTTCGCGATGGCCCGCATCGTCGTCTTGTCGTACCCGCGCTCCTGGAAGAGCCGCAACGCGGTCTCCAGGATGAGCGCGCGGGTCTGCTCGGACTTGGCGGGCCCCCTGGCGGACGTGCGGTCCGTCTCGGAGTCGGAGCCCTGGGCGGGTTCCTCTTGGGGCCGGGGGTCGTCGGCCGAGCCGGCCGCTTCGCGAACTGCAGACACGGAAGAGAGCCTAACCAGTCGCGCAGGTGCCGCTGTCGCAGGCGGGTGGCGTGAAGGTCCACCCGTACCGCGGGTCGTAGGCCCAGCCGTCACGGTGCCTGTACACGCTCCCGCCCCACTGGCTGTCGGTGCGCGCCTCCCGCCACTTGGCGGCGGCCAGGACGGCACCCCTGGCCAGCTTCGCCCCGGCGGGGGTGCTCAGCCGGTGGGCGAGCGGCCGCTGCTCCCGCAACGCCCACAGGCACACGACCCAGGCGGCGGCCCCGCGGTACACCTGCCCCGCGTCGCCCACGACGGTGATCTCGTCGAGGGAGGCCCGGTGATCGAGGGAGGGGAAGCACTGCCGGGCCTCTTCACTCCCCGCCGCCACGAACCGCAACGGCACCAGCTGCCGCTGCCGCCCCAGCCACTCCTTCACGGACCGGCACAGCGAGCACTGGGCGTCGTACAGCACGGTGAGCCCGCGGACCGGGACGCGGGCGGCGTCCCGGTCGCGTACGGCGACGGCATCCATCGCTGTCGTCATGGGTGCCGTCACGCCCCGGCCGTCGGGGGGACCCAGCCCTGCGGCGCCACGGGCGGCACCTGCTCCCGCTCCATCACTCCCCGCCGCCGGATCTTGTTCAGTACGAACACGTTGGCCAGGTGCAGCGCGCCGAGCACGAGCAGGACGACGCCGAGCTTCGTCGAGACCGCCTCGAAGACCCCGCGCGGGTCGGTGACCTCTCCGTCCTGGTTCAGATAGAGGGCCACGAACCCCAGGTTGACGAGGTAGAAGCCCACCACGAGCAGGTGATTGACGGCGTCGGCCAGCTTCTCGTTCCCGTGCAGCACGTCACCGAGAAAGATCCGCCCGTTCCGGCTCAGCGTCCGAGCCACCCAGATCGTCAGCCCCACGCTGACGAGCAGGTAGATGACGTACGCGACGACCGTGAGGTCCATGTCCCCACCCTTTCTTGAACACGTTCAAAAGGTTCTTGCGATGAACCGTACTCCTGTTTTTGAACACGTTCAAGCAGAGATTCAAGGTGACCGGGCGGAGGTCACCCCCGCCCGGCAGCCTGCGCGTCCCGCACCCCCAGCCACACCCGCGGTGAGGCCCACACGGGCGGCCGCTGCCCCAGCGACTCCTCCAGCCGGAGCAGCACACCAGGCGTCTCCTCGCCCACCTTCAACAGCGCGATCCCGGCCTCGTCCAACCGAAACGCCGCCCCGAACCCGACCCGCTCGTAGAAGGCCACGGCCTCCCCGAGATCGCCCACGGGCAGGAGCACGTTGTCGAACCCGAGCAGCTCGTACGACTCGTCGTCTGACATGGCGTCAGGTTAGGTCCGGGTCAGCGAGGGGCGACGCGACCCCGCGGAGGCGTCGCCCTTGTGGCGAGCGGCCGGATGCGTCGCGCAAAGATTCGAGCGCCGATGGGGTGTCCCATTGGTTGGTCGCTCATTGCGCTGAGGTCTCTGTCGTTCCCACTGGGTAGGCTGGGGAGGCAGGCGAGACTCCGTCCCATGGGAGCAATCATGAGCGCCGCATCCGAGAACGGGCTGGATGGCCGCCTCGACGACGAGCCGGAGTACCGCTGGCCCATCCCGCCCCCAGAGGGCTGGACTGCGGACGACCTCGACCGGATCCCGGGCCTCCCGCCGCACACGGAGTTGATCGACGGGAGTCTCGTTTTCATGAGTCCGCAGACGGCCTTCCATGCGCGCTGCATGCGTCTGGTGGAGAACACTCTGCTCGCGCAGGCCCCGGAGCATCTCGACGTCATGCGGGAGATGACCATCAAGCTTGACCTGAGGAACCGGCCCGAGCCGGATGTCCTGGTCTTCCCGCTGGAAGCGAATACCGGCTCGAAGCAGACCTGGTACAAGCCGGAGGACGTCCTCCTTGCTGTCGAGGTGGTTTCCGCCGACTCGCGCGAGCGTGACCGCGAGGTCAAGCCCCGGAAGTACGCCGCGGCCGGCGTCCCGCATTTCTGGCGGATCGAGGAGGACGAGGACAAGGGCCTCCCTGTCGTCTACGTCTACGAACTCGACCCGGCCACCAACTCCTACGGCCTCACCGGCATCTTCCACGACCACCTCAAGGTCACGGTGCCCTTCGGCATCGAGATCGACCTGACGGCCATCAACCGGCGTCCGAAGACGCCTCCGGAGCAGGGCTGACACGGCGAAGGGCCGACCGCACGACACGGCCGGCCCTTCCACGAGTCGCGCTCAGCCGATGGCGATCCGCGTCTTCCAGTAGCTCCTCGGACCGATGATCTCCGTACCGGACCCGGGCAGCGTCGTCCTGCCGCCCGCGTAGAAGCGGACGGAACCGTCGGAGCGGACGGCCCAGACGTCGGGAATGTCGTCGCCGTTGGCGTCCGGGGTGCCGATCAGCAGCGGCACGGCCCACGTGAGGTGAGCGATATCACGGTCGGCGCCGGAGACACGGTCCCTCCGGAGGAGGTGACGGCGGCCGTCTCGCCGGACGGCGTCCGAGCCATGGGGTTTCTCGTGCCGCGCACGCAGGCGTTCGCGGTCTGGAAGTTGTGGCGCGAGCGCCATGCCGCCGGCTCGGGGTGGTATCCGGTTCTTTCCTCTGTGAATCCGCAGCGGTTGGTCTGGAATCCTCCGGATGCCGTTCCCAAGGGCGGACGGGAGGCGGTGGTCTCGGCGGTGGCCCGTGACCCGGACGAAGTCATCGCCGAGATCATGGCTGCCTTCCTGGTCGACACGCTTGACAAGTCGGCGGACCAGGAGGCCATGGACGAGTGGATCGCGGAGCTGACGCCGCAGCGCTTGGCCAAGTCGTTGGCGGGTCCGCTCAGCGCGCCGCGGCCAGCCGACCCGTGGCAGGGTTACTTGGGGTTTGACCCGGAGTTCTGGTTCTGCCTCGTTGAGGCACGGCACGGCTATGAGCTCCCGGTTCTGCTGCCCGGGCTGCCGGACGCGCCCAACTGGTGGGTGGACGAGGTTCAAAGAGGGCTTGAGCCCTCGGACCATCTGGCCTTCCTGCGCAGCTGGCACGAGCGCTTCGGCGCGGATCCGTATTACATGGATGGCAGTAACATGCGGCTGGCCGTGGACCGTCCACCGCTCACCCCAGAGGCCGCGGCCCAAGCGGCTGTCGAGCGGTTCTCCTACTGCGAGGACAATGCCCCGGACCTGCCGGTGCTGGGGGACGGCGAGATCCGTTCCACTGTGTGGACGTTCTGGTGGGACTGAAATGAGGCACTAGCCGGGGGCGCTTCAGACATCGCGGTTGGTGCGTATCTCTCTGCGAGCCGCGTGCAGCAGGGAGTTGAGGCCTGGCGTTTGCAAGGCGAGGGTGATCGCTGGTTCGTCGGACTCGCGGAGGTGGATCGTTCCGTCGGGGGCGGTGGCCAGTTCGAGGCAGTTGCTGGCCTCGCTGCTGAACGAGGACTTCTGCCAGTTGAGCTCGGGCATCGGGTTGCCTTTCACAGGTTTGTGGCGAGGGTATGGATGAGGTCGCGTGAGGCGGTGGCGTCCAGCGACAGGCCTTCCATCCGGCCCATGATCGTCCGGTACTTCACCAACTGTGCCTCCGCGTGCAGGAATTCGGAGCCGTGTTCAGTGTCCAGCTGTACGGTATCCAGTTGCCGGACCGGGCCCTGAGCGATGACAACGGTCTGGCCCGCGCCAGGGAAAATCCCCGCTGCGAACGGCAGGACGAGGACCGTCACGTGCTCTCGTTCGCTCATCTCCGCGATGTGCGCCAGCTGTTTGCGCATGACCTCCGGACCACCGAACTGCATGCGCAGAGCGGCCTCGTGGATGATCGCGGTGTACGGCGTCGGGGTGTCGGCGTAGAGGATGCCCTGGCGTTTGATGCGGTGGGAGAGGCGGTGCTCGACCATGGGTGGGGAGAGCGCCGGGACATTCTGCTGAAAGACCAGCCGGGCGTAGTCCGGGGTTTGGAGCAGGCCGGGCAGGTGCGTGAACTGCACGGTGTGGAGTGCGGTCGCGTGCTCCTCCATCTCTGACAGGTCAAGCAGAACCGGCGGCAGGAGATCGCGGTAGTCGTCCCACCAGTTGCGGGAGCGGCTCGTGGTCATGGTCGCCAGGGCGTCGATGTACGGCTCGTCGTCGCAGTCGTATCCGAAGGCGAAAGCTCGAACACGGTCGGCGCTGACGCCGAACCTCCCGGACTCGATGTTGCTGATCCTGGCCGGATCGACCCCCAACTTCTGACCGGCCGCACGAGTGGTCAGGTCGGCACGCTCGCGCAGTTTGCGCAGTTCGGCGCCCAGTCGCTGCTGCCTCGCGGTTGCTGTGGGCCTAGGTGGCACAGCCGCTCCTATCCAGGAAGTTTCCGTGTTCGGTAGCAGTATTGTAGTCGCTTACCCTACGGTGAGTATCGCATCAACTACCCAACGTGGTGTCCGGGTTCTCGGAAGTGCACCGCCCTGCCCGAGCGCAGCTCACGGCAGTGGCGGCGGAGCCACCGTCTGTGTCACCTGCCACCCCACTGATTGGTCCACCGAGCCAACCCCCCTTACTCGAAGTGGAGTTACGGCCATGACCGAACTCGCCCAGACGAAGTCCGCAACTCACTCCCCGCTCGACACCGACTGGGAGTACGTCCTCCGCATCCCCCACTCACCCTTCGGGCCGGGCATCGTCCGCGCACATGTCCGGACCGTGCTCACCCGGTACCAGGCCGGACCCACCGTCCTCGACAACGCCCAGCTCGTCGCCTCCGAGCTCGTCACCAACGCCCTGGCCTGGACGAGGGATCCCGTCGCCGTACGGTTGGTGCGGGCCGGCGGGCGGCTACGGCTCAGTGTGTGGGACAGCAGCTCCTGTCCTCCACACGAGAGCCCGCTACCAGGGCTCGACGAGGAAAGCGGGCGCGGGCTGTGGCTGACGCGGGCGTGTGCCGATGAGTGGGGGCACTTTCTCGTCGTCAACGGGCGTCGTGGCGGCGGAGGGAAGGAGGTGTGGGCCGAGTAGCGGGCTCCGTAGGGCACAGTGCTTCGCCGCACTGGCGGATGACACGCAGGGCGGGACAATGGCCTCATGACCAAGCCCACCGAACTGCCGTCAGCCTGTCACACCTCCTCCGGTTGCTCCCTGGGTTCCGCCTTGTCCCTGTGGTCGAAGGACTCGGTGTTGTCGATCGGCTCTGTGGGGTCGGTGCTGTCCATCGGGTCCGTCGGGTCGGTCCTGTCCGTCGGGTCTGTCGGGAGTGCGTTGTCGGTTGGCTCGATCGGGTCCTCCCTGTCGCTGATCTCCGCCGGGTCGTGGCTGAGTATCGGATCAGCGCTGTCCGCGCAGTCGAAGTGGTCGGTACTCTCCTGGCGGTCCTCTCGGGCCTTCTGGTCCTACGGGACAGTCGGGGCCGTGGCCGGGGCCGCCGGGGTGCTGTTGACCTGGACGCTGAGGTCGGCGCAGGTCGAGCGCTGATTCCCTTGCCTGCGGAGCGGTTCAGAGACCCGAGCGGGTGAACGTCAGATGCGTGACTCCGCTGGGCGAGGTCGTGGCCTCGACCCCGTAGTCCTTCTCTTGGCCCTCCAGCCCGTCCCAGAGGCGTACGCCTCGGCCGAGCAGGATGGGGACCACGACGATGTGCATGTGGTCGATGAGTCCGGCAGCGAGGAAGTCGCGGATCACGGTGGGTCCCCCGCCGATGCGTACGTCCTGGCCGCCCGCAGCCTCGCGGGCCGTCTCGAGCGCCTGGGCGGGTGACGTGTCTAGGAAGTGGAACGTCGTGCCGCCCTCCATCTCGATCGACGGGCGAGGGTGGTGGGTGAGGATGAAGGTGGGGGTGTGGAACGG
>NZ_VJZC01000347.1 GCF_009377185.1 Streptomyces spongiae
GGTGTCCCGGCTCTCCGCCGTCGTGCATCCCCCCGTCCCCACCCCCACCGACTACTCGACGATCGTGGCAGGTGTCGCATGAGGTTCGCATGGATCGATCTCCGTGAAGTACCCCGCCAGCAGATCCAGGCGGTCGTGGACGCGGCCGTGCACGCCCGGATGGCCGGCGTGGTCTCCGCCGACGCGGAGTTGCTGAGCACCCTGCCGCCGACGGTCACACGGGTACTGGTGCCCGGGAGCCCGGGGGCCAAGAAGACCACCACCGACAAGGGGGAACAGGACAAGGAAGCGCAGGACAAGGCGGCCAAGAACACTGCGAGGGAGGCGAAGTCCCCCACCGGATACGACGTCCTCCTGCGGAAGTTCACCACCCAAGGCGAGCTGGACGCCCTCGCCGCCGACCACCGCACCGGCATCCCCGTCGCCGGCTTCGTCGACGTACGGGACGACCGCACCCTCCAGCTCTCCTGCGCGGGCGCCATGGCGCTGCCGTACACCGTCATCCACTTCGCCGACCCGACCAAGATCCCGCTGGAGATCGTGCTCGCCGCGGCCGAGTCGGCGGAGGGCAACCTGGTGACGGTCGTCGACGGTCTGGAGGAGGCGGCGATCGTCTTCGACGTGCTGGAGCGCGGCTCGGACGGCATCCTGTTCACACCCCGCAGCGCCGACGAGGTGTTCGCCCTGGCACGGCTGCTCCAGGCATCCACGCCTCAGCTGGAGTTGTCCACGCTGACCGTGGAGAGCATCCGGCACGTCGGGCTGGGCGACCGGGTCTGTGTGGACACCTGCTCGCACTTCGAGGAGGACGAGGGCATCCTCGTCGGCTCCTACTCCTCCGGGTTCGTGCTGTGCTGCTCCGAGACCCACCCACTGCCGTACATGCCGACCAGGCCGTTCCGGGTCAACGCCGGCGCCCTGCACTCGTACACGCTCGGCCCCGACAACCGCACCAACTACCTCAGCGAGGTCGGCTCCGGCACCGCCCTGCTGGCGGTCGGCGCCGACGGGCGCACCCGGCGGGTCGTGGTCGGCCGCGCCAAGCTGGAGTCCCGGCCGCTGCTGGAGATCCGCACCCACGCGGAGGACGGACAGCTGGTCAGCCTGACCGTGCAGGACGACTGGCACGTACGGGTGCTCGGCCCGGGCGGCAAGGTCCTCAACGTCACCGAGTTGCAGCAGGGTGACGAGTTGCTCGGCTACCTGGCCACGGACAAGCGCCATGTCGGCCTGCCCATCGGCGAGTTCTGCAAGGAGGTCTGAGCCTCATGGCCGATACGGGCGACATGGAGACCCTCGTCCGGAGGCTCTTCGACGCGCAGGACGACGCACTCCCCTACCTGACGCATCGACAGGAAATGATCACCCGGGGAGAGTTACGGATCCGGGTGGCCAAGCAGGCCGCGCTCTTCGCCGGGTACGGCATCCGAGCGGGCACCACTGTCGGCCTGCGGACACCGCCCAGCTTCACCCAGGTCGAGGTGCTCCTCGCGCTCTGGCACCTCGGCGCCCAGGTGCTGCTCTTCGACTTCCGGCTCAAACCGGCCGAGGTCACCGCGCTCTGTGCCTCCTGCCGGCCGCAGTTCATGGTCAGCGCGGGTACCAACGTCCAGGCGACGTTCGGCTTCCGCTCCGAGCACGAGGTCGTCACCGAGCGCCTCGCCGGCGGCCGGGTGGCCGGCACCGACCACCGGTTGGTCCAGTTCAGCTCGGGTTCCACCGGACGGCCGAAGGTGATCGGACGGACCACTTCGTCGATCGCCGCCGAGGTGGACCGCTTCACTCGCGTACCCGGCATGCCGGGTACGGGCGACCGGCTGCTGCTGCTCAGCTCGACGGCGCACAGCTTCGGTCTGATCGCCGGTCTGCTGCACTCGCTCGCGGCCGGTGTCGGCGTGGTCTTCGCCCCCCGGATCTCCGCCCGCGACATCCTGCGGACCGCGGTGGACCACCGGATCACCGCCCTGTTCGGGGTGCCGATGCACTACGAACTCCTCGCCGCCGTCGATCCCCCCGCACTGCCCGACCTGAGGGTCGCGGTGTCGGGCGGCGAACTGATGCCCCCGCAGGTCGCGACGCGGTTCACGGAACGCTACGGGCTCCCGGTCGGCGAGTCCTACGGCACCACCGAGACCGGGGTGGTCGCCATGGACGCCCACGGCACACTGCGGCCGGCGGTCGGCAGGGCCGCACCGGGTGTGACGGTACGTGTCCACCGGGGCGAACTGGACGTCGCCCTCGACGAGTCGCCGTACCTCTTCGACTCCGGCGGCACCCAGTACACGGACGGCTGGCTGCACACCAGGGACCGGGCCACCGTGGACGCCTCCGGCACGGTCCTGGTGCACGGCCGCGCGGACTCCCTCGTCGTGGTCGGCGGCCTCAAGGTGGACCTGCTGGAGGTCGAGAACGTGCTCCGCGAGCATCCGGCGGTCCAGCAGGCGGTCCTGGTCCACCAGGGCGTGACCGAGGCGTACGTCGCGGTGGCCGAAGGCCCCGGGCAACCGTCCGCGGCGGAACTGCTGCGCTGGTGCCGGGAGCGGCTGGCCGACTACAAGCTGCCGCGCGTGATCCGGGTGCTGGACTCCCTGCCCCGCACGTCCAACGGGAAGCTCCTGCGCCAGGCGGCGGCGCTCCAGGCGGCCGTGCCGACCGGGGCGACCGGGGCGGGCGGCGGCGCGTAGCCGCAGGTCCGTCCGGCCGACTCGATTCTCTTGCCCCCTCTCCGTCCCCCCTTCCTCCAACCCCTCACGTGGAGAAACCGATCATGAGTACGTCGACCCTGGAAGACGTGATCCGCGAGTTCATCCTGACCTCCGTCATCGACGAGATGAACGTCCTGCTGAGCCGCGACGGCATCACGGACGACAGCCCGATGACCGTCGACGGGCTGGAAGTGGACTCACTGAGCCTGATCGAGCTGACCATGCGGCTGGAGTCGCGGTTCGGCGTGGAGATCCCGGACACCGACATCGAGCCGCTGGCCACCCTCACCCTCGGCGGACTCGTCGCCGAGGTGGTCCGACGCGGTGCGAAGGCATGAGCACGGCGACCTTCACCACCGACTCCGTCCGGGAACTGCTGTCGGACCGGAACGTCTTCCCGGGGCTGCCCGACGACCTCGGCGAGGACGCCGAACTGGTCCTGGACTCGCTCGGGTTGGTGTGGCTCCTGCACGTGGTCGAGGAACGGTACGGCCTGGTCGTGGAGCCCAGCGACGAGGACATCTCCGGGCTCACCTCACTACGGCGGCTCACCGAGTTCCTGCGTACCGTCGAGGAGGGCGGCCACGATGAGCGGTGAGGTCACCGTGACCGGATTCGGGGTACGCACCGCGTTCGGCACCGGTGCCGACGCCCTGCGGCGCGGGGTCTTCGCCGGAGTCCCCGCCTTCGCGCCCACCACCAGGTTCGACACCGGCCCGTACCGTACGCCGGTGGCGGCCGCCGCCCCCGACGGCCCCGACGCGGTCGAGGAGTGGGCCCTGCGCCACGCCCTGGACCGGTGCGGTACGGAGGCCCTCGACATGGCGGGCCTGGGCCCCGGCACCCGGGCGGCGGTCCTGCTCGGCGTCGCGGGCGACCACACGAGCGTCACGCGGTACTGGCGGAACGCGGAGGTGGAGCGAGCCACCGACGCCGTACCGGCGCGCCTCACCGAACTGCTGGCCACGCGGCTCGGTTTGACGGGTCCGCAACTGACCTTCACCAACGCCTGTGTCGCCTCCGCCGCCGCGATCATCCACGGTTGCCGGCTCATCTCCTCCGGGCGGACCGACATCGCGGTCTGCGCCGGTGGATACCTGGTCGAGGAGGAGACCTTCGGGAAGTTCGACTCCGGGCGGGCGCTGTCCCGGGACGGCATGGTGCGCCCGTTCAGCGCGGACCGCAGCGGGCTGCTGCTGGGCGACGGGGTGGCGGTCGTCGTGCTGGAGTCCGCCGAACATTCCCGGCGCCGGGGCGCCCGGCCGCTGGCTTCCGTCGTGGGCTGGGGCGCGGCCACGGACGCGCACCACATCGCCCAACCGCACCCGGAGGGCGTCGGGTTGGCGCGCGCGACGCGACAGGCACTGCGACTGGCCGACGATCCGGGCGGAACGGCCCTCGGCTACGTCAACGCCCACGGCACCGGTACCAAGTACAACGACGGTGCCGAGACCCGCGGGCTGCGCGCCGCCTTCCCGGACCGGGCAGAGTCCCTCCCCGTCAGCTCCACCAAGAGCACCACCGGCCACCTCTTGGAGGCGGCCGGCGTCGTGGAGTTCGTGATCACGCTGCTGGCCCTGACCGACGGCGTACTGCCGCCGACCGCCGGGTTCACCGCGCCGGACCCGGAGTGCGACCTGGACTACGTGCCGAACCGGGCGCGTCAGGCCGATCTGCGCCGGGCGCTCACCGTCAACGCCGCCTTCGGGGGCGCCAACACCGCACTCGTGCTGGAGAGGCCATGACGACCGGCGAGAAGTACCGGATCCGGGCGCCCCTCGGCATCCTGGCCACGGCCACCGCGACACACGGCACCGGCCGAGATGACGACATCCCGCTGCCGAGGCTGCCCGGCTTCGTGGAGTCCGCGTTCAGCCCGCTGGCGTACGAGGTGAGCAGACAGTGCCTGACCGAGCGGCCGGGTGAAGGATCACGCACCGCCGTGGCGCTGGCCAGTCTGCTGGGCGACACCACGACGGCCGACCTCGCCAGCGGGCGCATGGTCTCGGGCAAGGTCCACAACCCGCTGCTGTTCATGCAGGCCACCCCCAACTCCGTACTGGGCCACACCAGCCGGGAGTTCGGCATCACCGGGCAGATGTTCAGCGTCTCCACCCTCGACGACCCCGTCACCGAACTGCTGGCCATGGCGGATCTGCTGCTGGAGGACCCGGACCTGGACCGCGTTCTGGTGCTGGGCGTGGAGCTGGGCGGCGGCGAGAGGATGGCCGCCCTGCACCGGGAACTGGCCGACGACGGCGCCCGCCGGGTCCCGGACCTCCCCGCGTCCGCCGGCCTGGCGGCCGCGGCGCTGCTCGGCCGCCCCGGCGCCGATGCCTCGGTGACGCTCAGGCCGGCGGAAACGCCGGACGCGGAGACCTCCGACCGTCCGGGCGGCATCCAGGGCCTCTTCGACCTGGCCGCCGCCCACCGACAGCTTGTGCGCGGCGGAGGCACCCGACGCCTGCCCGGCCCCACCCCGTTCGTCCTCACCACCGGGACCACAGACACCGAGGCAAGCAACGAGACGGAGACCCATGCTCATCACTAGGCAGGAACGGGCGCGGATCTGCTCCGACACCGAACTCGGCGCCGGCAACATCCTGGAGCGCCTGAGAGCGTACGGCCGTCCGCTCGACGAACCCGTGCTGCGGACGGACGGCACCTGGCGGGCCCCGGACGGCAGCCGCCCCGGGACGCTGACGCTCGGCGAGCTGTACGAGGCGGTCGAGACCTACGCGGGCTGGTACGCCGCTCACGGCGTGCGCCCCCGCGACCCGGTCGCCATCCACTCCTCCTCCAGTGCAGAGTTCGCCGTGAACTTCCTGGCGCTGACCTCCCTCGGCGCGATCCCGTCCTTCGTCAACGGCAACCTGGCCCCCGAGATCGCCCGGGAGTACGTACGCCGGCAGGGCGCGGTCGGCGCGTTCACCGACGAGCGGCACCGCGAGGTATTCGCGGCCTTGGGGCTCGGCTTCCACGTCACCGCCGACGGCATCCGCCCGGAGCACCGCACGTCGCTGCCGCCGTCGTACCCGTACCGGCACGACGCGACGGACCCGGTGCTCATCTCGCACTCCTCCGGCACCACCGGCATGCCCAAGGGCGTACCGCACACCCACCGGACCCTGATGTACGCCCAGTTGCACCGGCTGCGCTACTCCACCGGCACCGACATGGCGCGCACCCTGGTGGGACTGCCGGGCGCGCACAACGCCATGGTGGCGACGCTGCTGTACTGCCTGCTGCTGCGCACCGACATCACGCTCCTGTCCAGCCGGCGCGGCACCGACGTACTCGACGCCGTCGAGGAGCTCCGGCCGACCACCGTGCTCGCCTTCGCCGGGACCTTCGGCGAGATGGCCGCCGAGGATCTGACGAAGCGTGATCTGTCCAGCGTGCAGGTGTGGTTCAACACCGGGGACGCCGCGCACGAGGCACACATCCGCGCCCTGGTGGCGCACGGCGGTCACGAGACGATCGGCCGGGACCTGAGCCGCGTACGGGTCGACGGCTCGGTCTTCGTGGACGGGCTCGGCTCGTCGGAGGCCGGCTACTCCGTCTTCCACAACCGGCACACCAAGGACACCTCCGCCTACTCGCGCTGCGTCGGCCGGCCGATCAGCTTCGCCGAGGCCGCCGTGCTCGCCGAGGACGGCACCCCCCTGCCGCCGGGAAGGATCGGCCGCCTCGGCCTGAAGTCCCCCACGCTCACGCCCGGTTACTGGAACGACTCGCTGACCTGGAACCGGATGCGGCTCGGCGGCTACTGGCTGACCGGGGACCTCGCCCACCAGGACGAGGATGGCAACTTCTACCACCTCGACCGGGCACCGGACGCCATCCGCACCCGGGACGGGATCGTCTTCAGCACCCGCACCGAGGAACTCCTGCTGGCCGAACTGCCCGAGCTGGCCGACTGCACGGTCGTCGGGCTCGCCCCGGACGGCGTACGGGCGGACTGGGACGGCGACGGGGAGGCCGACGCCTACGCGCTGCTCCAGCTCGCGGACGAGGGTGGCGGGGACGAGGCGTGGACCGAGCGGGTCAACACCGTGCTGGCGGCGGCCGGTTTCCCGCCGGTCACCCGAGCCCTGCGGATGAAACCCGACGACGTGGCCAAGGGCGCCACCGGCAAGGTCCTCAAACGAGTGATGCGCGACAGGCTCACCACCAAGGAGCAGGCATGAGCAATGAGCGCGCCCGGACGGTGGAGGCGTACCGGCTGTGGTGGCAGCACGACGCCCACTGGTACCAGGGGGTGGCCGCGCGGTTCGGGCAGGAGGCCGCGAACGAGATCAACGCGGAGGCACTGGGCAAGGTCGCCCTGCACGTCGGACAGCGCGTGGCCCGCTTCAGTGGCCCGCTCCCCGACAGCGGGGACACCGGCAAGGATCTGGAGGAACTGCGGCGCCGCTACGACGACTGCGGTGACCGTATGTTCCCGTCGGAGCTGCGCAACGCCTCCACCGAGGTGGCGGACGACGACCTGATCGTGCTGACGCTGAAGCGGAGCTTCGCCATCACCATGGTGCGGATGGCCGGTTCGCTGGACGGCTACCGGTGCCCGTGCACGGACATCCACGCGGGCTGGTCGGAGGGCCTCGGCGTGACCCTCACGGAGAACAGGGCCGAGAGCTGTCTGCGGGACGGCGACAAGGCGTGCCGCCTGCTGATGCGGATCGCCACGCCCCTCTCCGCCGGTGGGGAGGGCTGACGTATGCGGGTACTCGTCGCCGGCGCCACCGGAGTGGTCGGACGCCCGCTGGTGGGCGCGTTGCGGGCGCGGGGCCACGAGGTGAGCGCACTGGTCCGCGAGGAGTCGCGGGCCCCGGACGCGGACCAGGTCGTGGTCGCGGACGCCCTCGACCGCGAGGCCGTCCGGTCGGCCGTGTCGGCCGCGCGCCCTGACGTGGTCGTCCACCAGATGTCGGCGTTACGGCTGCTGCGCGACGACCCTCCGGCGGCCTTCGCGCAGACCGCGCGGCTGCGCACGGAGGGCACTGCCCATCTGGTCGAGGCGGCCCGCGCGGCCGGAGCTCGGCGCCTGGTCGCGCAGTCCATCGCCTTCGCCGCCCTACCGGAGGGGCCACCGGCCCTCGATGAGGACGCGCCACTGTACGTGGACGCCCCGGACCCCGGCTGGGCCGCCACCGTACGGGCCGTCGCGGAGCTGGAGCGGCTGGTGTCGGCCGGGGGCCTCGCGGGGGTGGTGCTGCGGTACGGCACGCTGTACGGCCCCGGGACCGCGTACGCGCGTGACGGCGGGACCGGGCAGCGGGTGCTGGCCGGGAAGCTGCCGCTGCCGGAGGGCGGGGCCGGAATCACGTCGTTCCTGCACGTGGACGACGCGGTGGAGGCAGCGGTGGCGGCCGTCGAGTCGACGGCGACCGGCGTCTTCCACATCACCGACGACGACCCGGCCCCGGCCGCGCGATGGATGTCGCACTATGCCGACGCGCTCGGCGCCCGGCCCCCGCGCACCATCCCGGCGACGCTCGCGCCCCGGCTGCTGGGCTGGTTCATGACCCACCAGCTGACCACGGCACGCGGCGCGGCCAACGACCGGGCCCGCACGGCACTGGGCTGGAAGCCGACGCGTCCGAGCTGGCGCGACGGGCTGGGCCGGGAATGACCGCGAGGCACCGGTCGAACTTCGGAGTCCTCGGCGTCACCCCTGATGAGGAAGGCATGCGATGAGCACCCTGAGCCGTACGGACACACAAGCGGCGCCCTCGCGCTCGTGGCCCGTCCTCCTCGTCGTCGTCTGCGCCCAGATGCTGATCTGGCTGGACACGTCGATCCTCAACGTCGCCGTGACCACGCTGGCCGACCCGGACGACGGCCTCGGCGCGACACCCGCCGAGTTGGAGTGGGTGGCCAGTTCCTACACCCTGGTCTTCGCGGGCGCCCTCTTCGCGGGCGGCGCCCTCGCCGACCGCTTCGGTCCTCGGACCACCCTCCTCGCCGGTCTGGCCCTGTTCGGCGCCGCCTCCGCGGCCGGCGCGTTCGCACCGGACGCCGACTGGCTGATCGTGGCGCGCGCCTTCATGGGAGCGGGCAGCGCGCTGCTGATGCCGGCGACGCTGTCGGTCATCGTGCAGAGCACACCGGAGGAGAAACGCACCCGGGCCATCGCGATCTGGAGTTCGTCCAGCGGCCTGGGCGTCGCCGTCGGCCCGGTCGCGGGCGGGGCGCTGCTCAGCCACTTCTGGTGGGGTTCGGTGTTCCTGGCCAACGTGCCGATCGTCGCCCTCTGTCTGGCCGGTGTGATGGCGGTGGTGCCCTCTCTGAAGGGCCCCGGGCGCAGGGTGCTCGACCTCCCGGGCCTCGCCCTGTCGGTACTCGGCCTCGGCGGTGTGGTCTACGGAATCATCGAGCTCGGCAGCGGAGCGACCTGGTACGGCGCGCACGTCCTCCTCCCGCTCGTCGTGGGCGGCGCTCTGCTCACCGTCTTCGTGGCCGGTCAGCGCAGATCGCCGACGCCCAGCCTGGACCTGCGGCTCTTCCGGCAGCCCGGGTTCACGGCGGGAAGCGTGGTGCTGCTGATCTCGTTCATGGCACTGGCGGCGCACCTGTACTACGCGGCCTTCTACCTCCAGGGCCCCCGAGGGCTCTCCCCCGCCGAGGCCGGAACGGTGATGATCGCCGCCGCGATCGGCATCGTCCTGGGCAGCCAGGCGTCCCCGACGATGAGCAGGCTGCTGTCCGCCCGGTGGACGATCGCGGCCGGAATCCTGGCCACGGCGGCCACGTACGCCGCCTATCTGTGGTTCGACGGACGGACCCCGATCGCCGTCGTCGCCGCGTTGCTGTGGGTGCAGGGCTTCGGCATGGGCCTGGTCGGCACACCGGTCACGGCCGTGATGATGCGCGGCGTGCCGCCGCAGCTCACGGGCGCCGGATCGGCCGTCAACAGTGTCACGCGCCAGGTCGGGGGAACGCTCGGCGTGGCGATGGCGGGCTCGATCCTCTCCGCCGTCTACCGGGACCGCATGGCGGACGCCTCCCTGCCCACCAACGCTCAGGGCCTGTCACCCGATACGGCGGCACAGGCCCGCACATCGCCCGAGTCGGCCCGCGCTCTGGCCGATTCACTCCGCCTGCCGGAGCTCGCGGCAGCGGCCGACCGCGCCTTCCTGGACGCCATGTACTCGGCCACGTTCTGGACCGCGGTACTGGCCTTCGCCGGATTCGTCGTGGCCGTCATCGGGTTGAACAAGAGAGAAAAGGACGGAAGTGGCGACTGACGTGGCGACTGGAGTGGCGGCATCGGGAGAACGGTCCGAAGCCCGGTCGGTCTTCGTGACCGGCGGAAACAGGGGCATCGGGCTGGCCATAGCGCGCCGCTTCGCGGCGGCGGGAGACCGGGTCGCGGTGACCTTCCGCAGCGAAGGGCCACCCGCCGCCGAGAACCTCCTCGCCGTGCGGTGCGACGTGAGGGACAGCCAACAGGTGGACCAGGCCTTCAAGGAGGCCGAGACCGCCCACGGTCCGGTGACCGTCCTGGTGGCGAACGCGGGCGTCAGCCACGACCGGCTCCTCGTGCGGATGAGCGACGAGGACTTCACCTCCGTCATCGACGCCGATCTCACGGGCGCCTTCCGGGTCGCCCGGCGCGCGGTGCGCGGGATGCTGGCGCAGGGTCACGGCCGTATCGTGCTGGTCTCCTCCACCTCGGCCCTGCGCGGCGCCGCCGGCCAGACCAACTACGCGGCGGCGAAGGCGGGCCTGATCGGCTTCGCCCGCTCACTGACCCACGAGCTCGGCCCCCGCGACATCACCTGCAACGTCGTGGCCCCCGGCCTGACCGAGACCGACATGACCCGCACACTCACCGAGCGACAACGCCGGCACCTCCTCACCCAGACCCCAGC
>NZ_VJZC01000348.1 GCF_009377185.1 Streptomyces spongiae
ACCCACCCCGGGGGCACGGGGGCGCAGCCCCCAGGACGGGGTCGAAGGGGCAGCGCCCCTGGGGACGGGACGGGTAGGGGCGGCGGGGGCGAACAACCCCCGATGGGCTGAACGGCGGCCCCGCATCCCCGACACCCCCACGCACGACCGGGTAAGCCACGGGTATGGACCTCCTCCCCTTCCCGATCGGCCCGTTGAACCCGGAAGTCGAGCACCTGCTCGTCGCGGCGGCGCTGTTCACCCTCGTCCACCTCACCGTCTCCCGCCTACTGCCCCGCGTCGACCGCACGCTCGAAGCACGCGACGACGCGACCAGGGGCGCAGCCGGGCGAGCCGCGGAGGTACGGGAGCACGCGGAGCGGAAACGCGCCGAGACAGCCGCCGTCCTCGCCGAGGCCCACCACGACGCCGCCCGCACCCGCCGGCTGGCCTTCGAGGAGGGCGCCGCCCTGATCGCAGCCGCCCGCGCGGACGCACAACGCGAACGCGACGCCCTCCTCGCCGAGGCACACGCCCGCATCGCGTCGGACCGCGTCGCAGCCGAGGCCGAACTCCGCGTACACGCCGCGGACTTGGCCACGGAACTGGCGAGCCGGGTGCTGGGGGAACGGATCACGGCCGAGGCCGAACCGCGCCCGTGAGTACATCCCGCCGTCCGACAAGCCCACACTCAGTGATCGTGCACGGAATTGGTCGCCGCGATCTTCTTCCACGACTTCGGCGCCTTGACCACCGAGCTCCGCGAAGCGACGACCTTCGCATCGCGCGCCGCCGGCGCCCCCGGCTTCGACGGCTCGTACAGCCACGTCTCGAACAGACTTCCCAGCGACCGCCCGGACACCTGCTCGGCATACGCCCGGAAGTCCGCGACCGTCGCGTTGCCGTGGGCGTACTTCGCCGGCCATCCCTTGAGGATCGCGAAGAACGCCTTGTCGCCGATCTCGTTCCGCAGCGCCTGGAGCGCCAGCGCGCCCCGGTCGTACACGGCGATGTCGAACTGGTTCTCCGGCCCAGGGTCACCGGGCTTGACCGTCCAGAAGGCATCGTCGGCGGGGTGCGACGCGTACACGTGGTCCGCGAGCTCCTGGGCCGTTCCCTCGCCCTCGTGCTCGGACCACAGCCACTGCGCGTACCGCGCGAAGCCCTCGTTGATCCAGATGTCCTTCCACCCGGCGACCGACACGAGGTCGCCGTACCACTGGTGGGCCAGCTCGTGGACGACCACGGAGACGTTCGGGCCCTGCGCGAACTGCCGCGGGCTGTAGAACGGCCGGGTCTGCGTCTCCAGCGCGTACCCGGTGGTCACGTTGGGCACATAGCCGCCGAGCGCGTTGTAGGGGTAGGGCCCGAAGTACTCGGCCAGCCAGTCGGCGATCTCCCCCGTCCGCTCGATGCTCGCGCGGGCCGCGCCCGCGTTGTCGCCCAGGTCCTCGCTGTACGCGTTGATGACCGGAATCCCGCTCTCGGTGTACCCGGTCGTGACGTCGAACTTCCCGACCGCGAGTGTGGCGAGATACGTGGCCTGCGGCTTGTCGGACCGCCAGTTGAAGCGGGTCCAGCCCTTGCGTGACGTCACCGACTGCGGCGTGCCGTTGGAGATCGCCTGCGTGCCGTCGGGTACGGCGACCGACACGTCGTACGTGGCCTTGTCGAGCGGGTGGTCGTTGCTGGGGAACCACCACCAGGCCGCCTCGGGCTCGTTCGCGGCGACCCCGCCGTCCGGAGTGCGGTGCCAGCTGGTGAAGCCATAGGCCTGCTTCGACGACGGCACCCCGCTGTAGCGCACCACGATCGTGACGGGCGTGCCCTTGGGCAGAGGCGTCTTCGGGGTGATCTCCAGCTCGTGCTCGCCGGACGTGGCGAAGGACGCCTTGGTGCCGTTGACGCGTACCTCGCTGACGTCCAGCAGGAAGTCGAGGTTGAAGCGGGACAGGTCCTGCGTGGTCCGGGCGAGGAGGGTCGCCGTGCCCTCCAGCTTGTCCGTCGCCGGCTGGTACCTGAGCCGGAGGTCGTAGTGCGAGACGTTGTACCCGCCGTTCCCGTACGCGGGGTAGTAGGAATCGCCGATTCCCGGCGCGCCGGGCTCGTAGTCGGCCGCCGATGCCGGGATCGCCAGCAGCAGGGAGACGGCGAGCGCACCCGGTGCGAGCAGTCTGCGGTGCACGTGGGACTCCAAGTCGTAGGGGCACGAAGTCTGTCCGGAGCCTATGCGTCACCTGTCGGCTCTGACGTGTCCATCGCCGCTCGTGTCACACGATCGCCATTCGTCCGACATGAGCGACCCCCTGTGGCGCTCCTTTCGAGCCACCCTCTGGCCGACACGCCGACCGAACGCCGAATCGGCCCCCGCATGCCCCAATGGGCCCTCTTTTGCACGGGAGTTGACCGCAGTACCGTCCGCGCATGCCCCTACCTGCGCGCCGCAGGCGCTTCACGACCTGGAGATCGCTCGCGACGGCGGCCACGGCCGCCCTGATGGCCGCCTTCCTGACCCCGGCGGTGGCGAACAGCGCACCCGCCCCGAAGGAGAGCAAGCCCGTCTACTCGTACGAGAACGCCATCCGCGAGTCCGTATGGGTCGACACCGGACTCGACGGCGACAGCGACGGCAAGCCGGACCGCGTCGCCGTCGACATCGTCCGGCCCCGTGAGCTCGCCCGGCAGGGCCGCGAGATACCCGTGATCATGGACGCCAGCCCGTACTACTCCTGCTGCGGGCGCGGCAACGAGAGCCAGCGCAAGACGTACGACGCGAGCGGCAACGTCGTCCAGATGCCGCTCTTCTACGACAACTACTTCGTGCCCCGCGGCTATGCCTTCGTCGGAGTCGACCTCGCCGGCACCAACCGTTCCGACGGCTGCGTCGACGTCGGCGGCCGCTCCGACATCCAGTCCGCGAAGGCCGTCGTCGACTGGCTGAACGGCCGGGCCAAGGGCTACACGAGCCGCACCGGCACCAGCCGCGCCACGGCGACCTGGACGAACGGCAGGACCGGCATGATCGGCAAGAGCTACGACGGCACCATCGCCAACGGCGTCGCCGCCACCGGCGTCAAGGGGCTGGAGACCATCGTCCCGATCAGCGCCATCTCCTCCTGGTACGACTACTACTTCGCCAAGGGCGCCCCGCTCTACGACTCCGGCCCCGACTGGCTGTCGAACTACGTCGAGAGCGCCGACGCCCGCGCCAGGTGCGCGGCGGTCCAGCAGAAGCTCGTCGACCAGGCACCGCGCACCGGCGACTGGACCCCGCTGTGGACCGAGCGCGACTACGTCAAGGACGCCAGGAAGGTGAAGGCCAGCGTCTTCGTCGTGCACGGCCGGCAGGACCTCAACGTCAGGCCGGGGCACTTCGGCCAGTGGTGGGACGCCCTCGCGAAGAACGGTGTCGAGCGCAAGATCTGGATCTCGCAGACCGGACACGTCGACCCCTTCGACTTCCGCAGGGCCGCTTGGGTGGACACCCTGCACCGCTGGTTCGACCATGAGCTCCTCGGCTACGACAACGGCATCGACGATGAGCCCATGGCCGACATCGAGCGGCACCCCGACAAGTGGGTGACGTCGAGCGTGTGGCCGCCCCGGAGCACCGGGACCGTGACCCTGCGCCCGGACAAGGGCGCCCAGGCCGGTGTCGGCACCCTCGGTCTGCGCCGTGGCTCGGGCACCGAGACCTTCACCGACGACCCGTCGCACAGTGAGACCGACTGGGCCGCCCGGATCGACCAGTCGACCCCCGACAAGTCCGGCTTCGTCACGGGGCCCCTCACCAAGGCCCTGCGGTTGTCCGGCTCCTCCAAGGTGACCGTCACCGCGACGCCCACCACCTCCACCGCCCACCTCTCTGCGGTCCTCGTGGACCTGGGCCCGGACACCATCCGCGACTACGCCGACCCCGCCGAGGGCATCACCACGCTCGCAGACCGCACCTGCTGGGGCCCGAGCACCAGCGGCGACAGCTCCTGCTTCAAGGAGACACGGGCGAAGACCGCCGACGTCGACTACACGATCTTCAGCCGCGGCTGGGCCGACCTCGGCAACCACGCCTCGGACGGGACGGGCGCACCGCTGACGCCGGGCAAGCCGTACACGATCACGCTCGACCTGCACGTCAGCGATCACGTGATCCCGAAGGGCCACCGTCTCGCCCTGATCGTCGCGGGCACGGACAAGGACCTGATCGACCCGCCGTCGTCCACCCCCACGCTGAAGATCGACCTGTCCCGCACGTCCGCGCGTGTACCGCTGGTCGGCGGCGCCGACGCGTTCGCGAGCGCGACGAAGGGCGCCACCTCCACGCCGGACGCGTCCGTCCTCGACGGCGTCCGTGACCCGCGTACCGCCCACCGCGTCCCGGGAGCCGAATGAAACCCCGCATGCACCGCCGCACCGCCGCGATGATCGCCGCAGCCCTGAGCACAGCCCTGACCACGGCCCTGGCCGCGCCCCTGCTGGCGACGCCGGCGCACGCGGCCTCGGCCACGGATACCCCTCCGCGCACCGGATTCGAGCAGACGAGCGGCGCGCGCTGGACCACCCAGCCGGAGGAGCAGGAGTTCCTGGCCGCCGTGGACCGGGCGAGCGACCGTGTGTCGATCACCCGCATCGGCACGACCAAACAGGACCGCCCGCTCCAGCTCGTCCGCGTCGGGACGCGTCCCACGACCCGCACCGTGCTCCTGATCTGCAGCCAGCACGGCGACGAACCCTCCGGTCGCGAGGCGTGTCTCTCCACGGTCAGGGACCTCGCGTACACGAAGGACAAGCGGACCAAGGAGTTCCTGAAACGCACCACCGTGCTCGTCGTGCCCACCGCCAACCCCGACGGCCGGGCCGCCGACACCCGCGGCAACAGCGACGGCATCGACATCAACCGTGACCACCTGTCGCTGCGGACGGCCGAGGCGCGCGCGATGGCCGCGGTCATCCGCGACCGCGGGCCGGACGTCGTCTACGACCTGCACGAGTACGGCGCCACTCCGCAGTACTACGACAAGGATCTCTTCGACCTCTGGCCGCGCAACCTCAACACCGACGCGTCCGTCCACGAGGAGGCCGAAACCCTGTCGCGGGCGTACGTACGGCCCGCCGCGCAGACCGCCGGGTACACGACCGGCACGTACGGCATCTGGACCGACCCCGTCACCGGCGACCCGGTCAAACAGGTCGCGGGCGACGGACAGGAACGCATCCTGCGCAACATGTCCGGCGTCAAACACTCCGTCGGGCTGCTCATCGAGAGCCGTGTGGAACCGCTGACGGACGGGACGGTGGAGCCGGTCAACAACCGGCGCCGGGTGAACTCCCAACTGTCGGCGCTCAAGGGCCTGTTCAGCTTCGCGGGTGAGCGCGGCGGCCGGGTGGACGCGGTCACGGCGGCGGCCCGTGCCGCCGGCTACCGGGACACCGGGCCGGTCTACGTGGGCGGCGCCGACAACGACCCGGCCGAACCGGCCGAAGTGATCCAGGACCCGCCCTGCGGCTACCGGCTCACCGACGCCCAGTACACGGACGTGAGGGACGAGCTCGCCCTGCACGGCGTGCGCGTGCGCCACGACGGCGACGGCACCCTCGTCCCCCTGCGGCAGTCGCTGCGCGCCCTCGTCCCGCTGCTGTTGGACGAAAAGGCGCCGTACCGGCTGACGAACGGGGAGCCCGACACGGACTGTTGAAAAGTTGCGGTCAGCATCACATACAGTAGCGCTTTCCGGGAAGGGGTAGCCCTGTTCCAGACACTCGGGGAAAGGTTTCGCCTGTGACGCATGATCAAGATCGTACCGACGGCTCTCACGAGAGAGGCGCGCTTCCGGGAACGGAAGCGGGCCTCGAGGGCGGCGGACGGCCGCAGACGGACCGGATCGTGTTCGGGGTGACGGCCGCGCTCACGCTGGCCTTCGTCCTCTGGGGCGCCGTCTGGACCGACTCGCTCGAGGACGTCTCGGCGAAGCTGCTGGGCGGGCTCATGCACAACGGCGGTTGGGCCTTCATGCTGACCGCCTCCTGTTTCGTGGTGTTCGCCCTCTGGCTCGCGGTCAGCCGCTACGGCCGTATCCATCTGGGTGCGGAGGGGGAGAAGCCCGAGTTCCGCACGGTGTCCTGGGTCGCGATGATGTTCAGCGCGGGCATGGGCATCGGCCTGATGTTCTACGGCGTCAGTGAGCCGCTCTCGCACTACACCACGCCTCCGCCGGGCACCAACCCCCAGAGCTCCGGCGAGCGCATGGAGACGGCGATGGCGACCACGCTCTTCCACTGGACGCTGCACCCGTGGGCCATCTACGCCGTGGTCGGCCTCGGCATCGCGTACAGCACGTTCCGCAAGCGCCGCCGCCAGACCATCAGCGCCGTCTTCACCCCGCTGATCGGCGAGAAGCACGCCAACGGCACCGGTGGCCGGATCATCGACATCCTCGCGATCGTCGCCACCATCTTCGGCTCCGCCGCCTCTCTCGGCCTCGGCGCGCTCCAGATCGGCTCCGGCGTCCGGGAGCTGGGCTGGATGGACAAGGTGAGCACCGGTCTCCTGGTCTCCATCATCGCCGTCCTGACCGTGGCGTTCGTCGCGTCCGCGGTGTCCGGCGTGGAGAAGGGCATCCAGTGGCTGTCGAACACCAACATGGTGCTCGCACTGGTGCTGGCCGTCTTCGTGTTCATCGCCGGCCCGACCATCCTGATCCTCGACCTGCTGCCGACGTCGGTCTTCGCCTTCCTCGGCGATCTGCCGCAACTCGCCGGCCGCACCGAGGCGTCCGGCGGCAAGGGCGTCGCGGACTGGCTGGGCAGCTGGACCGTCTTCTACTGGGCCTGGTGGATCTCCTGGACGCCGTTCGTCGGCATGTTCATCGCCCGCATCAGCCGCGGCCGGACGATCCGCCAGTTCGTGGGCGGCGTGATCCTGGTCCCCAGCTCGGTCAGCCTCGTCTGGTTCGCGATCTTCGGCGGTACGGCGATGAAGCAGCAGGAAGGCGGGCGGCTCGGCAACGAGGCCACCCCCGAGGGGCAGCTCTTCGCCGTGCTCCACGACTATCCCATCGCCACGGTCACCAGTCTGCTCGTGATGATCCTGGTCGGCATCTTCTTCGTGTCCGGTGCCGACGCCGCGTCCATCGTGATGGGAACGCTCTCGCAGAAGGGCGCGCTCGAACCCGGCCGATGGGTCGTCGTGTTCTGGGGCGTCGTCACCGGAGCCGTCGCCGCGATCATGCTGCTCGTCGGCAGCGGACAGGGCGACGCGCTCACCGGGCTCCAGAACCTCACGATCCTCGCCGCCGTGCCCTTCGTCCTCGTGATGATCGGCATGTGCGTCGCCCTCATGCGCGACCTGCGCCGCGATCCGGTCATCGTGCGCGAGGAGATGGCCTCCGAGGCGGTCGAACTGGCCGTCATCGAGGGCCACAAGAAGTACGACGGCGAGTTCGAGATCAGGGTCGGTCCCGGTCAGGCGATGGAGACGGAGGGCGATCCGATCGGCAAGTTCTGAGGTTCGCTGACGGGCGGTGGGAGAACTGCGGGTCGGATGGCGGCCGCGATGCGTCGTGGCCGGTCGCGCAGTTCCCCGCGCCCCTCAGGGGCGAGTCCAGCGGCGTCTCGACGACTACGCCCTCGACCGTACGTACGCCCCTCATACCTGACTGGGACGGCGCTTCCCGGTTCCGTCGCGCGGTGACATCGGCGGTGACATCGACGGAATGTGTCATGCCGCACTCACATTGCTCCCAGTCTGGGGATACTCACACCATGTCTGCCGAGTACGCGACCTTCGGCCTGGCACCGGCGATGCGTGCCGGTGGCGTCCTCGCCAACGGTGACTACCAAGTGCACCGGGACTTCGTCGACTTCATCGTCGACGGACGCCCGCTGCTGTTCCAGCTCTCCGACCTCGACGCCGTCTCCCCGCTCGCCTCCGACGTCCCGCCCGCGATCTTCAGCGCCCAGGTGCGCAGTCTGCTCCTGGAGGCCGACGCACCGCTGACCGACAGCCGGTACGTCATCTACGGCTGCCCCGAGTGCGAGGACCTCGCCTGCGGGGCCGTCACGGCGGTCATAGAACAGGACGGCGACGACTACGTGTGGCGTGACTTCGCCTGGCAGACGGAGGAGATCGCCGACCTGGAGCGGAACGGCTACCACGGCATCGGACCGTTCCGCTTCCACGGCCCGGGATACCGCAGCGCGCTGCAGTCCCTGCTGAACGGAGACGACCCCTCGGCCCGCCGCCGTGTCCTGCTCATCGGTGCCCGCGTCGCGGTCCTCGCCAAGCTCGCGGCGGCTCTTCGCACCATCGGCATCGGTGCGGAGATCACCCACGACGCGACCGACGTGCCCCCCGACGAACTGCGCACCTACGGCGCGGTGGCCTTCGGCCGGGCCGTGGGGGAAGAGCAACGCGCCGCCGTACGGGGGGCGTTCGACGCGGCCGGGGTCGAGGTCGCGTACGTCGACGGGCTCGCCCCGATCATCCCGCTGCTCGTGGCCCAGATCGAGCACGCGCTGGACCGGAGTCCGTCGGACCGGCGCCGCCTGACCCGGCTGGTCGCCGCGGGCGGAGAGGCGGGTGTCGAGGTCACGTCCACCTGCCGCGTACAGGTGACCGCGTACCGCCTGGACCGGCTGTACCGCGCCCACACGTACGAGATCTTCGACGGCATCCTCCCGGCGGGCCGCCACCGCATCGCACTGAACGGGAAGGCCCTGAAGGGCGAGTCGTTCGTGGTGGCGCGGTCATCGGGGAGCGTGCTGGTGGAGCGGGTGAGTCGCTGAGGCGGGGCGGGTCCCCGGCGAGCTGCGTCGCCTGCCCCGCACCGCACCGCCCTGGCCCGCCCCGCGGTCCGGTTCCGGAGGGATTCCGTTGGGAACGCGTGTCCCGTGGTCGTTAGGATCACCCCCTGTGACCGCCACCCTCGTCGTCAAGAACCTCTCCGCCGGACACGGCGACCGCTCGCTCTTCTCCGGGCTCGACCTCGTCGTGGCGCCCGGTGACGTGATCGGGCTCGTCGGTGCCAACGGGGCGGGCAAGTCCACGCTGCTGCGCATGCTCGCCGGGCTGCTCGCGCCGGAGCAGGGGGAGCTGCGGCTCTCCCCGCCCACCGCGACGGTGGGCCATCTGCCCCAGGAACCGGAACGGCGGGTGGGCGAGACGGTACGGGAGTTCCTGGCGCGCCGTACGGGCGTCGCCGCGGCACAGGACACGATGGACGAGGCCACGCAGGCGCTCGTCGACGGAGCGCCCGGCGCGGACGACGCGTACGCGACGAGCCTGGAGCGCTGGCTCGCCCTGGGCGGCGCGGACCTCGACGAACGAGCGGAGGAGGTCGCCGACTCGCTGGGCCTGGGAGTGAGCCTGGACCAGCTGATGACGGACCTCTCGGGCGGCCAGGCGGCGCGGGCGGGGCTCGCCTCCCTGCTGCTCTCCCGCTACGACGTCTTCCTCCTCGACGAACCCACCAACGACCTGGACCTGGACGGGCTGGAACGGCTCGAACGCTTCGTGAGCGGGTTGCGGGCCGGCACCGTCGTCGTCAGCCACGACCGCGAGTTCCTTACCCGAACGGTCACCAAGGTCCTCGAACTCGACCTCGCGCAAGGACAGATCAACCTCTACGGCGGAGGTTACGAGGCATACCTGGAGGAACGGGACACCGCCCGTCGGCACGCGCGCGACGACTACGACGAGTACGCCGACAAGAAGGCGGCCCTCCAGGACCGTGCCCAGACGCAACGCGCCTGGATGGACAAGGGCGTGAAGAACGCGCGCCGCAAGGCGGGCAACGACAACGACAAGATCGGCCGCAAGTTCCGCAGCGAGGCGAGCGAGAAGCAGGCGGCGAAGGCGCGACAGACCCAGCGCATGATCGAGCGGCTCGAAGTCGTCGAGGAGCCGCGCAAGGAGTGGGAGCTGCGGATGAACATCGCGGCCGCTCCGCGCTCGGGCGCCGTCGTCGCGACCCTGCGCGACGCCGAGGTGCGCCGTGGTGACTTCGTACTGGGCCCGGTGTCCCTCCAGCTCGACTGGGCGGACCGGGTGGCCGTGACGGGCGCGAACGGCGCGGGCAAGTCGACGCTGCTCGGCGCGCTGCTGGGCCGTGTCCCTCTGGACGCCGGCCACGGCTCCGTCGGCTCCGGCGTCCTGGTCGGCGAGGTCGACCAGGCCCGAAAGCTCTTCCACGGGTCCGAGTCACTGCTCGACGCGTTCTGCGCGGCCGTACCGGACACGGAACCCGCCGAGGTCCGCACCCTCCTGGCCAAGTTCGGTCTGAAGTCGGACCATGTGCTGCGCCCGGCGGTGACCCTGTCCCCGGGGGAGCGCACCCGGGCCGCGCTCGCGCTGCTCCAGGGCAGGGGCGTCAACCTCCTGGTCCTGGACGAGCCCACCAACCACCTCGACCTGCCCGCCATCGAGCAGCTGGAGTCGGCGCTGGACTCGTACGAGGGCACGTTGCTGCTCGTCACCCACGATCGCCGGATGCTGGACGCGGTACGGGTGACGCGCCGCTTCGAGGTGGCGGCGGGAAAGGTGACGGAACGCTAGGGCGCCCCGCCGGGCAGAGGCTTTTTTCCTCGCCCCCGCCGGACCTCACCGC
>NZ_VJZC01000349.1 GCF_009377185.1 Streptomyces spongiae
GCATCACTGCCCCGCCCAGCAGCAGGATGCCCAGGCCGCCCGCGACCGGGGCCGCCCAGGTGAGGGCGCTGTCGTCGTCCTGGGCCGCGTCCGGGCCGGATCCGAAGAACTTCCGGCCGTACGCCGCAGGGTGGAGCCCCTCCGGTTCGAGCTTGCCGCCCGCCTTGATCGCGGCCGCCGGGTCGACGAAACCGAAGCCGTAGGAGTCGTCCCGGCCGCCCGTCGGCGCGTCGTCGGCCGTGTCCTCCAGGAGCTGCTTGATCTGTGCGGGGGTCAGGCCGGGGTGGGCCGCCCGGACGAGGGCGACCGCGCCGGAGACGAACGCGGCGGCCGCGCTGGTGCCCCAGCCCTCGTAGTACTTGCGGTCGGGGTCGGCGATGACGACGTCGTCGCCGGGGGCACTGACGGTGGCGTACCAGCGGCGGGTGGAGAAGGAGGCACGGGTCCCGAACTTGTCGACGGCGGTGGCGGCGATGACGCCCGGGTAGGCGGCCGGGTACGAGATGTGGTCGCCCTTCTCACCGCCGTTGCCCGCGGAGGCGACGACGACGGCGCCCTTCTTGAGGGCGTACTGGACGGCGGCGTCCTCGGCGGGTTCGGGGTGGGCGGACTTGGAGTCGTCGCCCAGGGACATGTTGATGACGTCGGCGCCGTGGTCGACGGCCCAGCGGATGCCCTCGGCGAGGGCGTTGCCCCGGGTGGTGCGGGCCTTGGAGCGGGCGGGGTCCTTGTCCTCGAGGATGACGCGCACCGGGAGGATCCTGGCCGCCGGGGCGATGCCCAGCACGCCGTCCTCGCCGCCCGGGCCGTGTCCGTGGCCGGCGATGATCCCGGCCATGGCGGTGCCGTGCTTGGCCCAGGTGGCGTCGCCCCGGCTCGCCCCGAAGCCGACCATGTCCTTCGTGGGCAGGACGTTGCCCACCAGGTCGGGGTGCTCGTCGTCGACGCCGGTGTCGAGGACGGCCACGGTGACGCCCGCGCCCTTGGTGGTCCGCCAGACCTCCCGGGTGTGCATGGCGTCCAGGGCCCACTGCTGGGAGCGGATGTTGTCCGCGTGGGCGGTGGTGGACGGGACGAGGGCGAGGGAGGCGGCGAGGAGGACGCTCAGCGCGCCGGCCCTGCGGTGCGTGCCGATCCTGTGGTGCGCGCCGGCCCTGCGGTGGGTGCGGGCCCTCATGAGCGTCGTGCGGGTCATGAGGCGTCGTCCCCGGCCGAGGCGACCGTCTTGCGGAAGCGGCGTTCCACGCGGTCGGCGAGGCCCTGTGCCTCGTGGCCGAGGCCGGCCTGGGCGGGCGTGGTGGTGGCGCCGGGCTTCATGGCCTCCTCGGCGGGCTGCGGCTCGGTGATGGTGCGGCCGTCGGCGAAGCCGGAGACGGCGTAGACGACGACCGGCGCGTCGGTGAGGACGGAGAGGGTCCAGGAGGCACGCTGGCCCGCGCCGAAGCCGGCCGCGACGGTGCCCTTCGCGGCGTACGGCAGCGGCATCAGGTCGGTGCGCGTGTCCAGGCCCTCCTTGCCGAAGCGGGACTTCAGGGAGGACATGGCGGCGGAGTCGGCCGTGGTGAAGAGCAGGCCCACGGTGGTGACATGGCTGCGGGTCGCGTCGGTGTAGGTGGCGCGGAGCAGCCGCAGACAGCCGACCGGGGCGAGGGCCTTGCGGAGCAGCGGGTCGAAGGCGTCCCGGCAGCGGCTGTCGGGGGCCACGGCTATCCGCGTCCAGGTCCGGTCGGCGCCGCCAGGGCCGGCGCCCTCGCCGTCGACGGTGCGCGGGAACAACTGGTCGACGGGCACGCTGTGCCACAGCTGTTCGGCGGCCGCGAAGCCTCCTCGGTCGCCGTCGGCGTCCGCGTCCCCGGTGAGCCAACTCCCGGTCACCGCCCCGCCGATGAGCCCCAGGCCGAGGACTACGCAGGTGGCGGCTGCCAGGGCGCGGGAACGGCTGGGGCGCGTGCGGATGTCGTCGTGCGTCTCGGGGTGGTACGTCTCGGGCCGCGCGAAGGTGATGTACGGGCGGCGCCCCGGGCGTACGCCGAGTGCCGCGTCGAGCGCCTCGACGGAGCGCCGCGAGGCACTCGACGCGGGTGTCCAGCCGAGCGGTTCCTCGTCCCGGACGGGCCGCAGCCGGGTGGTCGACTCGGTGTGCGCCTCCTCGGACAGGGCGCTACGGCGCGGCGGGGCCGTGGGCCTGGGCGGAGCGCCGGCGGCGCCGGTCGGCTCGCCACCCGGCCGGGTCACTGTGTCCGCGGGTCCTGCGGAGCCCGCCGACGCCGGCGGTGGCGCGTCGGGAAACCGCGACGAGGCCACGGGCGGGGGCGGGGCGGCCTGGGAGGTGCTCTGTGCGGCGGCTCGGCGGAAGTCGTGCGGCCGCTGTGCGGCGGTGCCCGGCCCCGAGGAGCCCGTGTCGCGGGAGGCACCCGACGGTGTCCGTGGCGGGGCGGAGGGCGGCATGGGCGGTGCACCGGCCGTCGGAGGGTGCTGCGGGCGTGGCGGTGCCGGATCGGGCGAGGGTGTGGGGTGCGGAGGAGGCAACGGAGCACTCGTGGAGACGGAGCCCCCCGGCGCACGGCCCCGGGTGGCGGAGTCCGGCTGCGCCTCCGGCGTGGACCCCGGCCCGGTGTCCCCGGACGCGGCGGAGCCGTTCGCACCGGGCTTCCGCGGAGGCGCCGGTGGACGGGGTGGAGTCGTGGGGCGTGGGGGGATGGAGGCACGACGCGCTTCGGTGCTCATGCACCCCCCGTTTCCTCGTGTCAGGCCGCCTCGGAGACCGTCCGGGCGTACGACCGCTCATGGGGAGCGATCGTCGCGCCGAGGCCGCCTGCCTGGGTGTCCGCCATGAGCATCCGTACCCGTGGCGGGGCATGGCCATCCCCGGCCGAGGTCGTCCCCATGCGCTCGCGTCACTTTACGGGTTGACGCGCGCCGAGAGTGAACCAGTCCGCAGGCCTGGGGGATCTGCCCGGAACATCCCCCTACCCAGCGGTAATCGAGTCTGGCAGGCTTCGTTCATGACTGCCCGTGCCGCTGACCGCGCCCGCTACGACCGGGCCACCGCTCATCTCGACGCCCCTGTGGCGATCGTCGACCTGGACGCCTTCGACGCGAACGCCGACGACCTGCTCCGCAGGGCCGGAGGCAAGCCGATCCGCGTGGCCAGCAAGTCCGTCCGCTGCCGGGCCCTCCTCGAACGCGTCCTGGGACGCGAGGGGTTCGCGGGCATCATGTCCTTCACCCTGGCTGAGTCCCTGTGGCTGGCGCGGTCCGGCTTCGACGACGTCCTGCTCGCCTACCCGTCGGCGGACCGCTCGGGCTATGCCGAGCTGACCGGTGATCCCAAGCTGGCCGCCGCCGTCACCGTCATGATCGACGACCCGGCCCAGCTCCAGCTGATCGACGACTCCCGCGCGGGTGGTTCCGAAGTCGTGCGTGTCTGCCTGGAGTTGGACACGTCACTGAAGCTGCTCGGCGGGCGCGTGCGCGTCGGCGCCCGGCGCTCCCCGCTCCACTCCCCCGCCCAGGTCGCCGAGATGGCCCGTACGGTCGCCCGGCGGCCCGGGTTCAAGCTGGTCGGCATCATGGCCTACGAGGGGCACATCGCGGGTGTCGGGGACTCGCTCGCGGGGCGTCCGTTCCGCTCGCGGGCCGTGCGGCTGATGCAGGCCGCCGCGAAGAGGGAGCTCGCCGAGCGGCGCGCCGAGGTCGTACGTGCCGTCCGTGCCGTGGCGCCCGACCTGGAGTTCGTCAACGGCGGCGGTACGGGCAGCGTCCAGCACACCGCCGCCGAGGACGCGGTCACCGAGATCGGGGCCGGGTCGGGGCTGTACGTCCCGCGGCTCTTCGACAACTACACCTCGTTCCGGGGGCGTCCGGCCGCGCTCTTCGCGCAGCCCGTCGTCCGCCGGCCGGGCGTCGGCGTCGTCACCGTCCTGGGCGGCGGCTACCCGGCCTCGGGCGCCGCGGGCCGCGACCGGCTGCCCGTCCCGTATCTGCCGGAGGGGCTGAAGTACGACCCTCAGGAGGGCCCTGGCGAGGTCCAGACGCCGTTGCTGGGCGCGCCCGCCGACGATCTCCTCATCGGCGACAAGGTGTGGTTCCGGCACGCCAAGGCGGGCGAGTTGTGCGAGCGGTTCGAGGTGCTGCACCTCGTGGCGGGCGACGAGGTGACGGCGACCGTGCCGACGTATCGCGGCGAGGGCCACACGTTCCTGTAGTCGGCCGGACCTTGCCCCTGGCGCGCGGCTGCGGTGGCGTACCAGGGGCTTCGTGTGACCGGAGCGGTGTCGTGACTAGAGCGGTGTGACGTACGCGCCCGAAATGCCGCCGTCCACCAGGAAGTCGGTGGCGTTCACGAAGGACGAGTCGTCGCTGGCGAGGAACGCGACGGCGGCCGCGATCTCCGTGGCCTCCGCGAACCGCCCGAGCGGGATGTGCACCAGGCGGCGGGCGGCCCGCTCGGGGTCCTTGGCGAACAGTTCCTGTAGGAGCGGTGTGTTGACCGGGCCCGGGCACAGCGCGTTGACGCGGATGCCCTCCCGCGCGAACTGGACGCCCAGCTCACGGGACATGGCCAGCACACCGCCCTTGGAGGCCGTGTACGAGATCTGGGAGGTCGCGGCGCCCATACGGGCCACGAACGACGCGGTGTTGATGATGGAGCCCTTGCCCTGCCGCCGCATGTAGGGGATCGCCGCCTTGCAGCACAGGTACACGGAGGTGAGGTTGACCTCCTGGACGCGCTTCCATGCATCCAGGCCGGTCTCCAGGATGGAGTCGTCGTCGGGCGGTGAGATGCCCGCGTTGTTGAAGGCGATGTCGACGCTGCCGTAGGTGTCGTACGCGGCCTTGAACAGCGCCTCGACCTGCTCGGGGTCGGTGACGTCGACCTTCACGAAGATTCCGCCGAGTTCGTCGGCGGCGGCCTTGCCGCGCGTCTCGTCGACGTCGCCGCAGACCACGTGGGCCCCTTCGGAGGCGAGTCGGCGCGCGGTGGCGAGGCCGATGCCGCTGCCGGCACCGGTGATGACGGCGGTACGGCCGACGAGGCGGCGGCAGATGCTGTCTTCGGTGCTGGCGGTGCCGGTGGCGCTGGCGGTGCTGTCGGTGCTGTCGGTCATGAGCGGCTCAGGCCTCCGTGCTGATGAAGACGTTCTTGGTCTCGGTGAAGGCGGTGAGCGCGTCCGGGCCGAGCTCGCGCCCGATCCCCGACTGCTTGAAGCCGCCGAAGGGGGTCCAGTAGCGAACGCTGGAGTGGGAGTTGACGGACAGGTTGCCCGCGCGGACGGCCTGGGAGACGCGCAGCGCCCGGCCGACGTCACGGGTCCACAGGGAGCCGGAGAGGCCGTACGGCGTGTCGTTGGCGAGCCGGATCGCGTCCGCCTCGTCCTCGTAGGGCAGGACCACGGCCACCGGCCCGAAGACCTCCTCGACGGCCACGCGCGCGTGGGGCTCGGCTCCGGTCAGGACGGTGGGCGGGAACCAGAAGCCGGGCCCCTCGGGGGCCTTGCCTCGGATGCCGGGCGCGTCCGGGTCGACGTACGAACGGACGCGGTCCAGCTGGACCTTGGAGATGAGCGGACCCATCTGGGTGTTCTCGTCGGCCGGGTCGCCGACGAGGACGGACTCGATGGCGGGCGTGAGGAGGTCGAGGAACCGGTCGTACACGGACCGCTGCACGAGGATGCGGGTGCGGGCGCAGCAGTCCTGGCCGGAGTTGTCGAGGAACGACATGGGGGTGGCGGCCGCGGCTGCTTCGAGGTCGGCGTCGGCGAAGACGATGTTGGGGCTCTTGCCGCCGAGTTCGAGCGTCACGCGCTTGAGCAGGGCCGAGCCCTTCGCCAGTACCTGCTTGCCCACGGCCGTGGACCCGGTGAACACGATCTTCGCGACGCCGGGATGCTCGACGAGCGCGTTGCCCGTGACGGGCCCGTGGCCGGGCAGCACCTGGAAGAGCCCCTCCGGGAGCCCTGCCTCCAGGGCGAGTTCGGCGAGGCGGAGAGCGGTGAGCGGGGTCGTCTCGGCGGGCTTGAGGAGGACCGCGTTGCCGGCCGCGAGCGCGGGGGCGGTGCCCCAGGCCGCGATGGGCATCGGGAAGTTCCAGGGCGCGATGACACCGACGACACCGAGCGGTTCGAGGATGGTGACGTTCAGGCCGCCGGGGACCGGGATCTGGTGGCCGGTCAGCCTCTCCACTCCCCCGGCCGCGTAGTCGAGCAGATCGCGGACGTTGCCTGCCTCCCAGCGGGCGTTGCCGATGGTGTGGCCGGCCTCGCGGACCTCCGACTGGGCGAGTTCTTCGAGGTGTTCGTCGACGGCGACGGCGAACCGGCGCAGCAGCCGGGCGCGGTCGCCGGGGGCCAGTGCGGCCCACTCGGCCTGGGCCCGGGTGGCCCGTACGACGGCCGCGTCCACGTCCTGGGCGGTGGCGGCCGGGACGGTGGCGACGATCTCCTCGGTGGCCGGGTTGAGTACCTGGAGCTCATACAACTCTTGCTCGTGCTGCTCGGACAACAGGGGACCTCTCACATGCGTTCGAAGGAGCGGCGCAGCTCCCAGTCGGTCACCGCGGCGTCGAAGGCGTCCAGCTCGACGCGCGCCATGTTGCGGTAGTGCGCGACCACCTCGTCGCCGAAGGCGGCCTTGGCGATGGGGCTGTTCTCCCAGAGCTCGGCGGCCTCGCGCAGGGTGGTGGGCACGTGCGCGTACTCGGCGGTGTACGCGTTCCCCGGGCACGCCTCGGGAAGCTCCAGCTTCTGTTCGATGCCGTACAGCCCGGCCGCGACGAGACCCGCGACGGCGAGGTGCGGGTTGACGTCACCGCCGGGGAGGCGGTTCTCGAAGCGCATGGATCGGCCGTGGCCGACGACCCGGAGCGCGCAGGTGCGGTTGTCGTGGCCCCAGGCGACGGCGGTCGGGGCGAACGACCCCGGCTGGAACCGCTTGTAGGAGTTGATGTTGGGCGCGTACAGCAGCGAGAAGTCCCGGAGCGCGGCGAGCTGTCCGGCGAGGAAGTGCCTCATGACGGGCGACATGCCGCCGGGGTCGGTCGCGGAACCGGCCATGACGTTCGCGCCGTCGGCGTCCGCCAGCGACAGGTGGATGTGGCAGGAGTTGCCCTCGCGCTCGTTGTACTTGGCCATGAAGGTGAGCGACACGCCCTCCTGCGCGGCGATCTCCTTGGCGCCGGTCTTGTAGACGGCGTGCTGGTCGCAGGTGACCAGGGCCTCGTCGTACTTGAAGGCGATCTCGTGCTGGCCGGGGTTGCACTCGCCCTTGGCGGACTCGACGGTCAGCCCGGCCGCCGCCATCTCGTTCCTGATCCGGCGCAGCAGGGGCTCGACACGGCCCGTTCCGAGGACCGAGTAGTCGATGTTGTACTGGTTGGCCGGCGTGAGCCCTCTGTAGTTGGCGTCCCACGCCTGCTCGTACGTGTCCTTGAAGACGATGAACTCCAGCTCGGTGCCGACCTGGGCGGTGTAGCCGAGCTCGGCGAGCCGGTCGAGCTGGCGGCGCAGTATCTGGCGGGGCGCGGCCACGACCGGGGAGCCGTCGTTCCAGGCGAGGTCGGCGATCAGCATCGCCGTACCCTCGTTCCAGGGCACCCGGCGCAGTGTGCTCAGGTCCGGGTGCATGGCGAAGTCGCCGTAGCCCCGGTCCCAGGAGGACATCTCGTACCCGTCGACCGTGTTCATCTCGGTGTCGACGGCGAGCAGGTAGTTGCAGCCTTCGGTCCCGTGCTGGAGCACCTCGTCGAGGAAGAAACGCGCGGCGAACCGCTTGCCCTGGAGACGTCCTTGCATGTCCGGGAAGGCCAGGACGACAGTGTCGATCTCGCCGCCCGCGACGAGGGCGTGCAGTTCCTCGACACCGAGCGGGGGTGTGCGGTCTGCCACGGGAGGGCCTCCTTCGGGCTGTGTCGCGCTGGTACGCGCTTCTTCGGCCGGGCTCGGTGCTTCTTCCGGCATTCGCCGGCTTCAGCCAACTCAGATCGGCTTCCGCCGACTCATATCGGCTTCCGCCGGCTTCTTCACCCGGGCCGAGAGCCCTAAGGTATTGCGGAGAACCTTTGCTTGGGAAGGGGGCACGGCCGGATGTCGGTGGAACCTGACAGCGGCCCGTACGACGGGCTGGCCCCGGTGCTGCGTCCGGTACGGGCGGGCAACGGCTTCGAGGAGGCCCTGGAGCAGATCCTGCAAGTCGTACGGCTCGGCCTGGTGCCCGGCGGCGAGCGGCTGCCCGCGGAGCGGGAGCTGGCCGAGCGGCTCGGGATCAGCCGGGTCACGCTCCGCGAGGTCCTCAAGGTGCTTCAGGATCAGGGGCTGGTGGAGTCGCGGCGCGGACGGTACGGCGGCACGTTCGTGCTCCCCCGGACCGACGTGGGCGGCCAGGACGAGCTGCGGCGCCGTATCGAGAGGGTCGACATCGAGGACGTGCTGCGCTTCCGCGAGGTCCTGGAGGTGGGCGCGGCCGGGCTGTGCGCGTCGCACGGTCTGACCGGCGAGCGGGCGGACCGCCTCCGCGAGGCGCTGGCCCGTACCCAGGACGCGCCGCTGACCGACTACCGTCGGCTGGACACCCTCTTCCACCTCACGCTCGCGGAGCTGAGCGGCTCCCCGTCCCTCACGGCCCAGTACGCGGCCGTCCGCGCGACGGTCAACGACCTGCTCGACTGCATCCCGCTGCTGGTCCGGAACCTGGAGCACTCGCAGCGGCAGCACGGCGCGATCGTCGAGGCGGTGCTGGACGGGGACGCGGACGGGGCGCGGGAGATGACGCGGGAGCACTGCGCGGGGACGGCGGCGCTGTTGCGGGGGTTCCTGGCGTGAGGGGGCCGGGCCGCTGGGCGGCACTTGCCTTCCGACGTGGACCCGGCAAAGGTATGAACGTGCCCCATTGAGGAGGCGTCCTCGTGAGTACGAACCACTTGAGTGCGAGGGAGAACCGCGTGGCCAGGCCGCTGATCGGTGTGAGTACGTATCTGGAGTCCGGCGCGCGCTGGGGCGTCTGGGAGCTGGAGGCCGCGCTGCTGCCGGTCGGCTACCCGCGACTGGTCCAGGCGGCGGGCGGTCTGGCCGCGATGCTGCCGCCGGACGATCCGTCGTACGCCGTCGAGACGGTCGCCCGCCTCGACGGCCTGGTGATCGCGGGCGGCCCCGATGTCGACCCCGCCCAGTACGGCGCCGAGCGCTCCCCCCGCACCGGTCCGCCCGCGCCGGAGCGCGACGCCTGGGAGCTCGCCCTGATCCGCGCGGCGCTGGCCGCCGGAACCCCGCTCCTGGGGATCTGCCGCGGCATGCAGCTCCTCAACGTGGCCCTCGGCGGAACGCTGATCCAGCACCTGGACGGCCACGTCACGCAGGTGGGTGAGTTCGGCCGGCACGCGGTGAAGCCCGTGCCGGGCACCCTGTACGCGGACATCGCGCCCGAGGGGACCGCCGTGCCGACGTACCACCACCAGGCGGTGGACCGCCTCGGCGAGGGGCTCGTCGCGTCGGCGTACGCCGAGGACGGCACCGTGGAGGCGGTCGAGCTGCCCGGTCGGGCCTGGGTGCTGGGCGTCCAGTGGCATCCGGAGATGGGCGAGGACACGCGCGTGATGCGCGCCCTCATCCGAGCCGCTTCCTGAGCCACTCCAGCGCGGCCTCGCCCTGCGCCCGCTGGAAGGCACGCAGCGTCGGGAGACCGGGCGGCGGAGGCTGCCGACAGTTCCTGATCATGAACCCGGCGAAGCCCGCGAGGGTCGCGGTGACCGCGTCCGACTCGGCGTCGCGCCCCAGGGGATGCGCGGCGAACACCTCCTCCGGATCAGGGCCGCCCTGTGCCCGCACGGACGGCAGCATGAGCAGCAGGTCGAACCAGGGCGCGGCCCCTCGCCGTGCGTGCGGCCAGTCGACGAACACGACACGCCCGTCCTCGGTGAGCAGGATGTTGTCGGCGCGGAGGTCGCAGTGGGCGAGGGTGTCGCCGTCGGCGAGGCCGGTCCAGGAGGCGGCGAGCTCGGCGAGGTGCGGCAGATGGCTCACGGTCCAGGGGTCGAGGACTGCTCCGTCGCCTCCCTCGTCTCCCTCGTCTCCCTCGTCGATCACCTGCTGCCAGCCGCGAAAGGCTTCGGCCAGGCTCTCGACGACGGTGGGGGCGTCGAAGGGCGCGGGCGTGAGCGTGCGACTCAACTTTCCGACGGCGTCCAGCACGAGTGCCAGCTCGGATTCGCGCCACGGCACGGTCGGCTGCCGTCCCGCCACGTCCTCGAAGACGAGCGCGACCCAGGTGCCGTCGTCGTACGAGCCGAGGAACCGGGGCGCGGGGACGTCGGGGGGCAGGGCTGCGGCGTTCCGGGCCTCCTCGCGGTGCATCCCCGGGCTGACGGGGTTGACCTCGGCGCTCACCGCCTTCACGAACGCCCGTCGGCCTCCGGCCGTGGTCACCCGTGCGGCCACGCCGGGTGAGAACCCGCCCGTCTGCGTGACCGCCCGTGCGACGGGTGCGCCGAGCATGTCCGCGACGGCGGCGCGCACGGTGGTGGGGAGGGCTTCCCAGGGCGTCCGAACGCCTACGGCCGGTGGGGCGAGGGAGGTCATGTCC
>NZ_VJZC01000350.1 GCF_009377185.1 Streptomyces spongiae
GCCCGGGCCCGCCCCGCACGCGAGGCCTCCGCACGCGACCCCCACACAGAATGACGCCCAGCCCCCGCACGACGACCCGGGCGCCGGACGTCTGATAGCCGACCGCTACCGGCTGCTCGCCAAGCTCGGTCACGGCGGCATGGGCACGGTCTGGCGGGCCAAGGACGAGACGGTGGACCGCGAGGTCGCCGTCAAGGAGCCCCGCGTCCCGGACCATCTTCCCGATCGCGAACGAGCCAAAGCCTTCGAACGCATGCGCCGCGAGGCGCGCGCCGCGGCCCGGCTCGACCACCCGGCGGTCGTCAACGTGCACGACGTGGCGGTCGTGGACGGCCAACCGTGGATCGTGATGGAGCTGGTGCAGGGGCGTTCGCTGGGCGCCGCGCTCCAGGAGGGCACCCTCGGCGTGCGCGACGCGGCGAAGCTGGGACTAGAGGTACTGGGTGCCCTGGAGGCGGCCCACGCGGCGGGCATCCTGCACCGCGACGTCAAGCCCGACAACGTCCTCCTCGGCCGCCACGACCGCGTCGTCCTCACCGACTTCGGCATCGCCCAGATCGAGGGCGAGACGAACCTGACGGACACCGGCAACTTCGTCGGCTCGCCCGAGTACATCGCGCCGGAGCGCGTCCTGGGCCAGCGCCCGGGCCCGGCGTCGGACCTGTGGTCGCTCGGTGTCCTCCTCTACGCGGCCACCGAGGGCGTCTCGCCCTTCCGCCGCACCAACACCCCCGCGACCCTCCAGTCCGTCCTCAACTCCACCCCCGCCGCGCCCGCTTCCGCGGGCGGCCCGCTCGCCGAGGTCATCAACGGCCTGCTGAACAAGGACCCGGCACGCCGCCCGTCCGCCGACCGGGTCCGCGCCCTCCTGGAGGAGGCCGCCAGACCCCCGGCCCCGGAAACCACCCAGGTCGTCCAGTTCTCCGGCCCCGGCGGCAAGGGCGTCCGTATCGGCCGCAAGACCCTGTTCGGCCTCGGCGCCGCGGTCGTCGCGGGCGCGGTGGCGGCGTACCTGGTGGTCGCCGACCCGTTCGCGGGACCGCTGCCGGAGGGCTGGAAGACCAGGGCGCACCCGCGGCTCGGCGTGACGCTCGGCGTGCCCGCGGACTACCAGGTCACCCGGCCCGACGCCGACGACCGGGACAAGAACTGGGTGACCTACTCCGACTGGAGCGGCGGCATCTGGATCGGCGTGAACGTGGCCCGGAAGTCCCAGGACTCCCTGAACCAGATCAAGAACTCCGCGGCGGCCGAGATGTACGCCGACAACGAGAAGTTCAAGAACGAGGGCAGCTACGACCTGTCCATGCCCGAGGGGCCAAAGACCGCTCCCAAGGAGACCACGTACGAGAGTGGTAAGTCGGCCGAGAACACCGTCACGTACACGACCACCGACAGCCAGGACCCCCGCCCCCGCGAGGTGGAGATCTTCTACTACCGGAGCAAGGCCGGGGACATGTACAAGCTCACCATCAGCTACCCCGGCAAGGGCGACTTCACGGAGCGCGGCCGCGAGGTGGCGAAGGCGGCGATCGCGAACCTGGACATCAACAAGCTGTGATTCGGCCATTCGTGGCCATGGCCGACCCCGTTGTCGGTGACTGAGGGGCGGCTCGGGGTATCCGCACGCCACGGGCTGTGGATCATCTGTGTGGAAGGGCGAGGTGGGGCGGTGGCGGCGGCTACGCTCTGCGCCGTGGCCGCTCCGCGACGGCGTCCGGCCGCGGACGCACACGGCCAGGAGCGCGAGGAGAACGGGATCCGATGAACCCCACCGCCCGGCCAGAGGTGCGCCTCCATGTACGTTGACGAACGCGCCCACGCCACCCAGCGCTGGGCAGCGCGCATCGCGCTCGGGGCCGCCGGCCTCTCCGTCCTCCTGCCCCTCGGGGTCGCCCGTGCCCAGAGCCTCGTGCTCGTCGGCGTCGGGCTGCTCGGGGTGGCCGTCACCGTCGCCGCGCTGTGGTGGGTGCTGACGCGCAAGGGCGCGGCCCGGATCGCCGCCGCGCTGCTCGCGGTCGCCGCGCCCGTCACGGTCCTCGGGTTCTTCGCCGCCGCCAATCTGCTGTGGGTCGTCGTGGTGTCCCTGGCGCTGTGGGCGCTCGCGGTCTGGGCCGGGAAGTTCGCCCTCAGCAGCACCAAGTCGCACCACGTACGGGTGCGTGAGTACCGGACGCCGGCCCCGACCCGGCCGTTCCTCATCATGAACCCGCGGTCCGGGGGCGGGAAGGTCGAGCGGTTCGGGCTGAAGGAGAGGGCCGAGCGCCTGGGGGCACAGGTCCACCTGCTGGACCCCGCACGGCACGAGGACGTCGTCGCCCTCGCCCGGGACGCCGTCGACCGGGGAGCCGACCTGCTCGGGGTCGCCGGCGGGGACGGCACACAGGCCCTTGTGGCAGCGGTCGCCGCGGAGCACGGCATCCCCTTCCTCGTCATCTCCGCCGGCACCCGCAACCACTTCGCCATGGACCTCGGCCTCGACCGGGACGACCCGGCCGCCTGCCTCGACGCGCTCACCGACGCGGGCGTCGAACTCCGCGTCGACCTCGGCTTCGCCGACACCCACCCCTTCGTGAACAACGCCTCCTTCGGTGCCTACGCCGCCGTCGTGCAGAGCCCGGAGTACCGGGACGACAAGGTCCGTACGACGCTGGAGTTGCTGCCCGAACTGCTCACCCACCAGAGAGGGCCACGGCTCGTGGCACGCGCCCAGAACACCGTCATCGAGGCGCCCCAGGCCGTGCTCGTGAGCAACAACCCCTACCGGAGCGACGACCTCGCGGGCCTCGGACGCCGGGAACGGCTCGACTCCGGGGTGCTCGGGGTGCTCGGCGTCAAGGTCGAGAGCGCCGCCGAGGCCGCCGCCCTGCTGCTGGGACCGAACGCCCCCGGGCTCACGGTCCTCACCGCCGCCGAGATCGTCGTCCAGGCCGACCGGGCCGAGATCGAGGTGGGCGTCGACGGCGAGGCACTGGTCCTGCCCACACCCGTACGGTGCCGGATCGAGCCCGGGGCCCTGCGCGTACGGGTCCCCGCCGACCGCCCCGGCGTCCCGGAGGCCAAGCCGCCCATGGACTGGCGACGGCTGCGCAAGCTCGCGGCCGCGGTGGGCCGCACGGCCCTGCCCAAGAGCCGCCAGGGCTGGGGCGACTGGAGCGGCGACTGGAGGGGAGGCCACGGCGACCGGAACACGCGGGGACAACGGGACTGGCGCGACCCGAACACGTGGCGCGACCCACAGGCATGGCGTGGGTGGCAGAGCCGGCAGACCTGGCAGGACCGGCAGAAGCGGTGGAAGGGACGGGACCCACAGGACCGCGACTGAAGATCCTCACGACGTGCCCGAAGGCTCTCACGACGTGATCAAGTCGTCATCGTGCGCGTCTCCCTCACCGGCCCCACGCCCTGATCAGTGCATTCGTTGCCACTGATCGCTGGCATGGTGTGTGCGCCCGGTGAAAGCCTGTTACCGCCGGGTACCAAAAGGCTCCGCGCAGGCATACCCTGCGCGTCATGATGGACTCGCAGGCCCCGGAGAAGACCGGCATGGACGCAACCCCCGGCACCAACCCGCTCGCGCCCGCCCCCCAGGGCGCCCGCACCGCCGCCGACGTGGTCACGCCGGAGCTGGTAGCGCAGCTCACCAAGGGTGTGGCCGGCTCCGGCCGCACCGCCAACCACACGCCGTTCACCGGTGAGAAGCTGGCCGACCTGCCCGAGTCCACCCCCGAGGACGTGGCGAACGCCTACGAACAGGCGCGCAGGGCACAGGCCGTCTGGGCCCAGCGACCCGTACGCGAGCGTGCCGCCGTCCTGCTCCGCTTCCACGACCTGGTGCTGGAGCGCCAGGCCGAGGTGCTGGACCTGATCCAGCTGGAGACCGGCAAGGCGCGTCTGCACGCGCACGAGGAGGTCCAGGCCGTCGCCGTGGCCGCCCGCCACTACGGGCGCAAGGCGACCTCGTACCTGAAGCCCAAGCGGCACGCGGGCGCCATGCCCACCCTCACCCGCGTCACCGAACTGCGCCACCCGCGCGGTGTGATCGGCCAGATCGCCCCCTGGAACTACCCCCTGGAACTGTCGGTCGGTGACGCCATCCCCGCCTTCGTCGCCGGCAACGCGGTCGTGATGAAGCCCGACACGGAGACCGCCCTCACCGCGCTGTGGGCCCGCGACCTGCTCATCGAGGCCGGACTGCCCGCCGAGGTCTTCCAAGTCGTGCTCGGCGACGGCCCGGTGGTCGGACCGGAGGTCGTCAAGCACGCCGACTACGTCTCGTTCACCGGCTCCACCCGCACCGGCCGCGAGGTCGCCCAGGGCGCCGCCGCTCGGCTCGTAGGCGTGTCACTCGAACTCGGCGGCAAGAACGCCATGCTGGTCCTGGAGGACGCCGACATCGAGAAGGCCGCGGCCGGCGCCGTCCGCGCCTGCTTCTCGTCCGCCGGTCAACTCTGCATCTCCATCGAGCGGTTGTACGTCCACGAGTCGATCGCCGACGCCTTCGTCGAGCGGTTCGCCGCCCGTACCAAGGCCATGCGGCTCGGCGCATCCCTCGCGTACGGAGCCGAGATGGGCTCGCTGGTGGGGGAGCGGCAGCTGGAGACCGTCACACGGCACGTGGACGAGGCCGTCGCCAAGGGCGCGAAGGTCGTCGCCGGTGGTGTGGCCCGCCCGGACATCGGCCCGTACTTCTACGAGCCGACCATCCTGGAGGGCGTCGAGGCCCCCATGGCCGTGTGCGGCGAGGAGACCTTCGGCCCGGTCGTCTCCATCTACCGCTTCAAGGACGAGGACGAGGCCGTCGAGCTCGCCAACTCCACGGCGTACGGCCTGAACTCGTCCGTCTGGACCAAGGACGGCAGGCGCGGACGCGAGGTCGCCTCCCGGCTGCGCACCGGCACGGTCAACGTCAACGAGGGCTACGCCTCCGCGTACGGCAGCGTCCAGTCGCCCATGGGCGGTATGAAGGACTCCGGCCTCGGCCGCCGGCACGGCTCCGAGGGCATCCTCAAGTACACCGAGGCCCAGACGATCGCCCAGCAGCGGGTGCTGCCGATGGCGCCGGCGCTGGGGATGGACGACGAGAAGTACGCACAGTTCATGAGCAGGAGCCTGAGGGCGATGAAGGCACTGAGGCTGCGCTAGGGGGCGCCCCTGAAAGGGGCGCGGGGAACTGCGCGAGAACCCACGGACAACCCGCACTGCACACTCAACGAGGAGACAGCACGTGCCCCAGGAGAACTCCGCATACGACTATGACGTGATCGTGGTGGGCTCCGGCTTCGGCGGCTCGGTGACCGCACTACGCCTCACGGAGAAGGGCTACCGCGTAGGCGTCCTGGAAGCAGGCCGCCGCTTCACCCGCGAGTCGCTGCCGAAGAACTCCTGGGACCTCAAGAACTACCTGTGGGCGCCCAGGATGGGCATGTACGGCATCCAGCGCATCCACCTGCTGGGCAACGTGATGGTGCTGGCGGGCGCCGGAGTCGGAGGCGGCTCCCTCAACTACGCCAACACCCTCTACGTACCGCCGAAGCCGTTCTTCGAGGACCCGCAGTGGAAGGACATCACCAACTGGCAGGAGGAGCTGCGGCCGTACTACGACCAGGCCCGTCGCATGCTCGGCGTACGGATCAACCCGACCATGACCCCGTCGGACGTCCACCTCAAGGCCGCCGCCGAACGGATGGGCGTCGGTGACAGCTTCCACCTGGCCCCCGTGGGTGTGTTCTTCGGCGACGGCGAGGACGCGGAGGGCCAGGCGAAGGCCGCACCCGGCGAGGAGGTCGCCGACCCGTACTTCGGTGGCGCCGGGCCTGCCCGCAGGGCCTGCAGCGAGTGCGGCGAGTGCATGACGGGCTGCCGCCACGGCGCGAAGAACACCCTCAACGAGAACTACCTGTATCTGGCCGAGAAGTCGGGCGCCGTCGTCCACCCGATGACGACGGTCGTGTCGGTCACCGACGACTCGCAGGGCGGGTACGCCGTCGCGACGCTCCCGACCGATGAGAGGCGGAAGAGCGAAGGGCGGGTCTTCAAGGCTCGGCGCGTCGTCCTCGCCGCCGGCACGTACGGCACCCAGACGCTGCTGCACCGTATGAAGGCGGGCGGCCAACTGCCCTACCTCTCACCGAGGCTGGGCATGCTGACCCGCACCAACTCCGAGGCGCTGGTGGGCGCGCAGACCGACGACCGGCGCTACCGCAAGGCGCACGGCGCGCAGCGGGCCGACTTCACGCGGGGCGTGGCCATCACCTCCTCGATCCACCCCGACGAGAACACCCACATCGAGCCCGTCCGCTACGGCAAGGGATCCAACTCGATGGGTGGCCTGTCGATCCTCCAAGTGCCGTACGCGGAAGGCTCGTCGAGGGTTCTGGGCTGGCTCGCGCACGCCGCCCGGCACCCGTGGCTCGTGGTCCGCTCGCTGTCCAACCGACGCTGGTCGGAGCGGACCATCATCGGCCTGGTGATGCAGTCCCTGGACAACTCCCTGACCACGTACCTGAAGGAGAAGGGCGTGGGGAAGGGGCTGCTGACGGCACGCCAGGGACACGGCGCCCCCAACCCCAAGCAGATCAGGGCCGCCACGGAGGCCGCCTCCGCCCTCGCCGCCGAGATCAACGGTTTCGCCGGCAGCAACGTCGGCGAGCTGGCGGGCACCCCGCTCACCGCGCACTTCCTGGGTGGCTGCCCGATCGGGGCGTCCCCCGAGGAGGGCGTGATCGACCCGTACCACCGGCTGTACGGCCACCCGGGCATCTCGGTCGTCGACGGCGCCGCGGTCTCGGCCAACCTCGGTGTGAACCCCTCGCTCACCATCACCGCCCAGGCCGAGCGCGCGATGTCGTACTGGCCCAACAGGGGCGAGGCCGACCCGCGTCCGGCCCAGGGCGCCGCGTACGAACGGCTGAAGCCGGTGGAGCCACGGCACCCGGCGGTCCCGGTGCACGCGTTCGGCGCGCTGCGGCTGCCGTTCCTGGGGGTGCCGACGGTGCCGCCGAAGAAGTAGCGGAGTACGAGGACCCGTAGAAGGAGTACGAGGTCCCGTAGAAGAGGAGAAGGACCCGCGCTCCCCTCCGAGCGCGGGTCCTCCTTGCTTGTGCGAGCCGTGATGCCTTACGCGGCCCGGGATGTCCTACGCGGTGGTGTCCTCGCCCTTGCGGCGGCGGACCAGGAACACCGCGCCGGCGCCGGCGACGACGGCGATACCGCCGACGAGGCCGATGACGGGCAGCGCGGAACTCGAACCGGTGTGGGCGAGGCTGCCGGTCGGCAGCTCGGAGACGTCGCCCTGCGGCTTCTTCACGGAGTCCTTCTCGTCCTTCTCGTCCTTGTCACCCGGCTCGGCCTCACCCGGGTCCGGGTTGCTGGTGCCGGCCTTCAGTACCTCGAAGTCGGCCTCGGCCCATCCCTCGGCGACGCAGTCCTGATCGTCGACCTTGTCGAGGTAGGCGCCGGAACCGAAGGACCAGGCGTCGCCCACGGGCGCCTTCGCGTCGATGCTGACGCGCAGATCGAACTTCTCACTCGCCTTCGCCTTCAGCTCGTCGACGTAGGAGAAGTAGTCACCGGCCCAGTCGTCGTCCCCGATCCGGGTCCACTTGCCGTCCTCGGGGTTCTTGAACTCCAGGTCGGCGTGGGGGCTGAGGAACTTGTCCTCGTCCGCCTCGTCGTTCTCGACCTCGGCGTAGAAGGCGACCCTGCTGACGTCCACGTCACTGTCGTTGGTGACGACCAGCTGGAAGGCGTGGCGCCCGCTGCCCGCGACGATCTTGCCGGGCAGGCCCTTGACCTCGGCGGACACCTTGACGTCGTCGAAGTCCTCGTCCAGCTCCTCGCAGAACGGGATGTCGGGGTCCAAGGGGTCCGCCGCGCTCGACTGGGACGGGGTGGACGTCGGGGTCCGGGCTCCGGCCGTGTTCGCGGCGGGTTTCTGGTCCACCGGCGCGGACGTGGAGGGGGTGGCCTCCGGCTCCGACGTCGTGGTGGGCGGAGTGGTCTCCGGCGTCGCCCCGGGGGTGGACTCGGGGGCCGCCCCGGGCGTGCTCGTGCTCGGGGTCCCGTTCGGCGTCGACGGCTCGTCGGCGAACGCGGCCGGGGCCGACAGCAGGGCCGGCGGCGCCAGGACAGCCGCCGCGGCCGCTGTGGCCAGAGCACGGCGAAGCTTCATCGGGACCTCATCCGGGTGCGGGTCGGGGCGGCCGCCATGCCGCGGGGCGCGGGCATGGTCGTTGGTTCTGCACATGTGACCCGTGAGACCTGTGAAGGGTTGCGCCCGTTTTCACAGAATTCTTATGTGGTGTGGGTCACATGTGGATGCATGGGGATGCACAGGGACCGGTCGTATGGCGTGATGTCGCGATGGTGCGCAGGGTGCGCAGGGCGTGCGGCGCGTGCAGGGCGTGCGGCGCGTGCAGGGCGTGCGGGGGGTGCGCCGGAATCGAAGGCGGGGAATGTGAAGTCAAGGATGTCGCGGGTTGTCGTGGCAGTTTCGGTCGTGGCCACGCTGGGATTCACTGCGGCGTGCGGTGGGGGCGACGACGAGAAGGACACCGAGGGGAAGCCGACCGGGGCGACCGCCACCAAGGCGGCCGACGAGGGGAAGGGCGGCTCGGAGGGCGGCGGGGGCGGTGCCACGAGCGGTGGTGGCCCGGCTCCGTTGACCGAGGCCCAGTTGGAGAAGGCCGCCATCGTGAGCGGTGACATCAAGAACTACAAGGTCGCGAAGACGCCGGAGGGGGACATCCCCGCCGAGACCGTGCCCGCCGAGCCGGCCGCCTGCCAGTCCGTCGCGGACATGTTCTTCTTCACCTCCACCCCGCGGGCCGAGCTCCGCACGGCCCGCACCCTCACGGCGACGAGCGACCTCAACGCGACCGTCGTCTCGCTCGCTCTGCTGGCGCACGACGAGCAGAGCGACGCCGAGAAGGTGATGGCCGGCCTGCGCACGGCGTCGAAGTCGTGCACCGCCTTCGAGCACACCGACTACAAGTACAGCGGCGTCAAGGCCCTGCCCGACCCGAAGCAGGGCGACGAGGCGGTCTCGTACCAGATGAAGGGCTCCATCGAGGGCACCGACGTGCCCATGACCTTCACGATCGTCCGCAGCGGGCCGACGCTCGCGGCGTTCTACGCCATGAACGTCCTCGACGCGGACAAGGCGCAGGTGCCGGCGGATGTGATCGAGGCTCAGCTGACGAAGCTGGCCGAGCTGGAGAAGGCCGCGGGCTGAACTGCGGGCTGAGCCGGTCCGCCGATGTCCCGCTCGCTGGGGCGGACTGCGAAGAGCCCCGCGGGACGCGTCCCGCGGGGCTCTTCTGAGTCAGCACCGACGTCAGGGCAGCGCCGGTGCCTCGGGAGCGGCGCCGGGGGGTTGCGCCGCTTGATTGGTTCTCGGTCCACCGATGCGCCGGACGGGACCCTTCGGTCGGCGCCCCGGCGCACTGGGGGCGCGTACGTGGCCTGGACCATTGGCAGTCAGGTGGGGCAATGCTGTTGTCCGGTGCGGGCTGTCCCTGCATCGTGCTGGATGGGGCGCGGCCTCCGCAACCGTTTCGACCACCCTTGAACAGATTTCGCCGGTCGGCTCCGGGCGTCCCCGAAGCCGACCGATCCTGGGTGACCGGGCTGCTGTCCCCTGCCGTCCGGTCACGACCCTGGAGCGAGGTCCCACGGCGCACTCACGATCCGTACGCCTCATCGCCCCAGCGGAGCCACGCGTGGTTTTCTCGGGCCCGCACCTGGCTGGCACGGACACGGACACCAGGACCAACGAAACGTGTCGTACGGCGGTCACGCGCCGTACGGGTGAGAGGGGGTGCGGACGTGCGTGCGCCGGGCTTGCGAGCGGGGTGGTGCGCCGTGTGCGCGGGGGCTGTGGCTCAGATGCGGCCCCGGCACAGTTCCAGCAGGGTCATGGCGAGGGAGGTACCGGGCTTGCCGAGGGCCTCGCTGTAGTGGGCGAGGATCTCCATCTCGCGGGAGAGGTTCACACGGCGGCCGCCGGAGGCGATACGGGCGTCCTGCACGACCGCGGAGACGGCCATCCGCTCCTGGATGAGTCCGATGATCCGGTCGTCCAGAGCGTCGATGCGTTCGCGTGCGCCCGTGATCACATCGGTGGCTTCGGTGGCTTCGGTGGCTTCGGTGGCTTCGGTGGTGGTGGTCATTGCGGGGGCTCCTTGCTCGTGTTCAGGAAGGAAGCCCCGGAGCGGCAGGCCCCGGAAACAGCAGAACGCCCCGGGCCTTGTCGGCCCGGGGCGCCTGGGAAGTCGCTTGTCAGTTGCTCAAGCAGCACGACCATGGCAGCCGGTGGGCCGGTTGCCATAGGTAAAGACGAACGTCTGGTGCTGGAGCATGCGAGCAGTATGGCCGGGGGTGGGGGCGAGGGCCAAGTGGGTTCGGATAGTGAGACGGAACGAACCAGCCCCTCCGGCGCGCACCAAATCAGCCCCTCCGGCGTTTGAGGAACGGGGGTCCGGGGGCTGGCCCTCGAAAGGGGGTCCAGGGTGGAGCCCCGGTGGGGTCGAAGGGGCGGAGCCCCTGGGGGATGGGACGGGTA